>CAYRCO010000008.1:2564-29272 GCA_964422775.1 uncultured Rhodovibrio sp.
CAGTTGCCGACGACCAGGTTGCATTCGGTCTGGCCGTAGAACTCGTTGATCGTCAGCCCGAAGGCGCCGCGGCCCCAGTCCAAGAGTTCCGCGCCGAGCGTCTCCCCGCCGCTGCCGATCGAGCGCAGGCGCACGCCGAAGCGCTCGGCCGGCCGCTCGACCTGGCGCAGCATCTTGAGCGCGGTCGGCGGCATGAAGGTGTTGCGCACCTCCGTTTTCGCCATCAGCGCCAGCGCCCGCTCCGGATCGAACTTGGCGAAGCGGTGCGCCACCACCGGCACACCGTGGGCGAGCGACGGCAGCAGTACGTCGAGCAGACCGCCGATCCAGGCCCAGTCCGCCGGCGTCCAGAAGCGGTCGCCTGGCTTGGGGAACAGCTCGTGCGGGAATTCCACGCCGGGCAGATGGCCCAACAGCACGCGGTGGGCGTGCAGCGCGCCCTTCGGGTTGCCGGTGGTGCCGGAGGTGTAGATCACCACCGCCGGATCGTCGGCCGCCGTGTCGGCGGTCTGGAAGCGATCGCGCGCCAGGGCCAGCAAATCTTCATAGCCGTGGGCGTCCGGCGCTTCGCCCTGGACGGCGATCCGGTGGCGCAGGTCGGGGATCTGGTCGCGCACGGTATCCACCGTCGCCAGCCCCTCGGCCGTGCCGATCAGGGCGACCGCCGCGCTGTCGGCCAGGCGGTAGGCGAGGGCGTCCGGCCCGAACAGGGTGAACAGCGGGATCGCGACCGCGCCCAGCTTGTAGACGGCGAGATGCGCCTCCGCCGCCTCGAGGCACTGCGGCAGCAGGATGCCGACCCGGTCGCCGGGCTCAACCCCCAGGCCCACAAGCGCGTTCGCCAAGCGGTCGGCGCGCGCACGCAGATCCTTGAAGCTGACGGCGCGCACGCCGGCATCGGTCCACTGGATCAGCGCCGGCGCGTCCGGCGTCTTCGCCGCCCAGCGGTCGCAGCAGGCCTCCGCGATGTTGTAGCGCGCGGGCACGTTCCAGCGGAATTCGCGCACCAGGGCGTCGTAGCCCCCGACGTCGGGCAGCATGGCGCCAGGCCTCCCCAGACCGGTTCTCTCTTGGCGTTGGTGACGGGTCTAGCACCAGGGCAGGGCGGCTGGCGAGATGGGTGTGCTGTGGCCGATGGGATGCGCCCAAGTGATTCCCCTCCTCCTATGGGAGGAGGGGCGAGGGGAGGAGGATGCCTCGACATCACGGGGCGCGGCTACCTCCTCTCCTTAAGCCCTCTCCTCCCAGTGCAGGAGAGGGGACCAAATGGGAGCCCTCAGCTCGCCGCGCGCGCCCGGCGGCGTCGGCCGGTGCGTTGCTCGCCGCCTTCGGGCGGGGCGGCCTTCTTGACGTCCGGCAGCGGAACGGATTGGCGCAGCTTGGAATAGGGGGCGGTCGAGTGCGGGAAGCCCATCGCTTCCACGAAGTGCGCCTGGAACGCTGGCTCGACGGCCGTCTCGACCTTCTCGATCTGGCGGACCACGCGTTCGATCTCCGGCCGGGCGTTCTTGTTCAGAAGCGCAATGCGTGCGCCCGTCCCCGCGGCGTTGCCGGCGGAACTCACCTTGGCGAGGTCGCAGTCCGGGATCAGGCCCAGGATCATCGCGTACTTGACGTCGATGTGGCTGCCGAACGCGCCCGCGAGCACGATCCGGTCGACGTCGTCGATCTGAAGTTGATCCATCAGCAGGCGCGCGCCGGCGTAGAGTGCGGCCTTGGCGAGCTGGATCGCCCGGACGTCGTTCTGCGTGATCCGCACCTCGGGTTCGCCGGCGTTCAAGAGGTAGGACCAGGTGCGCCCGTCCTTCTGCACCCGGCTGGTGCGCTCGGCGAGCGCCCCGTCGATCGTGCCGTCGGGCGCGATCACGCCGGCCAGATACATCTCCGCCAACGCCTCGATGATCCCGGAGCCGCAGATTCCGGTAACGCCGATCTTGCGCACGGTCCGGTCGAAGCCGTCCTCGTTCGACCAGAGGTCGCAGCCGATCACCTTGTAGCGCGGCTCCAGCGTCTCGGGATCGATCCGCACGCGTTCGATCGCGCCGTTCGCCGCGCGCTGCCCGCCGGAGATCTGCGCCCCCTCGAACGCCGGGCCGGTGGGGGAGGAGGCGGCGAGCACGCGGTGCTTGTTGCCGAGCAGGATCTCCGCATTGGTGCCCACGTCGACGATCAGCACCGTGTCCTCGGACAGGTGCGGGCTTTCCGACAGCGCCACGCCGGCGGTGTCCGCGCCGACGTGGCCGGCGATGCAGGGCAGCACGTAGACGCGCGCGTCGCGGTGCAGCTCGATGCCCATCTCGCTCGCCCACAGCGTCAGACCCGCGGACGTTGCGAGCGCGAACGGGGCGCCGCCCAGTTCGGTCGGATCGATGCCGAGCAGCAGATGGTGCATGATCGGGTTGCCGACGAAGGTCGCGTTCAGGATCTCGTCGGTCCCGATGCCGGCTTCCGCGGCGGTCTCCGCGATCAGCTCGTTCATCGCGCCGCGCACCGCCTCGGTCATCTCGCGCGCGCCGCCGTCGTTCATCATGGCGTAGGAGACCCGGCTCATCAGGTCCTCGCCGAAGCGGATCTGCGGGTTCATGACGCCGTTGGAGGCCAGCACCTCGCCCGACTGCAGGTCGCACAGGTGGGCGGCGATCGTGGTCGAGCCGACGTCGACGGCGAGGCCGTAGGCGCGGTCGCGGAAGCCGGGCCAGACGGCGGTGATCCGCTTGCCCATGTGGACAGCGACCGTGATCTTCCAGTCGCCGTCGCGCAGGGCCTTCTGCAGCCACTGGATGGTGTAGAGGTCGCAGTCCTCCAGCTCGTGCAGATCCCACTGCGCCTCGAGCGCGGCGTAGACGCGCTCGAGGTCGCCGGTGGGCTTGTGCATGTCCGGCTGCTCGACCTCGACGTAGTGCAGGCGCACCGCCGGATCGACGATGATGTCCCGGGCCTCGGCGCGCTTACGCACGACCTGCTTGTGCACCTGCGCGTCGGCGGGAATGTCGACGACGACGTCGTCCAGGATCTGGGTCTGACACGACAGGCGCCGGCCAGCCTTGATCGGCCGCCGCCTTGCGCGCTGCTGGTACTGCGTCTCCGTCTCGGACCAAGCGCTGACGTGATCGGCCGAGCTTTCGATCCCGTGCTTGGCAAAGCGCCCTTCGCCGATCGTGCACTGACAGCGCCCGCACAGCCCCCGGCCGCCGCACACGCTGTCGATGTCGACGCCCAGCTGCCGGGCGGCGGTCAGCACGGGCGTTCCCTTCTCGAACCGGCCGCGCCGGCCCGAGGGCGTGAAGACGATCAGAGCGGTATCCTGGCTGTCGGCCATCCGGGTCCTCTTTTATGGGTCCGCTAGCGGGCGCCGTGCGGGCCACCTCACCCTGTCCCTCTCCCCCCACTGGCGGAGAGGGACAGGGTGAGGAGGTTGCCCGAAATCGTGCCGCCACGGCCGCGCCGCCGCGCCGCACCCCGCGGCAGCCGCGAGAAGCCCGGCGCTAGCTCGCCCGGCGGCGACGGCGCTCCCGGCGGTCCTCGCGGCCTTCGCCGCCGCCGGCCTCCGCCTGCGACGGCTCGCGGTAGCGCTTGATCCAGCGCAGGCAGTCCCTGTCGGTGCCCATCAGCACGTCGGCGGCCAGGATGCCCTGCATTTCCGGCTCGTGCAGCGGGTTCATGATCGCCGAGGTCATGCCGTTACTCGACGCCATCGCCAGGAACGCCGCGTTGAGGCCGTGCCGGTTGGGCAGGCCGAAGGAGACGTTGGACGCCCCGCAGGTGGAGTTGACGTCGAGTTCGTCGCGCAGCCGGTTCAGGATGTGGAACACCTGCCGGCCCGCCTGGCCGAGCGCGCCGATCGGCATCACCAGCGGGTCGACGACGATGTCTTCCTTGGGGATGCCGTGGTCCTGCGCGCGCTGGACGATCTTTTTGGCGACTTCGAAGCGCACGTTCGGGTCCTCGGAGATCCCGGTCTCGTCGTTCGAAATCGCGACCACGGCGGCGTTGTACTTCTTCACCAGCGGCAGGACCTGCTCCAGGCGTTCGTCCTCGCCGGTGACCGAGTTCACCAGCGGCTTGCCCTGGTAGACCTCGAGACCGCGCTCCAGCGCCTCGACGATCGAGCTGTCGATCGACAGCGGCACGTCGGTCAGTTCCTGCACCAGCTTGATGGTCTGGGCGAGGATCGCCGGCTCGTCGGCCAGCGGGATGCCGGCGTTGACGTCCAGCATGTGCGCGCCGGCCTGGATCTGGGCGACCACGTCACGCTCGACGGTGGAAAAGTCGCCATCGGCCATTTCGGCCGCCAGCTTCTTGCGGCCCGTCGGATTGATCCGCTCGCCGATGATGCAGAAGGGCTGATCGTTGCCGATCACGACCTTCTTCTTGTGAGAGGTGACGACGGTGTGGGCCATCTTAAGGGGCGGCTCCGTGGCTTGGGGCGCGGATCAGGGCTGCGGTGGAAGCGGCCGCGCGGCAGATCCGCTGCGGCCACGCCTATCAGGCGCCCAGTCGTGCCCCGCCGGCTTCCACGGGTGCGACATCTTCTCGCTAAAGACCGTCGCGCGCCCAGAGATCGGGCGACGCTGGAGGCGATGAGAGCCGGTCATGCTCGGACCCAGGTTAAGCGCCGTCGCATGACCCTAGATGACGTCCAACGCGTCGGACCGCCGCGGACGATGCGATCGCTCTGCGCAACAAAAACCAACAATTGTCCGTTGAAGCGGCCGGCGCAACCTTCGGTCCCGACGTCAGCACCGGCGGGGTGCCAGGCGCTTTAAGACGTCTGCTCGCGCCGCCGCGCGCCGGCCTCGCCATAATAGACGGCCAACTCGGTCTCGCGCGCGGTGCCTTCCTGGACAACGCCGTCCGCGCCGGAGTCGCCGCCCAGCTGCTTGGCTTCGTCGGCGGGGACGCGCTGCACCCAGTAGAGATTGGCGTCGGCGAATCCGCCGCGGTAGCTGCGGGTCTCGTTCCCGACCACCCCGCGCACGGAACTCGGCACGTCACGCTCGGCGTAGATCCGGGCCATCGCGGCCGTCGGGGCGCGCACGACCAGCCCGTCGCGGATCTGGCGGTCCTGCCAGTGGCTGTCGCGGGGATCGGCGACGGGGATGAAACGCCATAGCGGCATGCCGGGGCTCCGTGTGGTGGACCGCGTCAGGCGCGCGCGAGCGCGCGTCGGCGGGCTCCCGTGCGCATAGCGTGCCCGCGGCCTTTGAGCAAGCCGCGCGCTCGGCGCTGCGACAGCGCGCCCAGGGCGAAAAACTCCTGTCATGCGGGATGCTGATCGCTAGTCTCCCGGCCATGGACTTCGTCGTGGTGCAGTTCCTGACCGGCCTGGCGAGCGCGTCCGCGCTGTTCCTGGTCGCCTGCGGGCTCTCGATCATCTTCGGGGTGACGCGAATCGTGAACTTCGCGCACGGCTCATTCTTTATGGTCGGGGCCTACGGCGCTTATTCGCTTTCCGGCGCGCTGATGCCGCTTCTGGGCGGGCTGGGCTTCTGGCTCGCGTTGCCGCTGGCCGCGCTTGGCGTGGGCTTGCTGGGCGCGCTTGTCGAGGTCACGGTGCTGCGCCGGCTCTACCGCTCGCACGAACTGTTCCAGCTGCTCGCAACCTTCGGCCTGGTGCTGGTGATCAAGGACGCCACGCTGCTCACTTGGGGCCCGCAGGACCTGCTGGGCCCGCGCGCGCCGGGCGCGGACGGCGCGGTCGGCCTGCTGGGCCGGAAGGTCCCGGAGTACGACCTGGTGCTGATCGCGCTCGGGCCGCTGGTGCTGGCCGGGTTGTGGCTGCTGTTCCACCGCACGCGCTGGGGCGTGCTGGTGCGCGCGGCGACCCAGGACCGGGAGATGGTGGGCGCGCTGGGCGTCGACCAGAAGAAGTTGTTCACGGGTGTTGTGTTCCTGGGCTCCGCGCTCGCCGGTTTAGGGGGCGCGGTGCAGATCCCGCGCGAGGCCGCGAACCTCAACATGGACCTCAACATCATCGCGGAGGTGTTCGCGGTCACGGTGGTGGGCGGCATGGGCTCGATCGCCGGACCGTTCCTGGCGGCGCTGCTGGTCGCGCAGCTGAACGCCTTCGGCATCCTGATCCTGCCAGAGATCTCGATCGTGCTGTTGTTCCTGGTGATGGCGGTCGTGCTGGTGCTGCGGCCGCAGGGCCTCTTGGGCCGCAAGGAACTGGCCGGTAGCGCCACCCACGGCGCGCCGGAGAGCCCGCTCAGGCCGGAAGGCTGGACGCTTGGTCTGATCGGTCTCGCGCTGGTGCTGGCGCTGGCGGCGCTGCCGGTGGTGGCGGGCGGCTATCTGCTTTCGGTCGCAAGCGAGATCCTGATCTTCGCGCTGTTCGCGGCCTCCCTGCAGTTCATCATGGGCGTGGGCGGGATGATCTCGTTCGGCCACGCGGCCTACCTCGGCCTTGGCGCCTACGCGGTCGCGCTGTCGGTGACGCACTGGGACGCGCCGATGACGGGCGCGCTGGCACTGGCGCCGGTCGCCGGCGCGCTGGGCGCTTTCGTGTTCGGCTGGTTCTGCGTGCGCCTGTCAGGCGTCTATCTAGCGATGCTGACCCTCGCCTTCGCCCAGATCGCCTGGTCGGTCGCCTTCCAGTGGGTCGAGGTGACCGGCGGCGACAACGGCCTGCTCGGCATCTGGCCGGCCGCCTGGGCGAGCGATCCGGCGGCGTTCTACTGGCTGACCCTGGGGCTGGTGGCGCTCGCGGTGCTGCTGCTGCGCCGGATCGTGTTCGCGCCGTTCGGCTACGGCCTGCGGGCGGCGCGCGACAGCACCCTGCGGGCGGAGGCGGTCGGCATCCACACCCGCCGGCAGCGCTGGTACGCTTTCACCCTTGCGGGCGCATTCGCCGGGCTGGCCGGCGGCCTCTACGCCTTCTCCAAGGGAAGCGTGTTTCCAGAGGTGCTGGCGATCCCGATGTCGCTGGACGCGCTGGTTATGGTGCTGCTGGGCGGAGTGCAGACGCTGGCCGGTCCGCTGGTCGGTGCGGCGGTGTTCGACGGCCTGCAGACCTGGCTGATGAGCGAGACCGACTACTGGCGGGCGATCGTGGGCGCCGGCGTGGTGGCGCTGTGCATCGCCTTCCCGCGCGGCGTCGTCGGCAACCTGCGCGCGCTGCAGGAGGACCGGCGCCAGCCCGGGCCGGCCGGACCGGGGACGTCGGCATGACCGGCGCGGTGCTGGAAGCGGAGAACCTGGCCAAGCGGTTCGGCGGCGTGCGCGCGGTCGACGGCGTCTCGTTCGACGTCGCCGCTGGCGAGGTATTGGCGATGATCGGGCCCAACGGGGCCGGCAAGTCGACCTGCTTCAACCTGTTGAACGGCCAGGAACGGGCCGATGCCGGTCACGTGCGGCTGGCCGGCCGGGAGATCACCGGGCTGCCGCCGCGCGCGGTCTGGCGGCTTGGCGTCGGACGGACCTTCCAGGTCGCCGCGGTGTTCGCGTCGATGAGTGTTGCGGAGACCGTGCAGGTCGCGCTGTTGTCGCGCGACCGGCAACTCTGGCGCCCGTGGCGTCGGGCCAACCGGTACGCCCGGGCGCGCGCCCACGACCTGCTTGCCCAGGTGGGCATGGATTGGGCGGCGGCGCGGACCTGCGGCACGCTCGCCTACGGCGACGTCAAGCGGGTGGAGCTGGCCGTGGCGCTCGCCAACGATCCGCGCGTGCTGCTGATGGATGAACCGACCGCCGGCATGGCCCCGGCCGAACGCGGCCAGCTGATGGCGCTGACCCAGGAGATCGCCCGCGCCCGGCAGATCGCCGTGCTGTTCACCGAGCACGACATGGAGGTGGTGTTCGGTCACGCCGACCGCGTGCTGGTGCTGCACCAGGGCCGGGTTCTGGCCCGCGGCACGCCGGAGGCGGTCCGCCGCGAGCCGGAGGTGCAGCGGGTCTATCTCGGCCAGCCGGACGACGAGACGGCGTCGGCATGCTGAGCGTGCGCGATCTCGACGTCTTTTACGGCCGCGCGCAGGTGCTGTTCGGCGTGAGCTTCGACGTGCCGGCGGGGCAGGTGACCGCGCTAATGGGTCGCAACGGGGCGGGCAAGTCGACCACAATGAAGGCGCTGATTGGTCTGGTACCCCCGGCCGCCGGCGCGGTCGAGTTGGAAGGCCACCGGATCGACCGTTGGCCGCCGTTCCAGATCGCCCGCGCGGGACTGGGCTACGTCGCCGAGGAGCGGCGGATTTTCCCCGACATGACGGTGGCGGAAAACCTGGAAGTCGGCCGGCGCGCGCCGAGCGACGGCAAGACGCCCTGGACGGTCGCCGATGTCGAGCGGCTGTTTCCCAACCTGGCGCAGCTGCGCGACCGGCGGGCCGGGCAGACCAGCGGCGGCGAGCAGCAGATGCTGGCGGTGGCGCGCACCCTGATGGGCAACCCGCGTCTGCTGCTGCTGGACGAACCGTCGGAGGGGCTTGCGCCCGTGATCGTGCAGCAGATGGCCGAGGCGGTGCGCGCGCTGAAGGCGAGCGGGGTTACCGTGCTCTTGAGCGAGCAGAACCTCCGCTTCGCCGAGTCGGTCGCCGACCGGGCGGTCGTGCTGGAGCAGGGCGCGGTGCGCTTCGACGGCCGCATGACCGCGCTGGCCGAAGACGCCGCGCTTCGGCGCAGCTATCTGACGGTATAACTCGGCATATCGCTCGGCAATACAAGCCCTCCATTCGTCTGCGACTTGTAAATACGATGGCACCAGGCATGGTTTTTTAAGAAACGATTAAGGCGTAACCCACCAGCGCCGTGGCACGACGCGTTCGGTTGCGCACCTTTCACGGCTCGCGACCGCGCCAACGGGTCGCATTGCCCCGCGCGGGAGCGCAGGAAATGGCGGTTTGTCGCTTTTCGAATACGCGAAGTCGCGGCAACGCCAGCCGTCAAAGCCGGCTTGCCTGCCAAATACACTCAAGGTCGTCGGCGAGAGACGACCGGTCACACGCGAACCACGGGGTTTGAGGATGAGCGACGCTGACGATCTCGATCTGCGCGAGTTGGACGACGACGAACTCGTCAAGCAGATCCAGGACGATCTTTACGACGGCCTGAAGGACGAGGTCGCCGAAGGGGTCAACATCCTGCTCGAGCGCGAGTGGGAGCCATATAACGTCCTGACGACCGCGCTGGTCGAGGGTATGCGGATCGTCGGCGTGGACTTCCGCGACGGCATCCTGTTCGTGCCCGAGGTGCTGATGAGCGCCAACTCCATGAAGGCGGGCATGAACATCCTGCGCCCGCTGTTGGCGGAGAGCAACGCGCCCAAGATGGGCAAGATGGTGATCGGCACCGTCAAGGGCGACATCCACGACATCGGCAAGAACCTCGTCACCATGATGATGGAGGGTGCCGGCTTCGAGGTGATCGACATCGGGATCAACAACCCGCTGGAGAACTACCTCGATGCGCTGGAGAAGCATCAGCCCGACATTCTTGGCATGTCCGCCCTGCTCACGACCACGATGCCGTACATGAAGGTTGTGATCGACGGCATGAAGGAGCGCGGCATCCGCGACGACTACATCGTCATGGTGGGCGGCGCGCCGCTGAACCAGCAGTTTGCCGATGCCGTCGGTGCCGACGCCTACTGCCGCGACGCCGCGGTCGCCGTGGACACGGCCAAGCAGTTGATGATGCGCCGGCACAATTCGCAGCCGATGGCAGCGGCGCAGTAACACGCCAAACGCCGGCCGCCCGCGCCGCCACGGCGTGAGCGGCCGGCAGCGCGAGCTTCCCAAGATCGAACGTGCAGCCGCGGCGGCGCGCACAGCGCGCGACCCGACGGTGACGAGGCAGGTCATGACCGACACCGCCACAGGGACAGTGCGTGCCGATGCGGGCGACCGTCGTCCGAGCACGCTGCTGATCGGCTGCGGTGCGCTGGCCCGGGAGATCCTGGCGCTGATCGAGCGCGAGGGCTGGGAGCACATGGAGCTCACCTGCCTGCCGGCGATCTGGCACAACACCCCGGGCAAGATCCCGGGCGGCGTGCGCGAGAAGATCCGCGCCAACCGCGACCGATACGACCGTATTTTCTGCGTCTACGCCGACTGCGGGACCGGCGGCGACCTGGACCGCGTGCTGGCGGAGGAGGGCGTCGACCGTCTGCCGGGGCCGCACTGCTACGCGACCTACGCTGGCCAGGCCCCGTTCGCCGCGATGGCCGACCGAGATCCCGCCTGCTTCTACCTGACCGACTATCTGGTGCGCCACTTCGACCGGCTGATCGTCGAAGGCCTGGGCCTCGACCGATTTCCGGAGCTCAGGGAGATGTACTTCGGGAACTATACCACGCTGGTCTACCTGGCGCAGACCGATGACCCCGAGCTTGACCGGCAGGCGCGCGCCGCCGCCGACCGGCTGGGGCTCGCCTACATCCGTGACGTGACCGGTTTCGGCGAGCTCGAAACCGAACTGGCAAGGTTCAGTTAATCAATCCATGTGTTCTCCCAATAAGTCATACAGTCGAGAGGCGGCGCAATGGCGCAATTGACGGTCGTCTATTGGCGGGATATTCCGGCCCAGGTCATCGTTAAATCAGGTCGTAAGTCGGCGAAGCGTCAGCTGTCCGAGCGGTTCGAAACGGCGATCGACCGGGCCGCGATGAAGGCCAGGCTGCGCGAGACCGACGATTACCTGGCCCACTGGGCGCGCGGCGCGCCGAGCGAGGTTGGCGACGATCTGGAGGCGGAGGCCGCCGCGGCGGCTGCCCGGCTCGAGGACAGCTACAACGAAGACCGACTGAAAGCCCTTGTCGCCGCCGGCGGCGTCGAACAGCAAGCGTGAAGGATCCGCGCGCCATGACCCTCCTGGACCGCAGCACCGCCCCCGCCGCCGCCGCCACCGCGACCGCGACCTATCGCGCGCAGGCCCCCCGTGCGCGCTCCGAGCAGATCGTCGACTTCATGGCGAACTACTCGATCGAGACGACGCCGGGCGGTGCGGCCAAGATCGACGACTTCCGCGACCACCTTCCGGTGGGCACCAAGGTGGCGGTGACCTTCCTGCCGGGCAGCGACTGGCGCGACACGGTCGCGACCGCCAAGCGCCTGCGCAACGAGGGCATGGAGCCGGCCCCGCACGTCGCCGCCCGGTCGCTGCCGGATGCCAAGACGCTGGACGAATACGTCCGCCAGCTGGTCGGCGAAGCCGGCGTGGATCAGGTCGTGGCGCTCGCCGGCGCCGTCGACCGCCCGATCGGCGACTTCGTGGACTCGATGCAGCTGCTCGATACCGGGGTGTTCGACCGCCACGGCATCGCCACCATCGGCGTGGCGGGCCATCCGGAGGGCAGCCCGGACATCCCGGAGCAGGCGATCTGGCAGGCGTTGCGCTGGAAGCAGGGCTTTGCCGAGCGCACCGACGCCAGCATGTACATCTGCACCCAGTTCGTCTTCGAGTCCCAGCCGATCATCGACTGGGACCGCCAGATCCGGGCGGAGGGGATCTACCTGCCGGTGCACATCGGCGTGCCTGGCCTGGCGACGCTGAAGACCCTGATCAACCACGCCCGCGCCTGCGGCATCGGCGCGTCGATGCGCTTCCTGACGCGGCAGGCGAAGAACGTCACCAAGCTGATGACGGTCAACGCCCCGGACGAGCTGGTCTCCAACCTGGCGCACTACGCCGAGACCGATCCCAACTGCGGGATCAAGCGGGTGCACATGTACCCGCTGGGCGGTCTGAAGAAGTCGGCCGCTTGGTCGAACGCGGTTGCCGAGGGCGACTTCCAGATGAAGCGCAACGGCGTCGGCTTCACCGTCAACCGCGAGGTCGCGTAGGCGGTCGGTGTGATGCCGCTGGTCTTGGGGGGACTCCCGCAGGGCGGCGGCGACACCCGTCAGCCGTGCTTCGACACCACGCCGATCGGCGCCCGCTCAGCATGACGTCATTGTTTTGTCTGAATGAATTGGTCGACGTCATCCTGATCCGGCTTGCGTAAGCAAGCGGTGTCGAAGGAGTCCTGATGCGCATCGCCATGGGCGCGCACCCCTTATCCTTTGTGCGCAGACTGTTGCATGGCCTTAGCGATACCCGTCAGCGATCCTTCGAGACGGCTGGCCTCGCCAGCCTCCTCAGGATGAAGTTATAGGTTAATCAGTAAGATAAGATAGCTTAATGCTGAGGAGCTTTGCCCAGCAAAGCGTCTCGAAGCATCTTCTCCGAACCGTGCCAGGCGACGCGCAAACATCTCCTTCAGGGGAGAGGGGCTCGCCGGGACGCTCGTGTTCGCATGTCCGCAGCCGCCGTAGTACGCGCTTCTGCACGCGGACCGTCCACGCCCGAAATCGAAACAAGCCAACAGCCCATCCACCCGCACGAAGAGGTTCGGCGGGGCGGAAAAGCTGTTGGCCGTGTTCGCAAACCGGTCGCGATGCGGACCGGGTGCGGCCAGCGTTACTGCTGCTGGCCGTCACCCTGGTCGTTCGCCGCGCCGTTGGCGCCTTCGGCGCCGTCACCCTGCGGCTGCAGGCTGAAGACCGCGTCTGTCGCCTGCGGCTCGTGGGCCTGCAGGGCGTTGCGGTTCTCGTCCGTCCACTGCGCGACCTGGACGGCCGTCGCCTGGGCCTGCTGGGTATCTTCCTGCGGGGTTTCCAGGATGTACAGCCCGCGATCGTCCACATAGAAGGTGTGGTCGCCGAAGTTCTCCTTCAGCTGTTCCATCGCAGGGTTGTCTTCCGGGATCGGCTGCAGGCCGGTCTGTTCCTCGACCGCCTTCACCTGATTGTCGGAAAGCTTCATTGCGTGCTCCGGAGCGTTCTGGGTCAGGATTCGAGCGCGTCACGCGTTGCCGGCACACGCCGCGCCTATGGACGAGGATGAGGACGACGTGTGCCGGTTTCAACCGGGCGCGGGCGACAAATCCCGTAGCCGGTGGGGAAAATCCCCATGCGCGAGCTGAGCCCCCAGGTGACTTAACTGCCCTCGGGCCGCCAATTCTTCACCTGCTCGGCCGGCGGCAGATAGTCGGCGCCATCCTTGTACGCCCAGTCGACCAGCTGGCCGCGGCCGTCGAGCGGCTTGGTCTCGCCGACGAAGGTCCCCATGGTCGACTGTTGGTCGCTCGCCCGGAAGGTGATCTCGCCGAACGGCGAGGGCAGGGACAGGCCCCGCATCGCCCCGGCGACCGCCGCACTGTCGGTGGTGCCGGCGATCTCGATCGCCTTGGCAAGCGCCTTGAGCGAGGTGTAGCCGACGACCGAGCCCATCCGCGGCGGTTCATCGAACTTTTCTTCGTAGGCCTGCCGGAAGGTCCGGTGGCGCTCGGTGTCCAGCGTGTCCCAGGGGTAGCCGGTGACGATCCAGCCCTTAGGCACGTCGCCGCCCAGCGGGTTCATCCACTCCGGCTCCCCGGTCAGTAGGGAGACCACCTGCCGGTCCTGGAACACGCCGCGGGTCGTGCCCTCGCGGACGAATTTCACGAGGTCGGAGCCGAAGGTGACGTTGAAGATCGCATCCGGCTCGGCCCGGTCGATCGCCTGGGCAACCGCCCCGGCATCGATCTTGAAAAGGGGCGGCCACTGCTCCTCGACGAACTCGACCTCGGGGCGCTTTTCCTTCAAAAGCCGCTTGAACGCCTTCACCGCCGACTGGCCGTACTCGTAGTTCGGCGCGACCACGGCCCAGCGCTCGGCGTCCAGCTTGGCCGCGCGCTCGGCGAGCATGGCGGCCTGCACGTAGGTGCCGGGACGCAGACGGAAGGTGTAGGCGTTGCCCTTTTCCCAGGCGAGCGCGTCGGTCAGCGGCTCGCTCGCCAGGAACAGCGTCTCGTGCTGGGCGGCGTAGTCGCTGACCGCCAAGCCGACGTGGGAGAGCAGCGTGCCCATCAGCATCGACACGCCCTCGCGGCGGACCAGCTCGTTGGCGACGCTCAGCGCGTCACCGGGCGCGCCGCCATCGTCGCGGCTGATCACCTCGATCTTGCGGCCCAACACGCCGCCGTCGGCGTTGATCTCTTCCAGCGCCAGCTGCCAGCCCTTGCGGTAGGGAATGGTGAAGGCCGGCAGGTCGGTGTAGCTGTTCAGGTCGCCGATCTTGATCGGCTCCTGCGCGGCCGCCGGGCCTGGCGACAGCGCAAGCGGCGCGGCGAGCGCCAGCCCCGCGGCGCTCAGCAGCGCGCGTCCCAGCACGGTACGGCGGGTGTGTCCGGCCAACGTTCAACCCTCCCTTGGCTTATGTGGCGTTAACCTCGCCTAAAGCTGGGTCGCCCGGCACACGCCCGTCAAGCGCCCGCGTCAGGCGGCCGAGCGGGCGAGCTCTTCCTTGCGCTTGGCGACGAACGCGTCGAGCTGTTCGCGCACCGTTTCGTCCATCGCCGGCGCTTCGTATGCGTCGAGCAGTTGTTGCCAGATCCGGGTGGCGCGCTGTGTGGCGTCGTGGCCGCCGGCTTCCAGCCAGCTCTCGTAGTTGCGCCAGTCGGAGAGCATGGGCGTATAGAACGCGCTTTCGTAGCGGGCCATCGTGTGTTCGATGCCGAAGAAGTGGCCGCCGGGCGCCACGTCGCGGATCGCCTCCAGGCCCAGGCTGTCGTCGTCGACCGCCACCGGCTTCATGAACTCCATCATCATCTGCAGCATTTCCGCGTCCATCACCATCTTCTCAAAGGACGCGGTCAGGCCGCCTTCCAGCCAGCCGGCGCCGTGGTAGAGCAGGTTGGTCCCGCCCATCATCGCGCCCCAGATCGCCATCTGGCTTTCGTAGGCGGCCTGGCCGTCGCAGACATTCGACGCGTTGGCGTTGGACGAGCGGTAGGGCAGGCCGTAACGCCGGGCGAGCTGGCCCGCGGCGATCTGCGCCTTGGCGTGTTCCGGCGTGCCGAAGGCGGGCGCGCCGGTGCGCATGTCGACGTTGGAGGTGAACGCGCCGTAGACGCAGGGCGCGCCCGGCCGCACCGCCTGGGCGAGCGCGATCCCGGCCAGCGCCTCGGCGTTCTGCTGCACGAGCGCGGCCGGCAGGGTCACGGGCGTCATCGCCCCCATCAGGGTGAACGGCGTGACCACCGTGCACTGGCCCCAGCGGGCCGTCTCCACCAGCCCCTCGGCCATCGCGCCGTCGAACCGGCGGGGCGAATTGACCGAAATGATGGTGAGCGCGCTCGGGTCGGCGACCAGCTCGTCGCGGGTCATTCCGCGCGCGATCGCGGCGATGTCGATGCCGTCGAGCGCGCGTTCGGCGCCGATCGAGGTGTTGTGGAAAATCCGGTCGGTGTAGGTGACGTTGTCCAGATAGCAGTCCAGGTGCCGGGTCTCCGCCGGCAGTTCCATCGGGGCGGTCGGCTGGTTACCGATCAGGTGCACGGCGTTCAGCGACTGCGCCAGCTTCAGGATCTTGACGTAGTCCGCGCGGTTGCCGTCGCGCCGCCCGTTGACGCAGTCGTGCACGTTGGGCGGCCCGGCGACCAGACCGACGTTGAAGTGGCTGCCGCCCAGCGTGATCGCCCGGTCCGGGTTGCGCGGCGTCAGGGTCACGCTGTCGGGGGCCTGCTGGACCAGCTCGGCGATCAGGTTGCGGTCGAAGCGGACCTGACCGCTGGCGTGGTCGACCTCAGCGCCCGCCTTCTCGAGGATCGACAGCGCTTCCGCGCTCATGAACTCGACGCCGATCTCCTCCAGCACGCGCATCGAGGTGTCGTGGATGCGCTCGAGGTCGGCGTCCTCGAAGATCTTCATCGGCGGGTAGGGGTTCTGGGCCCGCGTCCAGGGCTGCTGCTGGACGCCGCCGGTGGTGCGCTTCGAACTGGAGCGTCGACGACGGGTCATGCGCGCTTGCCTCGCTGTCCTGATCGGTCGTGCTGCCCGGGCGGTGGCGCGCATTCGACGATCGAGGGGAGCGGCGCCGGCCGCCGGGCATGCGGGTTTGTGCTTTGCCTTGAGCTTGTAAGATTTCATAGTTGACCCGCGGAGTTTGTTTTCCAGCCGACAAAAGTTGGCCTTAAAAGACATCCTCGCCCGGCCGCGCGCCGGCTGAGCCCGGCTCGGCCGCAGGCAAGGTGGACATAACAACGCGCCGGCAGCCTTCGTTGGGGACGGGGGTGCACGGCGCGGGGGAGGCGACGTGACTGGACCCAGAAGTCCGGCTGACGGTCCAAAGCGCGGCACCGCCACGGCGGGCACTTCGCCCGCCGGAACCGGGGCCCCGATGCACGGCGCGCCCGGCAGCGCCCATACCTTCGGTTTCCTGCTTGTTCCGCACTTCTCGCTGTTCGCCTTCGCCTCCGCGCTGGAGCCGTTGCGCGCGGCGAACCGGGCGAGCGGCAAGACGCTCTACCAGTGGCGCCTGCTGTCGCTCGACGGCCAGCCCGTGCCGGCCTCCAGCGGGGTCGAGATCAAATGCGACGGCAGCCTGGAAGACTCGGGCAAGCTGCATACCGCGCTGGTGGTGAGCGGTCTGGCCGGGATCGAGTACGACGACCGGGGCACGATCGCCTGGCTGCGCCGGCAGGCGCGCCAGGGCGTGCGGCTGGGCGCGGTCTCGACCGGGGCCTACCTGCTGGCCCGGGCTGGGCTGCTGGAGGGCTACCGCTGCACCATCCACTGGGAAAACCTGAACGCCTTCGCCGAAGCCTATCCGGAGCTCGACATCTCCGACGAGCTGTTCGAGATCGACGGCAACCGCCTGACCTGCTCGGGCGGCGAGGCGGCGTTCGACATGATGCTGTCGCTGATCGCGCTGGAGCACGGCCGCGACCTCGCCACGGCGGTGTCGGAGAACTTCATCCACGAACGAATCCGGGACCCGCACGACCAGCAGCGGATGGCCCTGCGCACGCGCCTGGGGATCTCGCACCCCAAGCTGTTGAGCGTGATCGCGCTGATGGAGGAGCACGTCGAGGAACCGCTGTCGCGCGCCGAGCTCGCCCGCCGGGCGGGGCTCTCGACCCGCCAGCTGGAACGTCTGTTCCGCAAGTACCTGGGGCGCACGCCGACGCGCTATTACCTGGAAATGCGGCTGCACCGGGCGCGTATGCTGCTGCACCAGACGTCGATGTCGGTGCTCGACGTGGCGCTGGCCTGCGGCTTCGTCTCCGCCAGCCACTTCTCCAAGTGCTACCGGGAGTTCTTCGCCAAGACCCCGCGGGAGGAGCGCACGGTGTCGGGCTGAGTCGCGCGGGCTCTTTCCGCCCGGCACGCCCGGCGCCATCTGTGCGCGTGGCGTAAGAGCAAGCGGCGCGACAGCAAGACGGACCTGCAGGGAGGCTTCAGCGATGCGTGTGCGGACCGGCGGCTGCCTGTGCGGGGCGGTGCGCTATCACGTCGACGGGCCGATGCGCCCGGTGATCGCCTGCCACTGCCATCAGTGCCGCAAGCAAAGCGGCCATTATTTCGCGGCGACGCAGGCCGCGCGCTCCAACGTCGAGATCACGGGCGGCGAGGCGATCACCTGGTACCGGGCGAGCGACAACGCCGAGCGCGGCTTCTGCAGTCGCTGCGGCAGCGCCCTGTTCTGGAAGTGGGACAGCGCCGACCGCCTGTCGATCCTGGCGGGCAGCCTGGACGATCCGAGCGGCCTGGAGCTGATCGGCCATATCCATACGGCCGAGAAGGGCGATTATTACCCGATCACGGACCGCCTGCCGCAGCGCGAACACGGCTGCGACGGCGATCCCGTGAGCGATCTGACCGGCTCGCCGGAGTGGCCGGCATGAGCGTCGCCGAACACGTCGCCACGTCGTTGAAGATCCAGGGACTGCTGCTGCGCGGCGGTTTCCGCGCCACGCCCGACGACGGCCTGCCGGAGGGCGAGGGGACGGTCCTGATGGTCGGCAACGCAGGGCCCGACCTGTGGCGGGTCTTCCCGCAGGCGCCGGAAGCGTGCGACGGACACCCGAACGGTCTGGATCGCTGGACCCGTCGGGTGATGACCGACCTCGCCCAGGCGTTCGGGGCGCGCGCCGTACTGCCGTTCGACGGGCCGCCTTACGCCCCCTTCCAGCGCTGGGCCCAGCGGGCCGAGCCGGTCTATCCCTCACCGATCGGCATCCTGATCCACCCTGACTACGGCCTTTGGCACGCCTACCGCGGCGCGCTGGTGTTCGAAGAACCGCTCGAGCTGCCGCCGGCCGACGAGCGGGCGCGGCCCTGCGACAGCTGCCCGGATAAGCCGTGCCTGACGACCTGCCCGGTGGGCGCGTTTACGGGCGCGGGCTACGATGTCGCCGCCTGCGCCAGCCATATCGCAACGCCGGCCGGGCAGGATTGCGTCGACGGCGGCTGCCTCGCCCGGCGGGCCTGTCCGGTCGGAACCGACTACCGCTATAACCCGGATCAGGCGTCCTGGCACATGCGGGCCTTTGTCGGCGCCAACGCCTCGGGGTAGGGTGCGCGCGCCGCTCCCCCGACAACCGCTAAGGACACGCTGCGGGCATGCCCGGAAAAGCACTGCTGATCATCCAGATGGACAAGGCGCGCGACGACCGCGTCGCCGGCTGGCTTGGCCGGCACGGCTACGAACTCGACTACCGCTTTGCCGCCAAGGGCGATCCGCTGCCCGACCCGGCAGACGCCGACCACGACTTGGCGGTGGTCTACGGCGGCCCGCAAAGCGCGAACGAGACGGCCGAGAAACCCTATCTGCAGGACGAGATCGACTTCATCCGCGGCTGGTGCGACCGGGAGCGGCCGTTGCTCGGTCTGTGCCTGGGCGCGCAGCTGCTGGGCAAGGCCTATGGCGGGGAGGTCGGTCCGCATCCACAGGGCCTGAACGAGATCGGCTACGCCGACATCGCGCCCACGCAAGCCGGCCGGCAGCTGATCCCGGGTCCGATGCGCGTTTTCCACTGGCACACCGAGGGGGTGGAGACGCCGCCCGGCGGCGAGCGGCTGGCGGAAGGACAGGTGTTCCCGAACCAGGCCTTCCGCTTGGGCGACCATGCTTACGGCCTGCAGTTCCACCCCGAGACCACGGTCGAGATCTTCTCCACCTGGATCGAGGAGGCCGGCCACATGCTGGACTGGCCTGGCGCGCAGCCGAAGGAGGCGATCTTCGCCGACGCCGAACACCACGATCCGCGGCTCGCCGCCTGGCTCGACGGCTTCATGCAGCGCTGGATCGGCGCGCGGTAGCGCGGAATTGTTGGGCGGGGTCGCGCAGCACCCCGCCGAACGGCGTCCGCCGGTAGGCCGGCCGCACGGTGGATTGCCGCGAAGCGCGGCGAATCCACCCTACGATATATTCGCCAGACCGTATCGGCGGGTCCCCTATCCTTGCCAGTGAAGGATAAGGAGACACGACCGAGCCTCGCGCAACCGACCCGGTGTTACTCCGCAACCTTCGGCGGCGCGTCCGCACGGCCGGCGTCCCAGTGAGCGGTCAGGGACAGGACCAGATCCGGGTCCCTGAAGGTGCGCGCCAGCAGGCTGCGGTAGAGCGATTCCTCGGCCGAACGGGCGGTGTCGTCGGTCGCGATCCGGCCGGCCGCGCGCTCCCGCTCGGCGTAGTCGGCCAGGTAGTCGGAGAAGCCGCTGCCCTGGTCGAACTGCAGCTTGCCGCGCCAGACGATGTTGTCCGGCAGCCAGCCCTCGAACGCCTTGCGCAGGACCCACTTCTCGCCGTCGCAGCCGGCCTCGGGCCGCTGCTTCAGGCTGGCCGGGATGCCCATGGCGAGGTCGACCAGCTGGGTGTCCAGGAACGGCACGCGCGCTTCCAGGCTGTGCGCCATGGTCATCCGATCGACGCGCTGCAGGTTGACGTTGTGCATCGATTGTAGCGAGCGCTGCAGTTCCGCCTGCAGCACGTCGCCATCGGTGTAGTCGGCGTAGTAGTCGTAGCCGGCGAACAGCTCGTCCGCACCCTCGCCGGTCAGCACGACCTTGGCGTGCTGCGCGGCCAGGCGCGCGACGAAGTAGGTCGGCACCGCCGAGCGCACCAGGTCGCGGTCGTAGCTTTCCAGGTGGTGCAATACGTCGGGCAGCACCTCGACCACTTCTTCGGGCGGGATCACGTACTCATGGTGCGTGGTGCCCAGGTAATCCGCCACCTGCCGGGCGGCGACGAGGTCGCTGGAGCCCTCCAGCCCGACGGCGAAGGTGTTGAGCTCGTCGACGTGCTGCATGGCGAGCGCGGCGATGATCGAGCTGTCGAGCCCGCCCGACAGAAACGCGCCCCAGGGCACGTCGGAGCGCAGGCGCTTCTCGACCGCTTGGCCCAGGGTGTCGCGCACCGCCTGCAGCGTCTCCGTCTCGCCCCGCCCGGTCGTGTGGGGCGCGGGGACCTCGTAGTACTGCCGGAACCCGGTCCGGCTGTCGTAGACGTGGCCGGCCGGGAACTCCTCGATGTCGTCGGCGATGTCGGCGAGCGCCTTGATCTCGCTCGCGAACGCCAGCCGGCCGTCGATCCGGGCCATGTAGAGCGGCTTGATGCCGAGCGGATCGCGTGCGGCGACGAGGTGGCCCGTCTCGTCGATCAGGACGAAGGCGAACATGCCGTCCAGCTGGTCGACGATGCTGTCGCCCCAGGCCTCGAAGCCGCGCAGGATGCTCTCGCTGTCGGTCTTGGTGGCGTAGTTGGCACCCGGCAGCCGGTCGCGCAGCGCCAGGTCGTTGTAGATCATGCCGTTGCACACGAGGGCCGGCGCGCCCAGCGCCTGATCGGCGATCAGCGGCTGCTGCCCGCCCTCGGGGTCGATGATCGCCAGGCGCGTGTGGCCCAGCGTAGCGGGGCCGACGGTGTCCTGCACCGGGGTGACGTGGACGCCGGTGCCGTCGGGCCCGCGGTGGGGCAGCTTGTCCAGGATCTGTCGGATGGTCTCAGGGTCGCTCTCGCCCCAAAGGGCGGCAATGCCACACATGATGAAGTGGTCTTACCTCCAGCCATAACTGTTGTCGGGTCGCGGTCCGGCTCGGCGAACCGCAGTCTAACAGATACGCCTCGTGCGAGCGCGGAGGTGGGAGAGAGTCGCCGGGTTATGTTCTGCGAGCGACGCTATGTCGCTTTTTAGCGATATGCGGGGAAGAAGAACACAACAGGTCCCCTCTCCTCCACGTGGGAGGAGAGGGTTAGGGAGAGGAGGTTCGCACGGTCGATATCGCGGCAACCTCCTCCCCTAGCCCCTCCTCCCAGTGGAGGAGGGGGATAAACTCGGTGGCGGGGAGGAGGGATTCGCGCCTCAGCTCCAGGGGAAGGGGCTGTGGCTGGTCGGGTGCAGTTCGCCCTTGCGGTAGCGGTCGAAGCGGAACGGCTTGAGCAGCTCGCTCTCGCCGTTCATCAGCTCGCCCGCGACCAGCTGGCCGACGCCGATCATCTTGTAGCCGTGGTTGCT
This sequence comes from uncultured Rhodovibrio sp., assembly GCA_964422775.1. Taxonomy (GTDB): domain Bacteria; phylum Pseudomonadota; class Alphaproteobacteria; order Kiloniellales; family Rhodovibrionaceae; genus Rhodovibrio. Next base: position 23,815 of record CAYRCO010000008.1, read on the forward strand.
GTCGGCGATCACGTAGACGTTCTCGCGGAAGCGGTCGAACACCGGGAAACTGTCCGGCGTAAAGCAGCCGAGCCCGCCCGAGGGCTCCTTCTTATACTTGTGGATCTGCCCCTCGAAGCGCTTCTGGCAGAACGCCAGCGCCGAGCACCACATGTGCGCGAAGTTGTCGTCGACGACGAACTCGGGGCTGTTCGGGCCGTAGGGGTCGACCTGCACTTGGTCCGGATCGCGCTCGACCGGCTGGGGCATCGCGCCGCCCTGGATGCCGCCGAAATTGAGGTCGGGCTTGTAGTAGATGCCCCACAGCTGATCGGTGATCAGGCTGCCGTCGACATCGGAATAGAGCGGCGCGTCGGTGTCGACGTGGATCACCGGCGGGCTGTCGCCGCTCACCGTCTTCTGCACCTCGGGCTCGACGCCCAGCACGCCTTCCTCCAGCGCCCAGTAGCGCCACATCGCCACGTCGCGGTGCATCTGCCCGTCCTTGCCCAGGATGTCGACCGTCCGGGGCAGCTCCAGCAGGTCCCAGATCTGCTTCACCCACGGGCCGACGCCGACCACGACCTGCTCGCACTCGATTGCGCCCCGGTCGGTCTCCACGGCCGTCACAGCGTTGGAGTTGTGGCCGGTCTGGAAGCCGGTCACGGTGACGCCGGTCACGATCCGAACCCCCGCGGCCTCCGCCTTGCCGGCCAGACCGTAGATCGAGCGGGTGTTGTTGGCGTAGCCGCCCTTTTTCTCGTGCAGGACGCTGGTGATGCCCTTGGCCTGCCAGTCGTCGAGCAGGCTTTCCATGTACTTCTGGCTGTCCTGCGCGCCCTCGATGAAGACGCTGTCGTAGCCGATCTTCTGCTGCTGCTGGTAGATCGAGGCGACGTCCTCGTGCATGCACTCGGGGCTGATCTGCATGTAGCCGACCGGGTGATAGGAGAACGCCTTGGGATCGCTCTCCCAGACCTCGACCGAATGCGCCATCAGCTCGCGCATGGCGGGCTGGTAATAGTTGTTGCGCACCACCCCGCAGGCGATGCCGGAGGCGCCGGCGGCGATGCCCGCCTTGTCGACGACCAGGACGTCGGAGCCGTCGCCCTTGCCGGTGGCCTTCAGCTTCTCCGCCAGGTGCCAGGCCGTGGACAGGCCGTGCACGCCGGCGCCGATGACGACGTATTTCGCATGAGAGGGCAGGGCCATGGAGTGCGGTCTCGCTTCGCCTGGTTGGGGCGCCGCGGTCGCGCGGCGCGGGATGACGTCTGACAAGCGATAGCGGTACGCCACCCCAGCCCCGGCCATTGCCGAAAATTCGACGCCGGCTGGTCTGTCAGAGACAGGCGGCGACGGTTGCAGGCGATCCCGGCCTGCCGCGGCTTGCGACGTTGATCCTGTCGCAGAGGTCGGGGACAGTGGGCCGACCGTACGCAGCACCAGACCGAACAGGAAGGACCCCGTTAGGCATGAGCCAATCCGGGCACAGGATGACAGTCGCCGTCGGGCAGATCGACACCACGCTGGGCGACATCGAGGCGAACAAGAACAAGCACCTGGAAATGATCGAACGCGCCCGCAGCCAGGGCGTCGATCTGCTGGTGTTCGCCGAGTTGTCGCTGACCGGCTACTCCAACGGCCACGACGCGGTGAAGCTCGCGATCACCCGCGAGGATCCGGTGCTGCAGGAACTGGCGGAAGCCGCCGGCCCGATGTGGACCACGCTGGGGTTCATCGAGGAGGGCGTGGCCGCCCAGCTGCACAACTCCGCGATCACCCTGCAGGGCGGGCAGACGCGGTTCATCCACCGCAAGCTGAACCTCGCCTCCTACGGCCACCTGGAGGAGGAGAAGCACTTCGCCGAAGGGCGTTACGTCGACACCTTCAAGCTCGACGGGACCCCCTGGCAGGCCGGCACGATGATCTGCGCCGACCTGTGGAACCCGGCGCTGGTGCATCTGGCGGCGGTGCACGGCGCGACCCTGCTGATGGTCCCGACCGCGAGCGCGATCGACGCGGTCTCCGGCGACTTTTCCAATCCGGACGGCTGGCGCCTGGCGCTGGAGTTCTTCGCCATGATCTACGGCATGCCGCTGATCATGGCGAACCTCGCGACGACCGAGAACGGCCTGCGCTTCTGGGGCGGCAGCCGGATCCTGGACGCCCACGGCAAGGTGCTCGCCGAAGCCGGCGACGGCGAAGAGCTGATCTCAGCCCAGATCGACTACAACCAACTGCGCCAGGCGCGCTACCAGCTGCCGACCGTGCGCGACAGCAACCTCGACCTGATCCAGCGCGAGGTGAACCGCCTGTCATGGTCCGTCGGCATCCCGCCGGAAAGCCGGAAGGTGTAGCGGGCCTCCGCCAAACTGATCCCCCTCCTCCAGTGGGAGGAGGGGCGAGGGGAGGAGGAAGCACGAGCCTAGATGCTGCGGGCAACCTCCTCTCCCTAACCCTCTCCTCCCATTGGAGGAGAGGGGCGATTTTGCCGTGACTTCAGGGGGTAGCCCCGTGTTCCTGCATCAACGCGCGCACACGTTTTCGTGTCTGGTGCGGGCGCAATGGCGCGGCTCGCCGTCGTTTCCGGGCCAGTCCGGGGCGAAACCCCGGTCCTAACCTGATGCCAGTTGTCGCATAAGAAACCGTGTCGGGGCGGTCGTGCGTCGCCCCGGCCAAGACACTGGGGACAAGCGCCATGAGCGATATCGAGATCGCCCGCGCCGCCGACGTCCAGCCGATCGCGCGGATCGGCGAGAAACTGGGTATTCCGGAAGACCAGCTGCTGCCCTACGGCCGGACCAAGGCCAAGGTCTCCTACGACTACCTGCGCACCCTGGAAGGCCGGCCCGACGGCAAGCTGGTGCTGGTCACCGCGCTCACGCCCACCGCCGCGGGCGAGGGCAAGACCACCGCCACGGTCGGCCTGGGCGACGCGCTCAACCGGATCGGCAAGGCTGCTGCGATGTGCCTGCGCGAACCCTCGCTCGGCCCCTGCTTCGGCATGAAGGGCGGGGCGGCCGGTGGCGGCTACGCCCAGGTGGTGCCGATGGAGGAGATCAACCTGCACTTCACCGGCGACTTCCACGCCATCACCAGCGCCCACAACCTGCTGGCCGCCCTGGTCGACAACCACATCCACTGGTCCAACGACCTCGGCTTCGACACCCGGCGGATCGCCTGGAACCGGGTGATGGACATGAACGACCGCGCCCTGCGCCAGATTACGGTCGCCCAGGGCGGTCCTGCCAACGGTTTCCCGCGGGCGGAGAGCTTCGACATCACGGTCGCGAGCGAGGTCATGGCGATCTTCTGCCTGTCGACCGACCTCAAGGACCTGGAGCGCCGGCTGGCCGCGATCGTGGTCGGCTACACCCGCGACAAGCAGCCGATCACCGCTGGCGACCTGCAGGCCGAGGGGCCGATGGCGGTGCTGCTGCGCGACGCCCTGATGCCCAACCTCGTGCAGACGCTGGAGAACAACCCGGCGTTCATCCACGGCGGGCCGTTCGCCAACATCGCCCACGGCTGCAACAGCGTGATGGCGACGCGCGCGTCGCTGAAGCTCGCCGACTACACGATCACCGAGGCGGGCTTCGGGGCCGATCTGGGCGCGGAGAAGTTCTTCGACATCAAGTGCCGCAAGGCCGGGCTCACGCCGAACTGTGCCGTGGTGGTCGCGACCGTGCGGGCGCTCAAGATGCACGGCGGGGTATCGAAGCGGGAACTGGATCAGGAGAACGTCGTCGCGGTGCGGGACGGCTGCGCCAACCTCGGCCGGCATATCGCCAACACCAAGGGCTTCGGCGTGCCGGTCGTGGTCGCGATCAACCGCTTCCACGCCGACACCGACGCCGAGATCCAGGCGGTCCAGGACTACTGCGCCAGCCAGGACACGCCGGCGGTGACCTGCACACACTTCGCCGACGGCGGCGCCGGCGCGGAGGCGCTCGCGCACAAGGTGGTCGAACTGGTCGAGGCCGGCACGGATTCCTTCCGGCCGCTCTATCCGGGCGACCTGGACCTATGGGAAAAGGTGCGTACGATCGCCATGCGGCTCTACGGCGCCCGCGACATCGACGCGGACGCGAAGGTCCGCGCCCGCTTCCGGGAGTTGCAGGAGCAGGGCTACGGCGACCTGCCGATCTGCATGGCGAAGACGCAGTATTCCTTCTCCGCCGATCCCGACGCCAAGGGCGCGCCCAGGGACCATGTGCTGCCGATCCGCGAGGTCAGGATTCGCGCGGGTGCGGGGTTCCTGGTGGTGATCGCCGGCGGGATCATGACCATGCCGGGTCTGCCCCGCCGCCCGGCGGCGATGGATATCCATCTGGACGACGCCGGGCGGGTCGACGGCCTGTTCTAGCGGCCTGCGCTACGCCGCATCCGGCAGGGGCATCCGGCAGATCGCCCAGCGGCTGCCGGCCCACACCTGGAAGCGCCGGCGCGGCCGGCGCAGGTGATGCACCTCGTCCGACAGGATGACGAGGCCGAGCGGCAGCATCCAGATGCCCAGCACCGGCAGGAAGGCGAGCAGCCCGCCCAAGACCAGGGCGAGCCCCAGGCCGCGGCGGACCCAGGGGCTGGGGTGGCGCTTCAGCCGGTAGATCCCGCGCACGACGCGGGTGGTGAGTTCTTCAAATCGGCGGCCCAGGCGCGAGCGGCCGAACGGCGCGCGTCCCCAGGCGAGATAAGCGGTGTTACGCAAATCGCTCATATCGAAATCCTGCCCGCTGCGCCCGGGCTTTGTGAAGCCGGGTGCGGCATGAACTCCTTGTGACAGCGGGGTGGTGGGCGTGACAGCGTGGGGTGGTCGACTGGGCTCAGTCCTGCGCATCTTGCTCGCGCATCTCGCGCCGGCGCATCGGCATGGCGTCGATGGTCTGGAACAGCTTGGACGCCGCGATCGGCCGCGTGTGGCGCAGCTTTTCCGTACCGTCCTTGCCCACCAGGATCGCGGCGAAGCTGTCGCCCGTGACCCCATAGCGCTGGCGCAGCGCGTCGTTGACGAGGTCCTTGGCGCGGGTCCCGTCGACCGTGACCGGCCGGTCGCCCGCGACCACGATCGTGACCATGTCGCGCTCCCGCCAGCCCGCGCGATGCCGGTCCGCGATCGCGATCTGGCGTTCGAGGGCCGGATCGTCGGAGCCCGGCGCGAACACCAGCAGCGGGCGATTCTGCCACTCAAAACGCTGCATGCCGGCCTCGCTTGACCTTGGGACCGTCACGGCCGTGACAGCCAAGGCCGCCAGACCGAGCGCCATAGCTTGGCGGAGTGTCGCCACGTCGTCGCTCCGGAAATTGCTTGCGGACCTGCGGTCGGGAGGTGGCGCCCGACCGCGCGCGTGTCCAGCGCCCCTTCACCCAACGGCCCGGCTGGTCTATCACCGCGGCCAACCCGCCCGCCGGTCCAAGACGCCGCCCGCCCCCCCCCTTAAGGCCCGCTCCAGCGAGGCCCGCCACCCAAAGGAAGGACGCT
>CAYRCO010000009.1:0-26516 GCA_964422775.1 uncultured Rhodovibrio sp.
CAGCGGACGTGATTCTCGCCCACCACCTGGGCTGAATGGATGCGCACGTTGGGAATGGCGAAACGCGGCTCCGCGTTGCCAGTGCCGTAAGGGCCGAGCTTCTCCAGCTGGCGCAGCAGGTCGAGCGTGGCCCCGCCCGGGTGCACCGCGCCATCGAAGCCGAGCGAGGGAACGTAGCCGGAGGCGGCGAGCGCCCGGCCCAGCCGCTCTTCGAGGAAGGCTCGGGCATCGGCCAGCTTGCCGGCCTCGACCGTGAGCCCTGCGGCCATCGGGTGGCCGCCGCCCGCCGACAGGTGCCCGGCCTGGCGGGCGGCGATCACCGCCCCGCCCAGGTCGACCCCGCGGACCGACCGGCCGGAGCCCTTGCCTTGGCCCCGCTCGTCGAGCGCGATCACCAATGATGGCCGGTCGTAGGCTTCCATCAGCCGGCTGGCGACGATGCCGATCACGCCCGGGTGCCAGCCGCGGCCGGCGGCGAACACCAGCCCGTCGGCCGGCGGCGTCGCCTCCACCTGCTGGCGGGCCTCGTCGAGGACCTGCTGTTCGAGCTCGCGCCGGTCGCGGTTCAGTTGCTCCAGCTGATCCGCCAGTTCACGGGCGCGGCCCGGCATGTCGGTGGACAGCAGTTCCGCGCCCAGGTCCGCCCGGCCGATCCGCCCGCCGGCGTTGACCCGCGGGCCCAGCACGAAGCCGAGGTGGAAAGGCCCCGGCGCTTCCTCCAGCCGGGCGGCGTCGGCGAGCGCGGCCAGGCCGACGTTGCGGCGCTGCTGCAGAACCTTGAGCCCGCTTGCCACCAGCGCGCGGTTGACGCCGGTCAGCGGAACGACGTCGCACACCGTCCCCAAGGCCACCAGGTCGAGCCAGCGGCGCAGATCCGGCTCCCGCGTCTCGCCGGCGTAAAAGCCGCGGGCGCGCAGGACCCGGTTGACAGCAACCGCGAGCAGGAAGGTGACGCCGACCGCGGCCAACTGCCCGCAGCCGCTGTCGTCGTCCAGGCGATTGGGGTTCACCAGCGCCTGGCAGGGCGGCAACTGCGGCTCGGCGGTGTGGTGGTCGATCACCACCACCTCCTGCCCCTCCGCCGCCGCGTGCTCCAGAGCGGCGTAAGCGGTCGTGCCGCAATCGAGGGTCAGGACGAACGGGTAGCCCTCCTCGCCGAGCGTATCGAACGCGCTCGGGTTCGGCCCGTAGCCCTCCTCGATCCGGTCGGGGATGTAGATCCGGCAGTCGCTGCCGATCGCCTGCAGAAAGCGCCGGAGCAGCGCGGCCGAGGTGGCGCCGTCGACGTCGTAGTCGGCCAGCACGGCGATCGGTTGGCCGTCCTGCACCGCATCGGCGACGCGTTCAGCCGCCCGGCTCATGTCCTGGAACCGGTCCGGGTTCGGCAAGTCGGTCTTGAGCGACGGGCTGAGGTAGGCCTCGGCGGTCTCCAGACCGACCCCGCGCCCGGCCATGACCCGGCCGACCACCTCCGGCAGGTTCAGGCGCTGGGCGAGCATGCGCGCCAGCCGGTCCTCGCTCAGGCGCGCCTCCCAGCGCTTGCCCGACAGCGAACGTTCGACGCCGAGGAAGCCGGGCCGCGCGGCTTCGGCTTCAGCGGCGGCGGAGGAGCTTGGCGCCATCTGCGTCTCCCCCAAATATGCGCTTGCGCGGCTGCCGCGGTTTTACGCGTCGCCGGTCCAGGTCTTGCGGTGGAAGTTGTGGTCGGCGGTGATAAAGCGGACCGTGCCGGTGGACGAGCGCATCACCATGGAATGCGTCTGCGCGCCTTTGACGCGCCGGCGCACGCCCTGGAGCATGGTGCCGTCGGTGACCCCTGTGGCGGCGAACATAACGTCGCCGCCGGCCAGGTCGTGCAGGTCGTACTTGCGGTCGAAGTCGGTGATGCCCCAGCGTTGCGCCCGGCCGCGCTCGTCGTCGTTGCGGAACACCAGGCGGCCCTGCATCTGTCCGCCGATGCAGCGCAGCGCAGCGGCGGCCAGCACGCCCTCGGGCGCACCGCCGATGCCCATGTACATGTCGAGCCCGGCGTTATAGCCGGTGGTGGCGATCACGCCGGAGACGTCGCCGTCGTTGATCAGCATGATCCGCGCCCCGGCCTCGCGCACCTTGGTGATGATCTCCTGGTGGCGCGGCCGGTCGAGGATGCAGACGACCAGATCCTCGACCTCGACCCCCTTGGCCTTGGCGAGCGCGCGCAGGTTGTCCTCGGGCTCCGCGTCGATGTCGACCACGCCGTCGGGATAGTTCCCGCCGACCGCGATCTTGTTCATGTAGACGTCGGGGGCGTTCAGGAAGCCGCCGTGCTCGGCCATCGCGATCACGGCGAGCGCGTTGGCGCCGCCCTTGGCGGTGATCGTGGTGCCCTCCAGCGGGTCTAGCGCGATGTCGATGTTGGGACCGCCGGCGCCGACCTCCTCGCCGATGTAGAGCATCGGCGCCTCGTCGCGCTCGCCCTCGCCGATCACCACCCGGCCGTCGATCGCCAGGCTGTTCAGCGCCTCCCTCATGGCGTTGACGGCGGCCTGGTCGGCCGCCTTCTCGTCGCCGCGGCCCATCAGCCGCGAAGCGGCGAGCGCCGTCAGTTCGGTGACGCGCACGGCTTCGAGCGCCAGGTTGCGGTCGAGGATGGCGTTCGCCATGAGGTGATGCTCCCTTATAGCCGGCAGCGGCCCGAAGTCCTGCACGCTGGCCGTCCGCCCGGCTCCGAGAGCACCGGCGGCGCGCGACAGGGACTCCGCAGCGTGATTGTTCGACATGACCCTGTGTCGACACCCTTGGTGCCGGATTATTCCATATCCGGCAAGCCGGCTAAAACGCCTCGATCCGGATCACCCGCGGGGGCTCCAGCACCGCCTCCAGCGCCTCGATCTGGGCGAGCGCGCCGCGCATCGCGGATTCCTGGGTCTCGTGGGTGGTGATCACCACCGGCACGGCCTCGCCGCCCGGCCCGCGGCCGCGCTGCACCAGCGTCTCGACGGAGATTTTGTGGTCGCGCAGCGCCGCCGCGACGCCGGCGATCACGCCCGGCCGGTCGAGGCACATCAGACGCAGGTAGTAGCCGCCCTCGTGCTCGGCCATCGGCGCCGGGGTAGTGGCCTCCAGCTCGCTCGCCGGGACGGCGAAGGTGGGCAGACGGATGCCGCGCGCGATGTCGATCAGGTCGGCGACCACCGCGCTCGCCGTCGGACCGGCCCCGGCGCCGGCACCCTCGCTCAGGATCGAGCCGACGAAGTCGCCCTGCGCGACCACGGCGTTGTTCACGCCCTCGACGTTGGCGATCGGCACGTGGCGCTTAACCATCACCGGATGGACGCGCTGGGAGATCTTGCCGTTCTCGCGCTTAGCGATGCCGAGCAGCTTGATCCGGTAGCCCAGTTCCTCGGCGAACGCGATGTCGACCGAGGTGACCTCGCGGATCCCCTCGACGTGTAGATTGGCGTAATCGACCTGCGCGTTGAACGCGAGCGCCGCCAGGATCGCCAACTTGTGCGCCGCGTCATAGCCGTCGACGTCGAAGCTGGGGTCGGCCTCGGCGTAGCCCAGCTTCTGCGCCTCCTGCAGCACCTCGGAGAACTCCCGGCCGGTATCGCGCATCTGGCTCAGGATGAAGTTGGAGGTGCCGTTCATGATGCCGTAGACGGCGGAGATCGCGTTCGCCGCCAGGCCTTCGCGCAGCGACTTGATCACCGGGATGCCGCCACACACCGCGGCCTCGTAGGACAGCACGGCGCCCGCTTCCTCGGCCCGGTGCGCAAGCTCGGTGCCGTGGTGGGCGATCATCGCCTTGTTCGCGGTGATCACGTGCTTGCCGGCGGCAAGCGCGGTCTCCGTGACCTCCTTCGCCACACCTTCCGAGCCGCCGATCAGCTCGATCACCACGTCGATCTCGGGGTCACCCGCCAGCGCGACGGGATCGTCGAACCAGCGCACGGCTTCCAGGCTGATGCCGCGGTCCTTGCGGCGGTCGCGCGCGGAAACGGCGGTGACCAGGACCGGCCGGCCGCAACGCTGCGCGATCAGCTCGTAGTGCGTGTTCAACAGATGCAGCGTGCCGGCCCCGACCGTGCCTAGGCCGGCGATGCCGATGCGCAGCGTTTCGCTCACAGCGCCACCTCGCGTCGTTCGCTTGGAAGTTCTTCGGGATCGGCCTTCTTCAGGAAGGCCTTGATGTTGCGGATCGCCTGGCGGGTCCGGTGCTCGTTCTCGACCAGGCCGAGGCGGACGTAGCCCTCGCCGTACTCGCCGAACCCCACCCCCGGGCTCACCGCGACCTGCGCCTTCTCAAGCAGCAGCTTGGAGAAGTCAAGCGAGCCCAGGTGGCGGAACGGCTCCGGGATCGGGGCCCAGGCGAACATGCTGGCCTCCGGGCTCGGCACCTCCCAGCCGGCCTGGTTCAGGCCCCGGATCAGGACATCGCGGCGGCTGCGGTAGCGCGCGCGCATGTCATCGACGCAGTCCTGCGGGCCATTCAGCGCGGCGGTCGCGGCGACCTGGATCGGGGTGAACGCGCCGTAGTCGACGTAGCTCTTCACCCGCGCAAGCGCTGCGATCAGCTTCTGGTTGCCGGCGCAGAAGCCGATCCGCCAGCCGGGCATCGAATAGGTCTTCGACAGCGAGGAGAACTCGACCGCCACGTCCTTCGCGCCCGGCACCTCCAGGATCGAGGGCGGCGGCGGGGTGTCGAAGTACACCTCGGAATAGGCGACGTCGGAGATCGCGTAGATGCCGTGATGCCGGCAGAAGTCGACCAGCTCTTCGTAGAAGTCGAGGTCGACCGTGCGCGTCGTCGGGTTCGCCGGAAAGTTCACCACGACCGCCAGCGGCTTGGGCACGGAGTGCCGCACGCCTCGCTCCAGCTGGCGCATGAACTCCCTCCGGAAGTCTGCCTCGCTGTCGTCGAACCCGGCCATCGGCAGGTGGCGCAGCGCGGCTCCCGCGATGATGAAACCGAAGGCGTGGATCGGGTAGCTGGGGTTGGGCACGAGCAGCACATCGCCCGGGCTGGTGATCGCCTGGGCCAGGTTCGCCAGACCCTCCTTGGAGCCGAGCGTCACGATCGCCTCGCGTTCGGGGTCCAGCTCGACGTTGAAACGCCGCTGGTAATAGCCGGCGAGCGCACGGCGCAGGCCCGGGATGCCGCGGGAGTTCGAGTAGCGGTGAACGCCCGGCTTCTGCACCGCTTCAGTCAGCTTGTCGATCACGTGCTGGGGCGGCGGCTGGTCCGGGTTGCCCATGCCGAAGTCGACCACGTCCTCGCCGCGTTGGCGCGCAGCCGCCTTCAGCTGGTTGACCTCGGAGAAGACGTAGGGCGGCAGGCGCTTGATCTTGTGGAATTCGTCCATGGCTTCGTGTCGCGGCTCGGCGGCTTGAGGGGAATGTCGGTCGGGTGCGCCGGACGAGCTCTGGGCTGCGACGCGTTAGCCTTGCAGGAAGATCTCGGCCCGGCGGTTGCCCGCCTCACCGGTCGGCATGAATTCATGGTAGACTGGCTCGTTGTCGCCGCGGGCTTCCAGCTGGATCGAATCGCGTGGCACCCCCATCGACACCAGCGCATCCACGACCGCTTGCGCGCGCTTCAGCGAGGTGTCGAAGTTCGCCATCCGGTGGTCGACCGGGTCCATCGCGGCCGTCCGGCTGCTGGCATGGCCCACCACCCGCAGATCGCGGCCCTGGCGTTCATAGATCTGGGCGACCTCGCGCAGCACCTGCCGGTCGCGGCTCTGCAGGCTGGCCGAACCGTGGCGGAAGTAGATCACGGCGACCCGCCGGCCGCCATCGGCCATGGTCTGGCCACCGGCATCCTGCCGGGACAGGGTGCGCGACTGCCCCACTTCGGGGCCGGATGCGGGCTGGGACGCCCCTGTATCGGACTGCCGGCTGGCGCTTTGCTGCTGTCGGGCGGAACGGCCCTGACCGGCCGCGGCGGCACCGGACCGGTCTGCGCCGTCGAAGTTCGGCTGCGCGGGGACCTCGATCGGCTCGCCTTGTTCGCTCTGCTGCAATTGCGGGACATCGCGAGCGTCCGACGATCCGGCCGTCCGTTCACCGCGCTGTGAGTCCGAGGCGGCGGTCTGGGTGCCGCCGGTCGCCGCGTCGCCCGCCCCGCTCGCCTGAGCGCCCGTCTGCTGCGAGCCCGCCTGTTGCATGTTGTTGCGCTGCTGGGTCGCGCCGGCATCATCCTCCGGCATTCGCTGGGCGACCTCGGGGCGCTCCGGGGCGCCGCTGGGTTGACCCTCGGCCTGTGCGTCCCCGCGCTGGCGCGCCTCGATGCCCTCGCCGGTCTGCTCCTGGTCGCTGTAGCGCGCGTCGGCACGGTCCGCGGATAGGCTATCGCGGATTTCCTGACGCTCCTGGCGTCCGCTGGGGCGCCGCGGCGGCTGTTCGGGAACACTCGACAGGCTGGGATACTCGCCGGCACCCTCCTGCGGTGCCTCGACCTCCTGGGGATCGGCCGGCGGCAACGGATCCAGCGGGCGGGAAATGGTGTCCCAGGTGTCACTGCAGCCAGCAAGCAGACCGCCTGCGACGACCATGACGGCGAGCCGCATGGGCCAGCCGCGCCCCTGCGCGTTCATGCGCGTCTGGCCCATGGCAGGTGTCCCCTCGCCGGTAACAGACGGGCCGCAAGACCCAAAATGGGCCGCGTCGGTCGTCCGGCGTTTCCTGGCGTAGGCCTTATCCGACATCACCTTTCCTTAAGGTTAAATCGCCCCCGCGCGACTTATCGGCCGAGGCCCGGGTCAAGCGCGGCATCGCCACCGCGCTTCGGGTCGCCTCGCCATTCAGCCGGTCTGTCGGGTGGTGCGGTTGCAACGCCGCCCCTGATGCTTATGGTGAGCCCTGAGGGTGCTCGGCCGCTTCCGGCGCGAGCCGCCAGGACGATTTACGCGGAGTTGCGTCGTTCGCCGCAAGCGCGACGCCCGCCAAGTCAAGCAACCGGCAGGATCATAGGGAAGGCAATATGGCAGAGCAACAGGGCCAGGGCGAAGGTGAGGACGTGAAGCTCCCCGACCCGGTCGAGCTGTCGCAGACCATGCAGCGGATCGCCGAGCAGAGCCAGAAACTGGTCGGCGACTTTATGGAGCGCCAGGAGTTCGCGCATCCCAACGCGGCGTTCGATCCTGTGCACATCGCCAGTGCCTTCTACGAGGTCACGACCCGGATGATGAGCGATCCGGCGAAGCTGGTGCAGGCGCAGATGAACCTGTGGCAGGACTACATGCGCCTCTGGCAGACCACCACCAGCCGGATGCTTGGCGGCCAGGAAGCCGACCCGGTGGCCGAGCCGGAGAAGGGCGACCGCCGGTTCAAGGACCCGGCCTGGGAGGACAACCAGGTCTTCGACTTTATCAAGCAGTCCTATCTGCTGACGGCGCGCTGGATGCAGTCGACCGTCAACGACGTCGAGGGCGTGGACGAGCACACGGCCAAGAAGGTCGACTTCTACACCCGGCAGTTCGTCGACGCGATGGCGCCCAGCAACTTCGTCATGACCAACCCGCAGGTCCTGCGGACCACCCTGGAGACCGGCGGCGAGAACCTGCTCAACGGGCTGGAGAACCTGCTCGAGGACATGGAGCGGGGCAAGATCAGCCAGACCGACTTCGACGCGTTCGAGGTCGGCCGGAACCTTGCGGTGACGCCGGGCAAGGTGATCTATCAGAACGACCTGATGCAGCTGATCCAGTACAGCCCGTCGACCGAGCAGGTCTACAAGACGCCGCTGATGATCATTCCGCCCTGGATCAACAAGTTCTACATCTTGGATCTGCGCGAAAAGAATTCGTTCGTGAAGTGGGCGGTCGACCAGGGCTTCACCGTGTTCATGATTTCCTGGGTCAACCCGGACGAGAAGCTCGCGCAGAAGTCCTTCGAGGACTACATGACGGAGGGGCCGCTGACCGCGCTCGACGTGATCGAGCAGGTCACCGGCGAGAAGCAGACCAACGTGATCGGCTATTGCCTGGGCGGTACGCTTCTGTCCTGCACCCTCTCCTATCTCGCCCAGACCAAGCATGAGGACCGTGTGAAGGCGGCGACCTTCTTCACCACCATGGTGGACTTCTCGGAAGCGGGCGAGCTGGAGGTGTTCATCGACGAGGAGCAGCTGTCCTCGCTCGAGGAGAAGATGGCCTCGAAGGGCTACCTCGAGGGCAACTCGATGAATCAGACCTTCAACATGCTGCGCGCCAACGACCTGATCTGGTCGTTCGTGATCAACAACTACCTGCTGGGCAAGGAGCCGTTCCCGTTCGACCTGTTGTACTGGAACAGCGACTCCACCCGGATGCCCGCGGCCATGCACAGCTACTACCTGCGCAAGATGTACCAGGAGAACAAGCTGCTGGAGCCGGGCGGGATCACGCTCAAGGGCGTGCCGATCGATCTGGGCAAGGTCGACCATCCGGCCTTCGCGCTCGCGACCAAGGAAGACCACATCGCGCCCTGGAAATCGGGCTACGCCCTGACCCGGGCGATCAGCGGGCCGGTCCGGTTCACGCTCGCCGCCAGCGGCCACATCGCCGGCGTGGTCAACCCGCCGTCGGCCAACAAGTACAACTATTGGCTCAACAGCAAGAACCCGAAGGACCCGGACGCCTGGTTTGAGGACGCAAAGAAAGTCGACGGGTCCTGGTGGCCCGAGTGGCACACTTGGATGGAGCAGAAGGGCGGCAAGGAGAAGGTTAAGGCGCGCGAGCCGGGCGGCGGCGTGCTGACCCCGATCGAGGATGCCCCCGGCTCCTACGTCAAGATGAAGGCGAAGGCGTAACCGCGTGACTTTGCCATAATATATCGATATCTGAACGCCGTCCGGGCGGCTGCCTGGGCGGCGTTTTGCTGTGCCGGGTTAAAGCCGCCTAAAGCCGCTGGTGCGCCGTGCGGGCGAGCCAGTCGGTGATCGCGCCCACTTGGTCGGCATCCAGCAGCGCCGGTGCGTGGCCGCAGTCCGGCACCTCGATCAGTTCCGCCCTGGGGCCCCGACGCGTCATCTTTTCAGCCGTTTCGCGCAGCAGCAGGTCGCTTTCCGCGCCGCGCAGGACCAAGACCGGGCACTGGATGCTGTCCCACAGTTTCCACAGATCGACGTCCTCGATCTTCCCGGGCTCCTGGAACGGCGCACCGATCTTCGGATCGTAGGCCAGCCGGTAGCCGCCCTCGCGGTCGTCGGGGCGCAGGGAGTGGCTCGCCAGATGGTGCCACTCAGCCGAACTCAGGTTCCCGAACGGCGCATGGATCCGCTTGATATAGGCGAGCCCTTCATCGAAGTCGGCGAAATGCGGGTCCGCGCCGACGTAGTCCGCCAGACGGCGTAACGCCTCCTTGGGCACGAACGGCCCGACATCGTTGATCACCAGCCGGCGAATCGGCGTGCGCAGCTGGGCGGCCAGCATCATGCCGATCAGCCCGCCCATCGAGGTGCCCACCCAGTCGACCGCGGCCGCGTGGCCGCGGGCGATCAGCGCCGCCATGTCGGCCATGTACTGCGGATAGCCGTAACTGTCCGCGTTCGGCAGCCAGTCGCTGCCGCCGCGCCCGACGACGTCCGGGCAGAGCACACGGTGGGTTTGGCTCATCGCCTCCCCCAGCACGTCGAAGTCCCGGCCGTTCCGGGTCAGGCCGTGGACGCAGATCGCGACATCGTGCTTGTCCGCCGTGCCCCATTGCGCGAGCGCCAGGGTGTGGAAGCCGTGCTGCGACAGGCCGAGCATCCGGTCCAGGCGCGGCCGGGTCTGGGTGATCATCGCCTCGTCCCCGTCGTCGATCGTGATTGCCTGCGCCTCAGCCTGCCCCGCCCGCCGCGCGCTTCCAAGGGGCTCGATGCCCGTAGGGCCGTGCGTGAGCGGATCTCACACCGGGCTTACGAAAGCTCGTTTGCCGACCACCGCGGTCCCGCGCCTAATCGCGGCAACACCCTATTGATGCAGGCGGGAGCGACAGCGATGCCGGAGTTCGACCTGACCCACCGGTTCGATTCGTCCCAGGGACGGATCGCCCACGACAGCTTCGGCCGCGGACCGGACGTCGTCTTTGTCCACGGCACGCCGTTCCGCGGTCTGATCTGGCAGGAGGTCGTGGCCCGGCTGAGCGCGCGCTTCCGCTGCCACGTCGTCGACCTGCCGGGCTACGGCGCTTCGGATCAGTACGACGGGCAGGAGGTCCGGCTGCGCAGTTTCGCCCGGGTGCTGCGGGAATACCTGGCCGACCGCGGGCTCGACCAGCCGGTCCTGGTCGGCCACGACTTCGGGGCCGCCGCCATCCTGGGCGCGCATCTGGTGGAGAATGTCCCGGTCCGCGCGCTTGCGGTCGTCGACGGCGTGGTGCTGAGCCCCTGGGGCACGGACTACGCCCGGCTGGTGCACCGCGCGCCGGAGACCTTCGACGCTCTGCCCGGCTACGTGCACCAGGCGATCCTGGCCGCGCACATCGCGACCGCCGCCGACCGTCCGCTGTCCGCCGATTGGCAACGCGCCCTGATCGCGCCCTGGACCGGTGCCCAGGGCCAGGCCGCATATCACCGGCAGATCCGGCAGTTCGATCACGCCTTCACGGACCGGCTGGAGACGCTCTATCCGTCGATACGGCTGCCGGTGCACGTCTTCTGGGGCGAACGCGGCCGCTGGGCCGAGGCGTCCGTGGGCCGACGTCTGGCCGACCTGATTTCAGAGGCCGGATTTACCCTGCTACCTGACGCCGGACACCTGGCGATGCTGGACACCCCGGGCCTGCTGGCACGGGACCTGGGCGGCTGGCTCGCGACCGTGACCGGGCCGGATTAGACGCCGCCCGGCGGCTCGTTGCGGACCTCGACGAAGGTGTCGGGACGGAAGCCGTTGAAATCGGTCGCCAGCGCGTTGGAGTAGGCGCCCACCCGGTCGATCTCGATCCAGTCGCCTTCGCGCACGTCGTCCGGCAGGCGGAAGGCCTTCGGGATCATGTCCAGGCTGTCGCAGGTCGGACCGTGGGCGTCGAACGTCTCCTCCGGCGCGGTCGAGGTGACGATCCGACCCTTTTCCAACCGGATCAGGCGCGCGGGATACCGCACGTCCGCCGCCGCCATTTCGGAGAGCGAGCCGTAGACGCCGTCGTTGATGTAGAGCTGATTGCCCTTGCGCAGCTGCACCTGCACCAACAGCGACTGCCCCTCGGCCACGAGCGCGCGGCCCGGCTCGCACAGCACCCGGCAGTCGGCGGGCAGCTCGAGCCGGGCGAGCGCATGCCGGATCGCGTTCATGTAGTCGCTCAGATCGGGCGCCTGCGTGCCGAGATAGACCGCCGGAAAGCCGCCGCCGACGTCGATCGCCGCCAGCTGCACGCCCGCCTGCGCGGCAACGCTCCCAGCCTGCGCGATCGCCTGGGTGTAGGCATCGGGCTCCAGACACTGGCTGCCGACGTGGAAGGCCAGACCGGGCTTCATCCCCAGGCGGGCGACCTCGGCCAAAATCTCGGCGGCCTCGTCGGTCTCCGCGCCGAACTTGGCGGACAAGTGGTAAAACGCCCCGACGGATTCCGCCGTCTTCAGGCGGACCATCACGGTAACCTCGGGATCGTTGCGCACCTGATGGGCCAGCTTGTGCAGCTCGGCCATGTGGTCGACTACGAAGTGCAGCACGCCGTAAACCCGGTGAGCGCTCGCGATCGCGGGGCGCGGCTTCACTGGATGCATGAAGAAGCACTCGGCGGCATCGAACGTCTCCGCCACCCGGGCGATCTCGCTCAACGAGGCGGTGTCGAACGCATGCACGCCGCCGGCCTGGAGTGCCCGCAGCACGGCCGGGTGCGGGTTGCACTTGACGGCGTAGAGGGTGGTGCCTGGAAAGCTGTCGACGAACGATCGGGCCGCGCGCTCGAACACGTGCGGGCGCATGCAATACACAGGATAGCTCGGCTGCAGCAGGCGGGCGACCTCGCCCGCGTCGGGGTAGCTGCGCGACCGCCGCCTGGGATCGGGCATCGCGGCCGTCACCGTCTGGCTCGGTGTGGACTGGGTCAATGGCGACTCCTAACACCCGGCAGGATAGCACACGCACGCCTGCCTCGCGGTGTTTTGATCCGGCGTGGTTCGACCCGGCGGCGCTGGCCGGCCACCTTGCGCCCGGAAGACGACCGTTTCACTGCCGAACCGCAAGGGACTGGCCGCGCGATGCTGCAAACGATCCAACGCCTGACCCTCGCCGCCCTGCTTGCCGGGGCGACCGCCCTGCCCGCCGCGGCCGCGCCCGAGGCCGACCTCTGGCCGCGCTGGCAAGCGCACGACCCGGAGTCCACGGCGAAGATCGATCACGCCGCGTGGGGCGATTTCCTGGACGCCTATCTGGTGGTCCGCCCGGACGGCGCCAACCTCGTGCGCTACGCCGGCGTCAGCGAGGCCGACCGGCAAGCGCTCGACGCCTATCTGGACAAGCTGGCCGGCATCGAGATCTCGGCGTACAGCCGGCCGGTGCAGTTCGCCTACTGGGTCAACCTCTATAACGCGCTCACGGTCGACGTTGTGCTCGACCACTACCCGGTCGACAGCATCCGGGACATCGACATCTCCCCCGGCTGGTTTTCCTCCGGCCCCTGGGGCGCGGAGTTGATCGAGGTCGAAGGCACCGCGCTCACGCTGAACGACATCGAACACCGCATCCTCCGGCCGATCTGGCAGGACCCGCGCATTCACTACGCGGTCAACTGTGCGTCGATCGGCTGCCCGGACTTGCGGCCAGCCCCCTACAGGGCCGAACAACTGGAGCGGCAACTGGACGCGGCCGCCCGGGCCTACGTCAACGATCCGCGCGGGGCCGACGTCAGCGACGGCGCGCTTACCGTGTCGAAGATCTACACCTGGTACCAGGAGGACTTCGACGACAGCGACGCGGGCGTGATCCGCCACCTGCGCCAGTACGCCGACGACGACCTCAGGGCCGCGCTCGACGGCGTCTCCGAGATCGCCGACAGCCGCTACGACTGGTCGATCAACGAGGCTCCGGCGGGCGGTTCCTAAGCCCACGACGTCGCCCAAACTTCCGGAAGCCACGGCACGCAGCTGAAACGCGAGTCCAAGCTTCAGCAGCAGACCCTTAAGCCAGCCGGCGGAGCTGCTTGCCGTCGGCGTCCTTCCAGCCCTTGATCAGACGCTGAACATCGTTGCCGAGAACAATCCGACTTTCCTGCATGTAGGCTTCGTGGTTGGCCTCGATGTCGTCCACGTCGTAGCGGTAGTTGACCATGATCCCGGCGGACTGCCGCAGGCCCTTGGGTGAGACATCCCCAAGCCAGTTGATCCGCTCCAGGCGGGCGCCGTTCTTCAGGTGGAAGCGCGCGACCGGATCGACCGGCGCGCCGTTGTCCCGCCTGGCCAGCAGATAACGGGCGGCCAGCCGGCGCAGCGGCCCTTGCAGTGCGCCCGCCACCGACGGGTCGTCATGCCAGTTTGCGCGCGCCAGCAGCACCTGGAACGCCGCGCGCAGGTTGTCCTGGCCGCTTAGGCGCGACAGCGCCTTGCGTTCGCCGTCTTCGACCAGGGCGTCGAGCGTTGTGTCCGGGGCGGTGTCCAGCCACTTCCGGAAGCCGGGCAGCGGCGACAGGGTGGCGAACGTCTCGATCTGCGGCAGTTCGTGCGACAGGTGGTTGACCACCTGCTTGATCAGGTACTCGCCGAAGGAAATGCCCTGCAGGCCGCGCTGGGTGTTGGTGATCGAGTAGAAGATCGCCGCCTTGGCGTCGCGGGGATCGTCTTCCGGCGCGCTTTCGTCCAGGAGGCGTTGCACGCTGGCCGCCATCTCCACGGTAAGCGCGACCTCGACGAACGCCAGGGGCTCGTCCGGCATGCGCGGGTGGAACAGCGCGAAGCAGCGCCGATCGCTGTCCAGGCGGTTGCGCAGATCGGCCCAGTCGCGGATCTCGTGCACCGCTTCGTAGGCGATCAGCTTTTCCAACAGCGCAGCCGGCGAGTGCCAAGTGATCTGTTGCAAGTCCAGGAAGCCGACTTCGAACCAGGAGGTCAGCAGGTCCCGGAGGTCCCCTTCCAACTGGCGCATGTAGGGATCATCGCCGCTCGCCTGCAGCAGTTCCGCGCGCAGGTCGACCAGGAACTTCACCCCGTCGGGCAAGGCGTTGAACTGGGTCAGGATCTTGACCCGGGGCGGCACCAGCGCCCGCCGCAGGTCAGCCTGGGCCGCCAGCCGCCGGTCGTCGTCGACCGCGGCCTGCACCTGCCCGATCGCCTGGGAGACGCGCTCGGGATCGCAGGCGAATTCGTGCGCCAGGATCTCCAGGAAACGCTTCCGCCCGTCGGCGTCCAACTGCAGATAGCGACGGCCGAGCTCAGCCGCCCGGCCGCGGGCCGAGACCTCGCCGCCGCGCGCCTCCAGACACTCCCGCATCAGCCGGCGTAGCGCGCGGCTGTCGTCCGGCGCCGCTTCCGGAACCGAAAGCCCGACCGTGCGCGCGGCGCCAACCGCGACGTCCCGCCAGGCGACCGACAGGTTGGCGAGCGTCCGCTCGACCAGTCCGGTACCGCGCTCGCCCGTCTCCGCCACCGCTGCGTTGCCGGTCTGCCTGACCGTCTCCTGTTCGCTCATCGCCAGCGATCCCTATGGTCTTGGCCGCGGGCCTGCCGGCTGGCGTGTGACGGGCGGCGTCCGCGTTACTGGATCGACGGCCCCATCAGCGTTTCCGGCAGCCACAGCGCAATCTCCGGAAAGATGCACAGCAGGATGATACCAACCACCATGCACAGCATATACGGTAACGCGCCCCACAAGATCGTCGGCAGCTTCACATCGGGGGCAATTCCGTTGATGACGTAGAGGTTCAGGCCCACCGGCGGGGTAATCAGCCCGATTTCCAGGTTGATCGTCATCATCACCGCGAACCACACCGGATCGAAGCCCAGGTTGGTGATGATCGGCAGCAGCGTGGGCGCGGTCATCAGGATCACCGCCACCGGCGGGAGGAAGAAGCCGGCCACCAGCAGGAACAGGTTGACGCAGGCGAGCAGCAGGTAAGCGTTCATGTCCAGGCCGGCGATGTATTCCGCCAGTGCCTGAGTGATGAACAGCGACGACATCATGTAGCTGAACAGCTCGGCGGCCGCGATGATCATCAGGATCATCACGGATTCCTTCATGGAATCGCGGAAGATCCGCCAGAGCTGCCGACCCTTGGTGATGCCGTAGATCAGCATCACCAGCACCAGGCACAGCATGGCGCCCACGCCGGCCGCCTCCGACGGCGTCGCCACGCCGCCGTAGAGCACGTAGAGGATCCCCACGATGATCAGCAGGAACGGGCCCACCTTGGGCAGCATCGCGAGCTTGTCGCGCAGCGAGTAGCTCACGCCGGGCGTGGTGAAGCGGTAGCCTTTGCGCCGCGCGTCGATCAGGCCCCAGGCGATGAACAGCGCCATCAGCATCACACCCGGCAGCAGGCCGGCCAGGAACAGCCTGCCGATCGAGGTCTCGGTCGCGATGCCGTAGACGATCATGGTGATCGACGGCGGGATCAGGATGCCCAGCGTGCCGCCTGCGGCGATCGAGCCGGTCGCCACGCTGGCCGGATAGCCGCGTTGGCGCATCTCCGGGATGCCCATCTTGCCGATCGCAGCACAGGTCGCCGGCGACGAGCCCGACAGCGCGGCGAAGATCCCGCAGGCGCCGATGTTGGACGCCATCAACCCGCCCGGGACGCCGTACAGCCAGCGGTCGATCGCCTCGTACAGATCGGCGCCGGCGCGCGAGGAGGCGATCGCGCCGCCCATCAGGATGAACATCGGGATCGACAGCAGCGCGAAGCTGTCCAGGCCGCCGTAGAAGATGTCCGGCACGAATTCGAGCGCGAAAAAGCCGTCGTAGTACACTAGGAAAACCAGCGACACGATGCCGAGCGCGAACGCCACCGGAATCCCGAGCAGCAGCAGGAAGATCGTGACGGCCCCGATCAGCAGGCCGAGTTCAAGCTCGCTCATCGATCGCGTCCCCCGGACAACGTGGTTTCGGCACCGGTCCCGCTCTCGACCGCGGACTTGCGCGGACGCCGGTTGCCGCTTGGGGCGTCCGCCGCCCCGGCGGCGAGCGCGGCGCCGGCCGCCCCGGTCTCGGCGAGCGCGTCGTCGGCTTCCAGATGCGAGCTCGAGAACGGCAGGTCGCGGCCGGTCAAAAGCGCCAGGATATCGGCGAGGTACTGCAGGGCCGTCAGCCCGAAACCGAGCGGGATGGCGGCGTAGGGGATCCACAGCGGCGGCGCCCAGACCGTCTCGGCTCGCCAGTTGTTGGCCCAGGATTCGTGCCAGAAAGTCCAGCCGTAATAGGTCAGGAGCGCGCAAAAGCCGAACGACAGCACCGAGGCGATCAGCGCGAGCGCCATCTTGCCGCGGTGGCCGAGGTAGATCGGCAGCAGGTCGACGTTCACGTGGCCGCGTTTGAGCAGCACGTAAGGGCTGCCGATCAAGGTCGCGCCGATCACCGAGAAGGTGACGAATTCGTGCTGCCAGATCGCGCTTTCGTTCAGCACGTACCGGACGAACACCAGGTGGCAGACCGCCCCGACCGCGGCGGCCAGCAGCACCGCTGCGATCACGCCGCAGGCGCGGGACAGCCGCCAAATAGCGACGACGAAGAGGTTCATGGCATCGGCCTCGAAGGCTGGCGCGGCAGGTGATCGGCAGACGGCCAAGCCGGGCGGGCCCGGGCGCTGTCGCCAGACCCCTGGAAACCAAGCCGTCAGAACAAGCGGTTGCGCGGCGTATTTACCAAAATGAATAGCTCTAGCGAAGGCGGGTGCAGATCCCCCAGCGTGCGCGAGCAACGGCCGCCCGGCCCGTCTTGGGGACCGGACGGCCGCCGCGACGCAACCGTGGGGTCGGATCAGTCGACCGAGCGGGCCATCTCGATCAGCTCGGCGCCGCCCTCAACTTCCTCGGCGAACTTCTTGTAGGAGCTTTGCTGCGCCACCTCGATCCAGGCGTCGTACTGCTCCTTGGTCATCTGGGTGACCTTCACGCCGGCCTTCTTGTAGGTCTCAACCAGCTTCTGGTCGAGCCCCTTGGCCTTCTCGAAGAAGAACTCCTCGGCGGCCTTGCCGGCGTCCATCAGGGCCTTCTGCTGCTCTTCGTTCAGCTGGTCGAACGAGCGCTTGGACATCAGGATCGGCTCGTACATGAACCACAGCGCATAGTCGCCCGGAGGGGTCAGGCAGCTCGATTGCTCGTAGATGCGGTAGCTGACCAGCGAGCCCGAGGAGGTGTTCGCGCCGTCGAGCACGCCGGTGTTCATCGCGGAGTAGATCTCCGAGCTCGGCATCGAGTTGATCGATGCACCGGCCGCCGCCAGCATCTGCTCGAACGCCGGACCGGCGGCGCGCATCACCTTGCCTTCGACGCTTTCCGGCGTGGTGACGCAGAAGTCCTTGCCGACGAAACCGCCGGCCAGCCATGCGTCGGACAGCACGACGACGCCGGCATCGTTGATGATGCTCTCGATCTCGTCCATGTACTCGGAATCGTTCAGCCGCTTGGCGTGGTCGTGGTTCTTCACCAGGCCCGGCATCAGTGTCGCGGAGAACTGCGGGTGCCGGCCGGAGGCGTAATCCAGCGGGAACGCCGAGATGTCGAGCTGGCCCTTGGTCATCGCGTCCCACTGCTGCTTCGGCTTGAACAGCGAGGCGCTCGGGTAGACGCGGACCTGCAGATCGACGCCGGCGGCCTCGACCTCTTCCTTGATGATCTCGACCATCTTGCCGCGGACGTCGTCCTTCGGCCACTGGTGCGAGGCGCGCAACCGCTCGGCGGACGCCGGCGCGCTGAGCGCGACCACTGCCGCCAGCGCCACCCCGGCGCATAGGACCCGGCCCAGGCTCGGGCGCTTGAAGTTGGTCATGTCGAAAAACCTCCCGAAGGCATTTTTTTGATAAAGCGCCCGGCGACCCGTTGGTTCGGCCCTGATACGACCGGGCGCGGTGGGATCGGCTCTTGTCGGCCGGTTGGCGGACCGCCGCGGCCCGAGGTCGCCATGTCGGCTTGGCACGGACGGAACGTCGGCGGTGGGGCACCGGACCGACACCCTGCGCCGCCCGGCCCCGCTAGGAAAGCGCAATCGGCCCGCATGGACAAGCGGTCTTTGTATACAAACCGAACATGCTTGCATAAAGTTACCTGGACAGCGGGCGACACAGGCAACCGACATGACCCCGAACGGGATGAACCAGAACGCGTCATCTGCGGAAGATTCCGGTAGCAGCGGCAAACCCGCCGCGGCCGCCGGCAACGGGCGTAAACCGCGGCTGGCGGACCGGCTGCGCTGCCAGATCGAGGAGGAGATCGCCACCGGCAAGCTGCCGGGCGGCACCCGTCTGGACGAAACCGGGCTGGCCCGGCGCTTCGGCGTCTCCCGGACCCCGGTGCGGGAGGCGCTGAGCAGTCTCGCCTCCGCCGGACTGGTGGAGACGCGACCCCGCCAGGGCGCGATCGTCGCCGGCCTGTCGCTGAGCGACCTGATCCAGATGTTCGAGGTGATGGCCGAGCTGGAGGCGCTGTGCACCCGGCTCGCCGCGCGGCGGATGACCGAATCCGAGCGCCGGAAGCTGGAGCGGACCCTGCACGACTGCTTCGAGGCCGCCGATCCGACCCGCCCGAACGACTACTACGAGGCCAACCTCGCCTTTCACGAGGCGATCTACGCCGGCAGCCACAACACCTACCTCGCCGAGCAGACCCGTCAGCTGCGCAACCGGCTGCAGCCCTATCGGCGCACCCAGCTGACCGGACCGGGGCGGATCGAGACCTCGTGCCGGGAGCATGCCGAGATCGTCGAAGCGATCCGGCAGGCGGACGCGATCTCCGCGGAAGGGGCGATGCGCCGGCACGTCACCATACAGGCGGACACCTTCGCCGAGCTGGCCGCCCGCCTGCCCCAGCGCACGGCCCCCGTCGACGACGCCTAAGCGGCGCCCTCCGCCCGGCCGCCGGGACGGTGCGGCCGATCCGCCCGGCTGCCACGGCCCGCCCGATCGACCCGCTGCACCTGCAAGGCGCCAGCCATAGGCGCCGGATTAAAAAACCATGGGGAGTTCTTAAGCCAAGATGAGCGGCAACCTCTACGAACGCTTCCGCGACGTCTTCACCGCCCGGGCCGAGGCCCCGGCGATCGAACTCGCCGACGGCAAGGTCTGGACCTACGGCGAGCTTCAGGACGCGGTCGCGCGTCTCGCCCGCCGGCTGGTCGACGTCGGCGTGGAGCCCGGCGACCGCGTGGCGGTGCAGGTGGAGAAGTCGCCGCAGGCGTTGTTCACCTACCTCGCCTGCTTCCAGGCGGGGGCTGTCTATCTGCCGCTCAACACCGCCTACACCGGCCCGGAAGTGTCGTATTTCCTGTCGGACGCCAAGCCGCGCTGCTTCGTCTGCGATCCCCGGCGCGCCGACGAGCTGGCGCCGATCGCGGGCGAGGCCGGCGTCACCGCGATCCTGAACATGGACCCCACCGGCTACGGCACCCTGACCGACGGGCTGGAGACGCTGGAGCCGATGACGGAGGTGGTCGAGCGCGACCCCGACGATTTGGCGGCGATCTGCTACACCTCCGGCACCACAGGGCGCTCCAAGGGGGCGATGCTGAGCCATCGCAACCTGGAATCGAACGCGCGCACGCTGCACAGCTACTGGGGCTTCCGCGACGGCGACGTGCTGCTGCACGCCCTGCCGCTGTTCCACGTCCACGGCCTGTTCGTCGCCTCCAACACGGCGCTCATGAACGGCTCGAAGATGATCTTCCTGCCCAAGTTCGACGCCGACCAGGTGATCCGCCTTCTGCCCGAGGCGAGCGTGATGATGGGCGTGCCGACCTTCTACGTCCGGCTCCTGGAGCGCGACGACTTCACCCAGGAGACGGTCGCCAACATGCGCCTGTTCGTCTCCGGCTCCGCGCCGCTGCAGCCGGAGACTTGGCGGCAGTTCAAGCAGCGCACCGGCTTCGAGATCCTGGAGCGCTACGGCATGACCGAAGCCGGCATGATCACCTCCAACCCGCTCGACGGCGAGCGCCGGCCGGGCACCGTCGGCTTCCCGCTGCCGGACGTGCAGGTGCGCGTCGCCAAGGAGGACGGCACCGTGCTGGACCGCGGGGAGATCGGCATCCTGGAGATCAAGGGGCCGAACCTGTTCCAGGGCTACTGGAACAAGCCGGAAAAGACGGCCGAGGAGTTCCGGCCGGACGGCTTCTTCATCACCGGCGACAACGCCAAGATCGACGAACGCGGCTACGTCCAGATCGTCGGCCGGGCGAAGGACCTGATCATCTCCGGCGGCTACAACGTCTACCCCAAGGAGGTCGAGCTGACCCTGGACGCGATGGATGGGGTCAAGGAATCCGCCGTCTTCGGCGTCCCGCACCCGGACTTCGGCGAGGCGGTCGCCGCCATGGTCGTGCCCGAGGCGGGCAAGGAGCACGCGCTCACCGAGAAGGGCCTGATCGACGCCTGCCGCACCCAACTCGCCGGCTACAAGACCCCCAAGCGCATCTTCTTCGCCGACGCCCTGCCCCGCAACACCATGGGCAAGGTTCAGAAGGCGCAGCTGCGGACGGACTACGAGGATACCTTCCAGGGTGCGGCGTAGCTGGTTTGGCCGCCCGTCGAGCATACTTCGACACGGCGCTTATCGGCGCCTGCTCAGCATGAAGCGTACGTTCTATCCTACTAAAAAATATTGACTTCATCCTGAGCAGCCCGCCCATTGGCGGGCGTGTCGAAGGATGTCTGACGGGTAGTAACCCGCCCGTCCCCACACCGCTGTCTTGTCGAATCGCGGGTTCGTGCGATCCTCCGTCCCTATGAACCGGTTCGTCAAATGGGCGCTGCTCGCGCTTCCCATCATCCTCGGCGGTGCGGCGATCGTCGCCGTCGTCGGATATTTCTACCTGCGCCAGTCGCTGCCGCAGACCGAAGGCACGGCCGCGCTGCCCGCGCTGTCGGCCGAGGTCACGGTCAGGCGCGACGACCGCGGCATCCCGACCATCCGGGCGGACAGCATGGCGGACGCCTATTCCGCGCTTGGCTACCTGCACGCCCAGGACCGGCTGTGGCAGATGGACTTCATGCGCCGCACCGCCGAGGGGCGGCTGTCGGAGGTCGCCGGCGAGGGCACGGTCGGGCTGGACCGCTTCATGCGCATCCTGGACTTAGGGGATCTGGCCGCAGCACAGGTGCAGCACCTGGACGCGCGCACGCTGAGCGCGCTCGAGGCCTACACCGCCGGGGTCAACGCCTTCCTCGACACCGATCCGGTGCTGCCGCTCGAGTTCCACATCCTGGACTACGAACCGGAAGCCTGGACGCCGCAGGACAGCCTGACCTGGCTCCGGCTGATGGCGATGCAGCTCTCCGGCAACTACCGCAGCGAGCTGACCCGCGCGGCGCTCAGCCAGCGGCTGGACGACGCGCAGATGCGCTTCCTCTACCCCGGCGACGGGGCCGCGCAGGCGACCACGCTGGCCGATGCCGCGACGGGTCAGGCGCTGGGGCGGATGGAGCGCCAGCTGGCGGACCTGCTGCCCGAGCACCTGGAGCCGCGCGACGCCTCCAACGCCTGGGCGCTGCAGCGCCAGGGCGGCCAGGGCGCGCTGTTGGCGAACGACCCGCACCTGGGCCTGCGCGCGCCCGGGCACTGGTACCTGGTCCGGATCGAGACGCCGGAGCGCACGCTGGTCGGCGCCACCGCGCCCGGCGTGCCGTTCACCATCCTGGGCCGCAACCGCGACCTCGCCTGGGGGCTGACGACCACCCACAGCGACACCCAGGACCTGTTCATCGAGCAGGTCGATCCGGACGACCCCGGCCGCTACCGCACACCCGACGGCTGGGCCCGGTTCGAGAGCTCGCCCGAGACGATTGAGGTCGCCGAGGGCGATCCGGTCGAACTCACCGTCCGGCGCACCCGCCACGGCCCGGTGATCTCCGACAGCGTGCAGGCGGCGCGGACGCTGGCCGGCGAGAACCAGGTGGTGGCGCTCGCCTGGCCCGCGCTCAGGGCCGACGACACCACGCCCGACGCGCTCTACCAGGTGAACGCCGCGCGCAGCGTCGACGCCGCGCTGGCGGCCATGCGGAATGCCGACGCACCGCAGCAGAACCTGTTCCTGGCCGACAGTGCCGGCAACGTCGGCCTGATCGCCGCCGCCCGGGTGCCGGTGCGCAAGGCGGGCGACGGCACCCTGCCGCGCCCGGGCTGGACCGGCGACTACGACTGGACCGGCACGATCCCCTACGACGCCCTGCCGCAGGCGCGCAATCCGGAGAGCGGGCGGCTGGTCAACGCCAACAACCGCCTGGTGGGCGCGGACTACCCCTACCTGATCGCCGCGCACTGGCCGCCGCCCTGGCGGGCCGAGCGGGTCAATCGGCTGCTCGACCAGGCCGAAGGCTCCGCCGACATCCAGGCGATGGAGCGGATCCTGCTCGACACCCGCTCGCCCAAGGCGGAGATGCTGCTGGACGAACTTCTGTCGCACGCACCCAACAACACCCGGCAGGAGGCGGCGCATCAGCTGCTGCGCGGTTGGGACCGGCACATGAACCACGACGAAGCCGCACCGCTGGTGTTCACCGCCTGGATCGACAACCTGAACCGCGCGCTGTTCCAGGACGAGCTGGCGGGCGAGTACCGCCGCTTTTCCGAACCGGACCCGCGGATGATCCTGGGCGCCCTCGAGGAGCAGACAGCCTGGTGCGACGACACCGGCACCCCGGAGGAGACCGAGACCTGCACCGAGCAGGTGACGGGCGCGCTCGACACCGCGATCGACCAGCTGAACGACCGGTTCGGCGACGCCGAGAACTGGCAGTGGGGCGACGCGCACGTCGCGCGCTTCCCGCACCCGATGTTCTCCCGCATCCCGGTGCTGAACGGCCTGTTTACCCCGCAGGTGGGCAGCCCCGGCGGCGACGAGACGGTGAACCGCGGCGGCGCCGACTACGACGCACCGGTGGAGCAGCGCTACAGCCACGTCCACGGGCCCACGCTGCGGATGGTCCACGACCTCGCGCAGGGGCCGGAGAGTTCGGTGTTCATGCTGTCCGACGGGCAGTCGGGCAACCCGTTGTCGCCGCACTTCGGCGGCCTGGCGGAGGCCTGGCGCGACGGCGAATTCCTAAAACTGGTCGGCGGCGAACAAGAAGGCGCGCAGCTTCTCAGGCTTACTCCGGATAACAACTAGGGGCGGCACTGCGTTTCGATACGGCCGCCCGACACGTCCGTCCCCGGGAGGCCGACCGCCATGACCGCCCTCGCCCACCCCGCCGCGGCGACCGACACCAACGGCCGGGACGACCGCGCGGCCGACCCGGTCTCCCTGGCCGACATCCGCACCGCCGCCCAGCAGCTGCAGGGCCAGGTGGTCCGCACGCCGCTGATCTACGCGCCCCGCCTGTCCGACATGCTGGGCTGCGAGATTCATCTGAAGCTGGAGAACCAGCAGTTCACCGGCTCGTTCAAGGACCGGGGCAGTTACGTCAAACTGCTGAGCCTGCCCGAGGAGGTGAAGGCGACCGGCGTGATCGCGATGTCGGCCGGCAATCACGCCCAGGGCGTCGCCTACCACGCCCAGCGCCTGGGCATCCCGGCCACCATCGTGATGCCGGAGAGCGCGCCCTTCTCCAAGGTCGAGCGGACCCGCTCCTTCGGCGCGCGGGTGGTCCAGTCGGGCGAGACGATCGACGAATCCTTCCAGGTCGCCCGCGAATTGATGGACCAGGAAGGCCTGACCTTCGTCCACCCCTACGACGACGCCGCCACGATTGCCGGTCAGGGCACGATCGGGCTGGAGATGCTGCACGACCAGCCGGACCTGGACACGATCGTGGTGCCGATCGGCGGCGGCGGCGTCGTGGCCGGCACCGCGATCGCCGCCAAGTCGCTGAAGCCCGAGATCCAGATGATCGGCTGCGAGAGCGAACTGTTCCCCTCGATGTACCAGGCGATCCGCGGGCAGCAGCCGTCGTCCGGCGGCTCGTCGCTGGCCGACGGCATCGCGGTCAAGAGCCCGGGCCGCCTGACCCGCCCGGTGATCGAACGCTATGTGAGCGAGCACGTCCTGTTGACCGAGGACGAGATCGAGACCGCCGTCGCCGTCCTGTCGGAGTACCAGAAGGTGGTCGCGGAAGGCGCCGGCGCAACCCCGCTGGCCGCCGCCAGCCGGCTGCGCGAACAGCTCGCCGGGCGCAAGGTCGGGCTGGTGATCTGCGGCGGCAACATCGACGCGCGCGTGCTCGCCTCGGTCTTGATGCGCGGGCTGGTGCGCGACGGCCGGCTGGTGCGCCTGCGTGTCGACATCAACGACGCGCCGGGCGTGCTCGCCAAGGTGTCGGGGCTGATCGGCCAGACCGGCGCCAACATCGTCGAGGTCTACCACCAGCGCCTGTTCCACGACGTGCCGGTGCGCCGGGCCGAGATCGACTGCGTGGTCGAGACCCGCAACCGCGAACACGTGCAGGAGATCATCCAGGCGCTGGCATCCGGCGGCTTCCGCACCCGCATCCTGTCGACCCTGTCCGCGGACGGGCCGAGTCAGCTGTAAGGCCCGCACACGCGGGGCGATAACCGCATTTTAACGTAAGCGCCGGCAGACTGCCGTCCCGAATTCCGGGGCTTGAGCAGGAAAGTCGGCGCGGTATGCCTCTTATCATCGGCGCGGTCATCGTGATCGTCTGCACGCTCGGCGGGTACGCCGCACTGGGCGGCAAAATTAGCGTGCTGTGGCAGCCGTTCGAGGTGGTGATCATCTGCGGGGCGGCGCTGGGCGGCTACATCATCGCCAACCCGACCAACGTCCTGCGCAAGACGCTGGGCGCGGTGCGCATGGCGATGCGCGGGTCGAGCGCGCGCAAGCAGACCTATATCGACCTGCTCAGCCTGCTCTACCAGCTGCTCAAGCTCGCCAAGCAGAAGGGCAACCTGGCGATCGAGCCGCACATCGAAAAGCCGGAAGAAAGCCAGCTGTTCCAGCAGTTCCCGACGATTGCCGGCAACGCCGGGCTGATGACCTTCCTGTGCGACCACCTGCGGCTGATCACGATGGGTTCGGAAGATCCCCACGAGATGGAAGCGTTGATGGACGAGGAGATCGAGACCGTCAGCCACGAGAACCAGAAGGTCGCGGGCGCCCTGCAGACCGTGGCCGACGGCCTGCCGGCGCTGGGCATCGTCGCCGCCGTCCTGGGCGTGATCAAGACGATGGGCTCGATCACCGAGCCGCCGGAAGTGCTGGGCAAGCTGATCGGCGGTGCGCTAGTCGGCACCTTCCTCGGCGTCTGGCTGTCCTACGGCTTCGTCGGCCCGATCGCGAACAAGGCCAAGCAGATGTACGAGGACGAGGACAAGTTCCTGCACTGCATCAAGTCCGCGCTGCTGGCGCACATGAACGGCTCCGCGCCGGCCGTCTCGGTCGAGTTCGCGCGCAAGGTGCTCTACCGCGACCAGCGGCCGAGCTTCTACGAGGTCGAAGAAGCCGTGGGCGCCCTCCCGCCGGTCGCCTGAGCGCCGCGTCCCGACCGCTCCCGCCACGTCTCCCGTAACCCAACAGGACCCGCGCTTTCATGGCCGAGGATTCCAACCGCCCGATCATCATCGTCAAAAAGAAGAAGAAGGGCGGGCACGACGGCCACCACGGCGGTGCCTGGAAGGTCGCCTACGCCGACTTCGTGACGGCCATGATGGCGTTCTTCCTGCTGCTCTGGCTGATCAGCGCGACCACCGAGGAGCAGAAGGAAGGTATCGCCGACTACTTCACGCCCTCGACCGTGACCCAGAGCAACTCCGGCTCCGGCATGATCCTGGGCGGCCGGACGATGAGCGACGAGGGCGCGCTGGTCAGCGACCGTGCGCCGGTGGGCATCAACATGTCCCTGCCCTCGCCTTCCGGCCCGGACAACGACCGGGAGGTCCAGGACCTCGCCAAGCAGCTGGCCGAGCGCGAGCAGCGCGACTTCGAGGACGCGGAGGAAAAGCTGAAGTCGGCCGTCTCCGCGATTCCCGAACTCGCCGAGCTGGCCGACCAGGTGCTGGTCGACTACACCCCCGAGGGCATGCGCATCCAGCTGGTTGATGCGCGCGAAAGCGCGATGTTCAAGCTGGGCAGCGCGGAGCCGAAGGAACGCACCCGCGAGCTGCTCAAGCTGGTCGCCCAGACCATCCAGGACCTGCCCAATAAGGTCGCGGTCAAGGGTCACACCGACGCCACGCCGTTCACCAGCCGCGAGAATTACTCGAACTGGGAACTGTCCGCCGACCGCGCCAACGCCAGCCGCCGGGTGCTGGCGCGGGCCGGGCTGGCGGCGGACCGGATCGGCCAGGTGGTCGGCCGCGCCGCGCAGGACCCGCTGCTGCCCGAGGATCCTGAGAACGCCCGCAACCGCCGGATCTCGATCGTGCTGCTGAACCAGGACCACCAGGCCGAGGCGCTGGAGCGCGCGGCCGAAGCCGGGACCCAGGGATCAAGCGACGACAGCCTGCAAACCGGCCCCTCGATCGTCGAGGACGAGCCGGA
>CAYRCO010000010.1:0-26017 GCA_964422775.1 uncultured Rhodovibrio sp.
GCCATCCGGCGGCCGTTGGCGCTGGCGTTGCGCGCGCCGACGAGCGCGACGGCCGGGCGCTCCAGCAGGGCGGGATGGCCGCGCACGAACAGCAGCGGCGGCGCGTCGTCCAGCGCCGCCAGCCGGGCGGGGTAGCCGCCGTGGCCGCACGCAAGCGCGTGCCCGCCCAGCTTGTCCAGCTGCTGGAGTTCCTTCTCGGCGAGCGACCGCGGGCAGATCTTGATGGGCTTTTTGCGCCCGCCCCGGGCAGCCAGCTCGGGCAGGGCGTCGAGCGCGGCGGCGGGGGTGCCGTAGCGGCGCAGCAGCGCGTGGAAGGTCACCGGGCCGACGTTCTCGCTGCGAATCAGCCGCAGCCAGTCCACCGTCTCCTGCCGTGACAACGCCCGCCCATCGCCGCCGTCCATACACGCGATTGTAAGTGGAGCGGGGGCGGCGTCAATCCAGAAGTGTCGGGTCAGCCTACTTTGCTTTCTGCCCAATCTTGCTTTCTTCGCCCTTGAGCAGGCGGCGGATGTTTTCGTGGTGCTTGAGCCAGACGATCACGGCGACGATCGCGGCGAACTGGGCGAGCTGGACGTCGT
Source organism: uncultured Rhodovibrio sp. (assembly GCA_964422775.1). GTDB lineage: Bacteria > Pseudomonadota > Alphaproteobacteria > Kiloniellales > Rhodovibrionaceae > Rhodovibrio. The sequence continues at coordinate 582 of CAYRCO010000010.1, forward strand.
GGACCAGGTACCAGGCCCACGCGGGCGCGCTCGCCATCGCGATCAGGGCGGCCAGGCTGGAGAAGCGGGTGGCGGCGGCGGTCGCCAGCCAGACTGCGCAGCAGGCGAGGCCCATCGGCCAGGCGATCGCGATGTGCACGCCGAGCGTGGTCGCCACCCCCTTGCCGCCGCGGAACTTCAGCCAGACCGGGAACAGGTGGCCGAGGATCGAGCCGTAGGCCGCCATCAGCGCGATATCCGGGCCGTACAGCGCGCCCGCGATCAGCACGGCGACGGCGCCCTTGCCGGCGTCCAGCAGCAGCGTGGCGGCCGCCAGATCCTTCCGGCCGGTGCGCAGCACGTTGGTTGCGCCGATGTTGCCGGAGCCGATCTTGCGCAGGTCGCCGTGGCCGAACAGCCGGGTGAGCACGATGCCGAACGGGATCGACCCCAGCAGGTAGCCCGCCAGGAAGCCCGCGAGCAGGTAGGGACCGGAAAGGCTCCAGGAGATCGGATCGGGCATCGCGGCAGACGGTCCCTAAAAGCTCAGGCGGTTGTTGGCGTCTCGGCGTAGATTGTGCGGCCGTCGACGATCGTGCGCACGACCCGGCCGCGCGCCGGCCAGGCGTCGAACGGCGAGTTCTTGCACTTGCCGAGGAAGCTGTCGGGGTCGATCGTCCAGGCCGCGTCGGGGTCGAATAGGATCATGTCGGCAGGTCCCCCGGCGCGCAGCCGGCCGGCGTCCAGGCCGAGGATCTCGGCCGGTTTGCAGGTCAGTCCCGCCAGCAGGTCGAGCAGGCCGACCCGATCGGTGTGCGCGAGGTCGAGAGTGAGGGCGAACAGCGTCTCCAGCCCGGCGATGCCGTTCTCCGCGGCGGTGAAGGGCAGACGCTTGCTGTCCTGGTCCTGTGGGTCGTGGTCGCTCACCACGGCGTCGATCGTGCCGTCGGCGAGCCCCGCGATCAGCGCCTGCCGTTCGGATTCCCGGCGCAGCGGCGGGTTGACTTTGGCGAACGTTCGATAGTCCCCGACCGCATCCTCGGTCAGGGTGAAGTAGTGCGGGGCGGTGTCGCAGGTGACCCGCAGCCCCTTCGCCTTGGCCCGCCAGATCGCGTCCAAGGCGGCCCCGGTGCTGATCAGGCTGGCGTGGTAGCGCCCGCCGGTCATCTCCACGAGCCGCAGGTCGCGTTCGACCTGGATCAGCTCCGCCATCGCCGGACTGCCGGACAGGCCGAGGCGCGTGGCGAGCGCGCCGCCGTTCATCACGCCTGTCGCCAGCGTCGGCTCCAACGGGTGCTGCAGGATCACGGTGTCGAACACGCTGGCATAAGACAGGCAGCGGCGCAGCGTCTGGGCGTTGGCGATCGCCCGGTCCCCGTCGGTGAAGCCGACCGCGCCCGCTTCCGACAGCAGGCCGATCTCGGTCATCTGTTCGCCCAGGCAGCCGCGGGTCAGCGCGCCGTAGGCGTAGACCTTGACCATCTTGGTCTCGCGCGCCCGGCGGGCGACGAACTCCAGGCCCGCGACGTCGTCGATCACCGGCTCGGTGTTGGGCAAGCAGGCGAGCGAGGTGATCCCCGCCGAAGCCGCCGCCCGCCCGGCGGAGGAGATCGTCTCCTTGTGCTCGCGCCCCGGCTCGCCCAACTGGGCGCGCATGTCGACCAGCCCGGGCGCTAGACACAGGCCGGCGCAGTCGACCTCCTGCGCGTCCTCAGGCACGCCGTCGCGGAACAGGCCGGGCCCGATCTCCACGATCCGGTTGCCGTCGACCAGCACGCCGCCCGGCGCGTCCAGCCCGCTCGCCGGGTCGAGCAGGCGGGCGTTGGTGTAGGCGACCTTGGTCGTGCCGGCGGGCTTGGCGTGCAGGCTCATGCGCCCAGGCTCCCGTCGACGTCGCCGGTCGTGGCGCGGGTCGGCGCCTGCCGGGTCAGGGCGTCGAGCACGCCCATGCGCACCGCGACCCCCATCTCCACCTGCTCGCGGATCGCCGAGCGGTCGATGTCGTCGGCGACCACGCTGTCGATCTCGACCCCGCGGTTCATCGGGCCCGGATGCATGATCAGCGCGTCGGCCTTGGCGTGGGCGAGCTTGTCGTAATCAAGCCCGTAGAAACGGAAATACTCGCGGATCGAGGGGACGTAGGAGCCCTGCATGCGTTCGGTCTGCAGGCGCAGCATCATGACCACGTCGCAGTCCGCGAGGCCGGCGCGCATGTCGGTGTAGGCGGTGACCCCAAGGTCCTCGATCCCGCTCGGCAGCAGGGTGGGCGGGGCGATCACCCGCACCTCCGCGCCCAGCGTGGTCAAGAGGTGGATGTTGGAGCGCGCCACCCGGGAGTGCGCCACGTCGCCCGAGATCGCCACCTTCAGCCCGGCGATCTCGCCGCGCCGGCGCCGGATCGTCAGCGCGTCCAGCAGCGCCTGGGTCGGATGCTCGTGGCTGCCGTCGCCGGCGTTGATGACCGCGCAGTTGACCTTTTCGGAGAGCAGCTGCACCGCGCCGCTGTCGGGCGCGCGGACCACCAGGGCGTCCGGGTGCATGGCGTTCAGCGTCATCGCGGTGTCGATCAGGGTCTCGCCCTTTTTGATCGACGACCACGCGACCTCCATGTTGATCACGTCGGCGCCCAGGCGCTTGCCTGCGAGCTCGAAGGAGGTGCGGGTGCGCGTCGAGGTCTCGAAGAACAGGTTGATGACGGTGCGCCCGGCCAACAGGTCGGAGGTCTTGTTGGCCGCCTGGTTGACCGCGACGTAGGTCTCCGCCCGGTCGAGCAGGGCGACGATCTCGTCGGCGGTCATTCCCTCGATGCCGAGCAAATGACGCAGCGGCGCGCCGGAACCGGGCTCGGCTGCGGCGCGGGAAGGGGCATCCTGCAGGGCGCGATCGACGGGGCTCATCGGGCGCGGATCATGTCACCGGCCCCGGACACAGGCAAGCGCGCTGCGCGGGCATGCGCGTTGGCGATCAGCCGACTGCTGCTGGCGTGATATCCGTCGCTGCGAAATCGGTGCCCTTATAGAGCAGCGGCGCGTCCCGCTGCTTGGCGAGCGCATAAGCAAAGCAGTCGCCGAAATTGAGCGCGGCCCTGTGCCGGCCCTTGCCGTAGGTCCGATAGGCCTCGGCGGCCAGGTCGGCTTGCCGTCTGGAAACAGGCACCACCTCGATACCCGCGCGTTCAATGATGTCGCTCGCAAGTGCAGGATCGAGGCCGCCCGTGCGCCGCAGCATAACGATCCGGAGTTCCACGTAATTGGCTGGGGATATCCGCTTTTTAGGAGAGTCGCGTAGAAGGCGCGCGAAGTTCGGTCCGTCCGGCTCGCCGATCAGCATCGATACCAGGGCCGAAGTGTCCACGACCATTAGGAGGGCAGACCGTCTGCGTCGTAGCCAAGGAGTTCGTCGTCAGTGCTCTCGTCGTCGAGCACGGCTGTCCGGTACCGCACCTGAAGCTCGCGTAGCCAGGCTGGCGCCTCTAAACCGCCGTCCGGCGGCGGTACGGCTTGAACTCCGCGAGACTGTTCTCCCGACCCCGGGGCCTTTTCGGAGTGCTCGCTGCCTTGCAGGCTGCGACGCACGACCTCCTCCACGCTCTCTCCGCGCTCAGCGGCGAGGGCGCGCAGGCGGCGTTCTAGATCCGGGTCGTCGATGAGGATGCTCATGCCCGCGACTATAGCGCGCCTTGCGGGCGGAATCACGCCCGGCCAGGTCCGGAAGGCCTTACGCGCTCTTCGCCAGCAGGTCGAGTTGGCGCGGGTCGGCCTCGGTCTCGGACGGCTCGGGCTCGGTCGTGTCTGCCGCACGGCGGCGTTCTTCGTCGCCGGCGAGGCCGCCCAGCAGGACGTCGTCCTGGCTCATCATCTGCGGGGCCTTCAGCGCGCCCGACAGGGCGTCCAGCAGGTCCGGATTGTCGCTGCGTCGGGCCGCGCGGTGAGGGGCGATCGGCTCGACCTTGTCGGCGGCGCAATTCTGGTCGCTGGCGGGCTTCTCACTCGTGCTCACGGGTTTTTCCTCCGAACTCGCGCGCGGTTGCTGCACGTCGTTGGCGTTTTTTCGCGGGCGCTCTATAACCGCTTTCGCCGATTAAATCACCCCCCGATCGCGTAGGCGCTTGATCTCCGCGTCGTCCAGGCCGAGCGCCTCCCGCAGTAGCGCGTCGGTGTGCTCGCCCATCTTGGGCGGCGGCTGGCGGTAGCTGACCGGCGTGCGGGAGAAGCCGATCGGGTTGCCGATCAGGTCGACCGTGCCCTTGGCCGCGTCGGGGTAGTCCATCTGGATCTGCATGTTGCGGTGCTGGATCTGCGGGTCGGCGAACACCCGGTCGAGGGTGTTGACCGGGCCGCTGGGTACGCCGCGGGCGTTCAGGACGTCGACCCAGTCATGCAGCGGCCGCTCGGCGGTGATCGCGTCCAGGATCGGATACAGCGCTTCGCGGTTGCGCACCCGTTCGGCGTTGGTGGCAAAACGCGGGTCCTGGGCGAGGTCGGGTCGGCCCGCCTCCGCGCAGAACTTGGCGAACTGGCTGTCGTTGCCGACCGCGAGGATGAAATAGCCGTCCGAAGCCGGCATCGTCTTATAAGGGACGATGTTGGGGTGCTCGTTGCCGCGGCGCTTGGGCAACTCGCCGCTGGTCAGGTAGTTCAGCCCCTCGTAGGTCAGCCAGGAGACCTGCGTGTCCAACAGCGCCAGGTCGATGTGCTGCCCCTCGCCGGTCTGATGGCGGTGGTGCAGGGCGGCCAGGATCGCGGAACTGGCGTACATGCCGCACATGATGTCGGCGATGCCGATGCCGACCTTCATCGGCTCGCCGTCCGGTTCGCCGGTCAGCGACATGATCCCGCCCATACCCTGGGCCAGGTAGTCGTAGCCGGCCCGGCTGGCGTAGGGCCCGGTCTGCCCGAAGCCGGTGATCGAGCAGAAGATGATGTGCGGGGCGATCTCCTTCACGTCGTCGTAGGACAGGCCGTACTTCTTCAACCCGCCCGCCTTGAAGTTCTCCACGACGATGTCGCTCTCCCGGATCAGCTGGCGGGCCAGGCGCTGGCCTTCGTCGCTCGCGATGTCGAGCGTGACCGACCGTTTGTTGCGGTTGGAGGAGAGGTAATAAGCGCTGGTCTCGGTGTCGTTGCCGTCCTGGTCCCGGACGTAGGGCGGGCCCCACTTGCGGGTGTCGTCGCCCTGCCCGGGGCGTTCGATCTTGACCACCTCCGCGCCCAGGTCGCCCAGCAGCTGGGTGCAGGTCGGCCCTGCCAAAATCCGGGTCAGGTCGAACACACGCAGGCCGGCGAGCGGTGCGGTCATGGCAGGCGGTTTCCCATAAGTGTCGGTGTGACCAGCGTTTTCGCCGGCTAACCGGCGAGGGTCAAGATCACCGGCAGGCTGACCATGGAGACGGCCGTCTGCAGCGTGATCACGCCCGCCATTAGCGTGGCATCGCCGCCCAACTGGCGGGCCAAGATGTAGCTCGAGGTCGCGGTCGGCGAGGCCATGAACAACAGCGCGATCGCCGCCGTCAGCCCCTCGACCCCGAACGCCCACAGCATCACCGCCGTCAGCGCCGGCATGGCGACCAGCTTGAGCGCCGTGGTCTGGGCCACCGGGCGGGCGTTGCGCCGCACCGCCGGCCAGTCCAGCGCCGCGCCGACGCACAACAGCCCGATCGGCAGCGCCGCCCGCCCCAGGATGTCGAGCACGTCGCCGACCACGATCGGCATGCCCGTGAAGTTGCTGAGCGCGCCCAGCACGGCGGCGATGATCAGCGGGTTGCTCAGCACCTGTTTGACCGTGCCCAGCACCGTCGGCTCCGCGGCCGAGCCCCAGCGGGCGAGCGCGATCACGCAGATCAGATTGACCGTGGGCACGATCACCGCGATCGCGATCGCCGCGACGGTCAGGCCGGCGCTGCCCCAGACCGCGCCGGCGATCGACAGGCAGATGTAGACGTTCATCCGCACCGCGCCCTGCACCATGCTGGTGAACGCCGGCCCGTCGACCCGCCAGATCCGCTGAGCGGCGACCATGCCGCCGGCCATCAGCAGGATCGCCGCGATGAGGGCGCCCGCCATCGGGAGCACCGAAAGGCCGGCCAGGTCGGCGCCCGACAGCGTGGTCACGATCAGGGCCGGGAAGAAGATTCGGTAGGTCAGGCGCTCGGCCGGCTGCCAGAAGCCGTTGCCTGGGAACCCGCGGCCCTGCAGCCAACTGCCCAGGAAGATCAGCAGGAACACGGGCAGGATGGCGGTGACGATGGAGAACATGCGGGGTCCGGGAAAGGGGTGGGCACCAACAAGGCTAGGGCGCGCTGGCTCGCCTGGCCAGGGGGTGCTTGCGAAGGGCTTTGCCGCCGTCGGCATGCCATGTGTATTTTGACATGCGACGACAGGGGTGGTGGAGAGAGCGCGACCATGGCCGAGGACGACCTGTACCACCGCGACTTCTTCCGCTGGACCCGCGACCAGGCGGCCCGGCTGCGCACGCTGGCGCAGCGCCAAACCGCCGACGGGCGCGATCCGGAAAACGCCTCCGACGGGGTGCTGGACGCCGGTCATCTGGCCGACGAGGTGGCGCAGGCCGGCCGGAGCGAACTGAACCGCGTGGCCGCCCACCTGACCAATACCCTGGTCTTCCTGCTGGAGGCGGCGTGGCTGCGCGAGGCCGCGACCAACCGCCGCTGGCGCGGCGAGGCCAAGAGCACCGCGCGGGAGGCCTGCCGCGCGTTCACCGACGGTATGCGGGCCTACCTGGATATGCAGGAAATCTGGGAGGACGCGCTAGACGAGACCAACGCCCGGTTGCGCGACACCGGCGAGGCGATGCTGCCCGAAGGCATCGCGTGTCCCCTGACCCTGGACGACCTGCTCGCCCGCCGCCTGGACGCCGACGCCGCCGTCGCCCGCCTGCGCAGGTCGCTGATCGGTGACGAGGGGTGAGGGACGGTCAGAAGGTAAATCCGTCTGAGGACGGGAAGGGCGCTAACCCTGTCTCCCTTGACAGGAAGGGGGCCCGCCGAGGCAGTCGTGGGCCCCGGTCAACGACGTCCGCCGGTGCGCTCAAACGCCGTCTCTCCCCCGCCTGAGCGCCTCCAGCGCGCCCTGGAGGATGTAGGCGGCGGCCATCTGGTCCACGACCTTGGCGCGGTCCCGGCGGTTCATGTCCGCGTCGTCGCTGAGCACGCGCTCGACCGCGGCGGTCGACAGGCGTTCGTCCCAGAACGCGATTGGCAGGCTGTAGCCCGCCTCGTGGACCAGGTTGCGGGCGAACTGACGGGTTGCCTGACAGCGCTTGCCCTCCTCGCCGTTGAGGCCGACGGGCAGGCCGATCACCAGCGCCTTGACCGACCGCTCGGCGATCGCCGCCGAGAGCACCTGGGCGTCCTGGGTGAACTTGGTGCGCCGGATCGTGTCGACCGGGGAGGCGACCGTCCGGTCCCGGTCGGAGACGGCCATGCCGATCGTCGTGTCGCCGAAGTCGAGGCCCATCAGGCGGGCCCGCGCCGGCAGGACCTGCGGCAGCGCCGCGAACTCGACGATCGCCATGGCTTACTCGGCCGCGTGGGGGAGCTGGTCCGCGCGCTCCTGACCGCCCGTGTCCTCGCCCGCGGGCGGGGTGCCGCGGCCGCGTTTGCGCCGCAGCCAGGCCTGCACGTTGGCCCGCCACATCAGCGCGCACGGTGTCACGAACAGCGTCAGCACGGTGGCGAAGGTCAGGCCGAACACGATCGCGATCGACAACTGCTGCCACAGCTCGGTGGACGGCGCGCCGACTTGCACCAAGCGGCCGAAGAAGTCGATGTTGACCCCCAGCACCATCGGCATCAGGCCCAGGATCGTGGTGATCGTGGTCAGCAGCACCGGGCGCAGGCGCTGCGCACCGGTGCGCAGGATCGCGGTGGTGATATCCGGCTCGTCGTTCTTCAGCCGGTCGAAGGTGTCGATCAGCACGATGTTGTTGTTTACCACGATGCCGGCGAGCGCGATCACGCCGATGCCGGTCATCACGATGCCGAACGGCTGATCGAGGATCAGCAGGCCGATCATCACCCCGATGGTCGACAGGATCACCGCCGAGAGGATCAGGAACGCGCTATAGAAGCTGTTGAACTGCGTCACCAGGATGATCGCCATCAGGAACAGCGCGACCGCGAACGCCTTGGTCAGGAAGCTCTGCGCCTCCTTCTGGTCCTCGTTCTCCCCGGTGAAGGCGATGTTGACCCCGGCCGGGACGTCGGCCTGCTGCAGGAACGCCTGCATTTCCTGGATCTTGTCGTTCGCCAGCACGCCCTCCGCGACGTCGGCCTTGATCGTCATCGAACGGTCGCCATCGGTGCGCCGAATCAGGCTGGTGCGCTGCTCGGGCGAACGGGTAACGAAATTGGCCAGCGGGATTTGCCCCTGGTCGGTGTAAACGCGGATCTGATCGAGCTGATCCAGGCTGCGCAGGTCGCCCGGAAAGCGCACGACCATATCGATTTCCTCGTCCGCGTCGCCGGAGCGGAATTCGCCGACCTTCAGGCCGTTGGTGACCATCCGGATGTAGCTGCCGACCAGGGAGACGTCGGCGCCGAACTTCGCGGCCTGCGCCCGGTCGATCTCGAGCTCCCACTCGATCCCGGGGATCGGGCGGCCGTCCTCGATTTCGATCAGCTCAGGGTCCTGCTGCATCCGCTCGACGATCCGCGCCACCGTCGGCTGGATCAGGTCGGTGCGGTCGCTGGTGACCTCGATCTGCACGGGCTTGCCGCCGGGCGGGCCCATCTGTTGCTTCTGCGCCTCGACCTGGATTCCCGGCAAGGCGCTGGCGCGCTGCTTGATGTCGTCGATGATTTGCTGCGCCGGGCGGCGGGTCCACCAGTCGGTGAACTCCAGCGTCACCTGGCCGATGATATCCTCCGCCTCCTCGCGGCGCTGGCCGGAGGCGATCTGCGAGCGGGCGTAGATCGCATGGAACTCGCCGCGCTCCCTGTGCAGTTGCAGGATCCGGCTCTCGACCTCCTGGACCAGCCGGTCGCGCTGGTCGATCGACAGGTTGCCGCGGCCGTGAATTTGCAACACGGCGCTTTCCGGCTCGACGTCGGGGAAGAACTCCACCCCGCGGCCGTACATGGCATACGCGCCCTGCACAGCGACCAGCGTGGCGAAAGCGGCCAGCAGGAGTTTGCCAGGATGCTTGAGCGCCCTGCGCAAGACCCGGACATAGCCGCCGGTAAGGCCGCTCAGCCGGGTCAGGTCCGAGGCGCCGCCGGCGGCGATCGCCTGGGCCTTGGCGTCAGCCTGGCCGGTCGCGGCGCGCGGGCCTCCGCCGAGCACGGAGCCCATCGCGGGCACGAAGATCAGCGCCATGGCGAGCGAGGCGGTCAGCACCGCGAGCAGCGTGATCGGCAGGTACTTCATGAATTCGCCGGCGACCCCCGGCCAGAACACCAGCGGGAAGAACGCCGCCAGCGTGGTCGCGGTCGCGGCGATGATCGGCCAGGCCATACGCTTGGCGGCCAGACCGTAGGCCTGCTTTTTCTGGAACCCCTCGCGCAGCTTGCGGTCGGCGTACTCGACCGTGACGATCGCCCCGTCAACCAGCATGCCGACCGCCAGGATCAGCGAAAACAGGACGACCACGTTGACCGTCAGCCCGGCGAGATAGACCACCAGCACGCCAGTCAGGAACGACCCCGGGATCGCCACGCCGACGAACGCGGCCGAGCGCAGGCCGAGCGCGGCGACGATCACCACCATGACCAGCAGCACGGCCGCCAGCACGTTGTTCTGCAGGTCGCTCAACATGGTGCGGATGTTGGTCGACTTGTCCTGGGTGTAGGTGACCTGGACCGCCTCGGGCCAGGCTTGGCGCTCCGCCTCGACGGTCTGCCGGACCTGTTCGATCGTCTCGATGATGTTTTCACCGGTGCGCTTGGAGACCTCGAGCGCGATCGCGGGCTCGCCGTTGATCCGGGCGTAGCCTTCCGGGTCTTTGAAGGTCCGGCGCAGGGTCGCGACGTCGCCGATCGTCACCACCCGGTCGCCGTCGACCTTGACCGGCATGTTCAGGATATCCTGGGCGTTCTGGAACAGGCCCGGGACCTTGACCGCAAAGCGGCCCCCGCCGGTGTCGACCGACCCCGCGGCGACCAGCCGGTTCGACCGGTCGACCGCGTTCAGGACCTGCTGGGCGTCGACGTCGTAGCTTTCCAGCATCGCCGGCTCGATCAAGAGCTCGACGAGTTCCTCCCGGTTACCGGCCATCTCGACCTCGAGCACCGGCTGCAGCCCTTCGACCTCGTCGCGCAAATCGCGCGCGAGATCGAGCAGCGTACGTTCCGGCACCTCACCCGACAGCGTCACCACCAGCACCGGGAACAGGCTGAGATTGACTTCGTTCACCGCAGGCTCGTCGGCGTCGGTGGGCAGCTCGGGTTTGGCCGCGTCGACCTTCTCGCGGACGTCGTCCATGGCCCTGTCGGCGTCGAAGCCGGCCTCGAATTCCAGGACCACGTTTGCCCCGTCCTGATAGGCGGTGGAGCGCATCTCTTTGACGCCCTCGACGCCTTCGAGCTCCTGCTCCAGCGGCTTGACGATCAGCCGCTCGGCATCCTCCGGGGAAATGCCCTCGTGGTGGACGTTGGTGTAGATGATCGGGATGTTGACGTCCGGGTCGCTCTCCTTGGGAATCGCGACGTAGGCGTAGGCGCCGGCGATCAACAGCAGCACCAGCAGGCTCAGCACCGTCCGGATGTGGTCGAGGGCCGCGTCGATCAGGGTTTTCACGGCCGACCCTCCGGCCCCGGCTTACCGGGTGCGCCGGCCGGCATGTCGATCGGCTGGTCCTGCAGGCGTTGCGAGACCTCGCGCTCGGTGACGGGCTTCACCTCCTGCCCGGCCGCTACGAAATTCTGGCCTAGCGTAATGAATGTGACCGTCTCTGGCAGGCCGCCGATCCAGACGCCCTCGGGCTTGTCGGCGAGCAGGTCGACGGGCTTGAAGCGCACGCGGTTGTCGTCGTCCACCACTTTGACCCCGACCTGACCTTCGTCGTTCAGGGTCAGGATCGACGGCGAAACGAAGTGCGACACCTGCTCCTTCAGCGGCACGCTCATCTGCGCCGTCACGCCGTCACGCAGGGCGCCGTCGGGGTTGGATACTTCCATCTCGACTTCGAAGGTGCGGGTGCGCGCGTTCGCCTCGCTGGCGACGAAGGTTACCGTTCCGGTCACCTGTTCCCCGGTGACCAACTTGGCGGAGGCTTCCGTGCCGGGCTCGATCTCGGCGACCCGGCGCTCGTTCACGCTGCCCACGATCGTCAGCGGATCCAGATCGACCAGGCGCAGTAGCTCCCGGCCGCTGGTCATGAAGTCGCCGACCTCGGCCATCGTCTCGCCGACGCGTCCGGCGAATGGGGCGTAGATCGTGGTGTCGTCGAGGGCGCTACGCGTCTGTTGAACGCGCGCCTGCGCTTCCTCGAAGGCGGCGCGCGCGGCGGCGAGCTGAGTGTCCGATCGGTGGCCGCGATCGTTCAGCCGGCGCGCGGCTTCCAGTTCCAGCCGGCGCTGCTCGAGCAGCGCTTCGGCCTGCTTAAGTTGCGCCGGGCGATCCTCCGCGGCCAGCTGCGCAAGAACCTCGCCCTGTTCGACGAAGTCGCCCTTATCGACCAGCAGTTCTTCGATCCGGCCGTGGGTCTGGGCCTGCACCATCACCTTCCGGTCGGCCTGGGTGCGACCCTGGACGCGCAGCGTGTCGGTCCGCGCTTTGGCGGTTTGGGTGGCCACGCGCACTTCCGGTATCTCGCTGCGCCCGGCGAGCTGGGCGGGTTCCTTGCGGGCTACGGGCTCGGCGCTGCCCAGGTACTGCCCGGAAGCGACCCAGAGCACGGCTACCGCGGCGATCGCCAGTGCGATCGCGACCGAGCCGAAACGGCGGAACAGCTGAGCGAACATGGTGGCGTCCAGGGCTCCTTGCAGGCGCTATTCCGCAGCGTGGGCCGGGGATACGGTGTCGGCGCGCGGGGCGGCATCCGCGTCGACCGCGCCCGCCAGCAGGCTGGCGCGGTGGTCGCGCAGATAGTCCCGGGCGCAGCGGTAGACCGCGAGGCCAAGACCGTGGACGAAGCGTTCGCCCGCCGGCCGGTTGTCGAGATCGGCGTCGTCGACCATGCGCTGCAGCACGTCTTCGTACCAGGCGATACGGTCGTCGATCAGGCGGTTCAGTGTCGCGGTCGGCAGCAGATGGGCGAAGAACAGCACGAACAGGAAGTCCGAGCGGACCTCGTCGTCCGTGGGCGGGCGGTGCAGGGCGCTCTCCAGCGCGGCGCGTCCAGCGTCGGTGATCGAATACAACTTCTTGTCGGGCCGCTTGTCCTGCGGCTGTGCCTGGCAGACCACCAATCCGTCGTTCGCCAGGCGCGTCAGGGCTGGGTAGATCGAGCCGAAGCTGGCCTCCTGGAAGTGGGCGAGGGGGCCTTCCTCGAAACTCTTCTTGATCTCGTAGCCGCTGGCATCGCCGCGGTTCAGAACGCCCAGGCAGAGGGTGCGCGTATCCATCGACCGTCCCACGGGCGCCCGCTTCCGCGCCCAAAGTGAATGCATTTGTGCAGCTAAGAGTATCGGCCCGATATACCGCGAGTCCAGGGTATATCCACACGATATATGCAGCACAGACGTGCGGACCGCGCATGGCCGCGACGGATGGTAAGGCGACGCATCGTGCGGGCACGAAAAAGGGGTCCGGCGCGTGGCCGGACCCCGTCAACTCGTCAATAGAGGTCGTCATCGAGACGGGCCGCGTGGCCCTTGGGTCAGGGTGTTACCCCTGGCTCTACATCTCGCCGGTGACCCAGTACTGCACGCGGGCCTCGTTGTTCTCGATGTACTTATTGACGGCCTCCTCGTAGGAGGTCTCCTGGGCGTCGTACATCGCCGCCTGGAGGTCATCCAGCGGGATGTACATACGGCTCAGGGTCATCGCCGCGTCGATGTTCTCCTGATAGAAGCCCTGACGCGCGATCGCGTGGATCCGCTCGAAGGAGCCCAGGGTGCCCTTCGGGTCCTCGAGGTACTTCAGATCGTACGCGCCGAACTTCCAGTGCGGGCTCCAGCCGGTCACGACGATCGGCTCCTCGCGCTTGACCGCGCGATCCAGGGCGGCCGTCATGCCGGCACCGCTGGAAGTCTGGAGGTTGTACATGTCGCCCAGACCATACTCCTCGATGGTCTTCTTCGACAGCCGGGTCAGGCCGGCGCCCGGGTCGATCCCGGTGATCGTGCCGTCCAGCTTGTCGGCCATCTCCTCCGACTTCAGGTCGTTGATGGAGTCGGCGTCCATGTACGCCGGCACGACCCAGCCGAGGCGGGCGTGATCGTACAGGATGCCCAGGCTGACGACCTTGTCACCCACGTTATCCATGTAGTCGGAGTGGGTGCCCGGCAGCCAGGACATCAGCATGACGTCGATGTCGCCCTGGGCCACGCCCTGGTACTGCGGGGCGATGTCGGTCTGGGTCAGCTTGACGTCCTCGCCGACGCGCTCCTCCAGGACCTGGCGGGCCAGCTTGGTGACGAACTCGGCGTCGGACCAAGCGGTCCAACCGATCTCGACGGTCTGCGCGCTGGCGGGCGCGGCCGCCATGGTGACGGCGGTCGTCGCAGCAATAAGGGTCTTCTTGCTGTAGTTAAGCATGAGATCCTCCTCTGTTGCCTCTCTTCAAGGCGTGTTCACCGCCCTCTTAGCGGGGCGATGGGGCACCGACGACCACCCTTGTCGGTCCGGCCCGTCGGCGCCCGGTGTGCGGCTTCGCCGGGAATAACGCGTGTCGCAGACAGCGTGTTCCCGCCCGGTCAAGCCGCGCGACTGGTCTTCGCTTGTTCGTCGTCCTCGGCCACCGGCTGGCTGCCGCCGAGCAGGCGACGGGCCTTGGCGATCAGGCCTTCACCGCGACCGACCTGGCCGATGCTCTGGGTCAGGCGGTCCAGCAGGATCGCCACGATCACCACGCCCAGGCCGCCTTCGAAGCCGAGGCCGACGTTGAGGCGCTGAATGCCGGTCAGCACCACGTTGCCGAGGCCGCCCGCCCCGATCATGGACGCGATAACCACCATGGAAAGGGCCAGCATGATGGTTTGGTTAACGCCCGCCATGATCGACGGCAGGGCCAGCGGCAACTGTACTTTTGTTAACAGTTGGCGGTCGGTGCAGCCGAATGCAAGGCCCGCCTCGACATTCTCCGTGCTCACCTGCCGGATGCCCAGGTTGGTCAAGCGCACCGCCGGCGGCATGGCGAAGATCACGGTGGCGATCGTGCCCGGCACCTTGCCCAGGCCGAAGAACATCGCCGCCGGGATCAGATAGACGAATGGCGGCATGGTCTGCATGAAGTCCAGGATCGGCCGGACGATCGCCTCCACGGTGTCGTTCTTGGCCATCGCCACGCCGACCGGGAAGCCGACGACGAGCGCAACGAACGCGGCGGCGACCACCAGGGCCATCGTGGAGACAGTCTCTTCCCACAGGTTCATGCCCATGATCAGGAACATCGAGACCGCCACGAACAGCGCGAACTTCCAGTTCACCCGCCACAGGCCGATCGCGACCAGCAGCGCCGCCAGCACGAACGGGTGGAGCCAGAGCAGAAAATCCTCCAGCGTGGTCGACACCGCGCCGATCGCCGCGGAGATGGCGTCCAGCAGGGGCTCCAGGTTGTCCAGGATCCAGTTGACCAGCGCCTCGACCCAGGCGCCGATCGGGATCTTCACATTTTCAACGAATTCCATCATGGCTTTAGCCTGCCCTGTCGAGAGTTTGCAGGAGGGCGGTCTTCGACACCGTTCCCAGGTAGCGCCCATTCTCGTCCACCACCGGCACCGGGTAGCCGCTGTTGGCCACCTTGTGCAGCACGTCGGACAGGCCGAGGTGCGCCTGTACCGGCTCGGTGCCGCTCAGAAAGGCGCTGGCGAGCTTGCCGTCGCTCTTCTTTGCCTGCGCCAGACTCTCGGCGCTGACCATGCCCTCGAACTTCTGGTCCTTGTCGACCACCACCGCGACATCGCGATCGGCGTTCTTCACCTGCTCGATCACGGAGTTCAGGTCGCTGCCGCTGCGGTCGATGATGGACAGCTGATTTTTCCGCGCGATGTCGCCGGCGGAGAACACCTGGGTCACGTCGACGCCCTTGAAGAAGGAGCTGACGTATTCGTCCGCGGGCTTGGTGACGATCTCTTCCGGCGTGCCGATCTGCACGACCCGGCCGTCCTCCATCACCGCGATCCGGTCGCCGATGCGCATCGCCTCGTCCAGATCGTGGGTGATGAAGATCACGGTGCGCCGGCTCTGCTGCTGCAGGCGCAGCAGTTCGTCCTGCATCTCGGTGCGGATCAGCGGGTCGAGCGCGGAGAACGCCTCGTCCATCAGCATGATCTTGGGATCGTTGGTGAGCGCGCGGGCGAGGCCGACGCGCTGCTTCATGCCGCCGGACAGTTCGTCCGGATAGGAGTTGGCGTTCGCTTTCAGCCCCACCGCCTCGAGCGCCTGCATGGCGCGCTTATGGCGCTGCGAGCGCTCGACGCCGGCGACTTCCAGGCCGAACGCCGCGTTGTCGACGACCGTTCGGTGCGGCATCAGCGCGAACGACTGGAACACCATGGCCATCTTTTGCCGACGCACCTCGATCAGGTGCTGGCGCGACATCTTGGTGATGTCCTCGCCCTCGATCTCGACGCTGCCGTAAGTCGGATCGATCAGGCGGTTGAGCATCCGGACCATGGTGGACTTGCCCGAGCCGGACAGGCCCATGACGACGAAGACTTCGCCTTCCTGGACCTCGAAGGAGGCGTCCTGGACGCCCACCGTGTTGCCCGTTTCGGCGAAGATTTCGTCCTTGCCCTTGCCCTGCTCGATCAGTCGATAAGCCTCGGCAGGATTAGGCCCGAATATCTTATAGACGTTCTTGCAAACGAGTTGTGCGTTCGCCATTGCGTTTTCGGCCCCCTGTGGAACAAGCTGTCTTGTTATTAAATCCAGCGCGCCCGAGGTTATTATTGGATGCGGCGCGATGGATTGGCGGTCGACCGTCTCCCGTAAGCATCACGGGATCATTCTGCTAGGGCCAACGTTACCAGCCAACTAGGGTTCCCAAGACGCAGCGTCAAGCAGCGTGTCAAGGGTGGCACGCGTTAGAAGGCTGTGTCAGAGGCTGGCCGCGCGGCTGTTTCCGGGGTAACGGTCCCGTCCGGGAATTGCAAGGCACCCGGCGGGGAAGCCAGGATCGCGTCGCCACGCTTTGGGTGTGGTAACTTGTCCGCGGGCGGCGCGATCCCGGAGCGTCGACCGGTGGGTAAGGTGTGTCCAGCCCAGCGCGGATGACGGCTGCCCACGACTGCGCCATGTCGGGCGACGGCGGCGCGGCGCCGCCCGACCGGGGTGCCCGCAGAGATCTCCGGCGGCCGTCCTGAGGGGCGACCGGCCCAGGCGTAATGAGGCGAGGCAAGACAGCGCGTGAGAGCGAACGATCCATGACCACCGCCGACCCGCAGCGACGGCCGGCCGATGGGGCGGGCGCGGCCACGCCCCGGCCGGCGCCCGAGCCACTCGACCCGGCGCTGCAGCCCAGCGCCTGGGCGCTGTTCCTGGACGTCGACGGCACGCTGCTCGGGTTCCAGGGGCGGCCGGAGGACGTCCATCTGCACGACAGCCTGCGGTGTATCCTGCACGCGCTGGATGCCGGGCTGGGCCATGCGCTGGCGCTGGTGAGCGGCCGCACCTTGGCCGATCTGGACCGCATTCAGGCGCCGCTGAAGCTGCCGGCGGCCGGGCTGCACGGACTGGAACGCCGGGACGCCGACGGCACGGTCGACCGCGGCGTCGAGGGGGCGGCCCTGGACCACATGCGCGCCGGACTGAGCGCGTTCGTCGACCGGCACGACGCGCTCTGGCTCGAGGATAAGGGTCGGACGCTGGCAGTGCACTACCGCGCCGACCCGCGGTTGCAGCGCACCGTGCTCGACCGCGTCCACGCTTTGTGCGCCGAGGAAGCGCCCGACACCCTTGCCGTGCTGGACGGCAAGATGGTCTGCGAGGTGAAGCCGCGTCACGCCGACAAGGGGTCCGCCATCCGCAGCTTCATGGCGCGGCCGCCGTTTGCCGGCCGGCTTCCGGTGTTTCTGGGCGATGACGTGACCGATGAGGACGGCTTCCGCGCCGTCAACGCGCTGGGCGGCCTGTCCATCCGGGTGGGCGCTGAGCCCGCCGGACAGCTGACGCACGCCGCCTATCGCCTGGCGGATGAAGCCGCTGTCGAGGCGTGGCTCGACCGGGTGCGACAGGCCGTCGTGCCGGGCGGATCGGCGCGCGGCGGTTGAGCCGTGCCGCGCCAGCCCGCATAACGGAGCGACACGCTTGCCAGACTGGAGCCATCGTTCGCCTTCGCACCAACGTTCGCCTTCGCAAAAGCGTGCCACGAACCTGAAGACCGGACTCCCGATGGACAGCAACGCTTCCGATCCGACCGCAATGAGTACCGGCGCGCCCGACCTGACGCCGGCTGGCACGCCCGTGCGCACCGACCTTGCGGATACCTGCAGCGACCTGAACCTGGCGGTGATCGGGAACTGTGCGCACGCGGCCCTGATCGACCGGCGGGCGCGGATCGTCTGGAGCTGCCTGCCGCGGTTCGACGGCGACCCGGTGTTCTGCTCCCTGGTCGACGACGACGAGTCCGCCGAGCGCGGCTTCTGGGACATCGTGCTGGACGGCCAGACCAGCAGCGAGCAGGTCTACTGGCGCAACTCGGCCGTGCTGGAAACCCGCCTGTACGACGATCAGGGCGGCGGCATCGCGATCGTCGACTTCGCGCCCCGGTTCAAGCAGTACGATCGGACCTTCCGGCCGACCACACTGGTTCGGCGGGTGCGGCCGCTAGGCGGCGCGCCGCGCGTCCGGATCCGGCTGCGCCCGGCCTGCGACTACGGCCGGGCCCGGCCGGAAGTGACGCGCGGCAGCAACCACGTGCGCTTCGTCATGCCGGACATGACGCTGCGCCTGACCACCGACGTGCCGCCGACCTACGTGCTGGACGAGACGCCGCACATCCTGGAGCGCGAGATCACGCTGCTGCTGGGTCCGGACGAGAGCCTGACCCAGGCGGTCGGCGACACCGGCCGGGACTTCCTGGAAAAGACCGACCACTACTGGCGCGAATGGGTGCGCTTCCTGTCGCTGCCGTTCGAATGGCAGGACGCGGTGATCCGTGCGGCGATCACGCTCAAGCTGTGCTCGTTCGAGGAGACCGGCGCGGTGGTGGCCGCGCTCACCACATCGATCCCCGAAGCCCCGGACAGCGGGCGCAACTGGGACTACCGCTACTGCTGGCTGCGTGATTCCTACTTCGTCGTGCACGCCCTCAACCGGCTGGGCGTGACCCGGACGATGGAAGGCTACCTGTCCTACATCACCAACATCGTCTCCGGCCACGAGAAGGGGCCGCTGCAGCCGTTGTTCGGCATCGTCCTGCAGCGCCGCCTGGACGAGCGGCAGGAAACCGATCTCGTCGGTTACCGCGGCATGGGACCGGTGCGCGTCGGCAACCACGCCTATATCCAGACCCAGAACGACGGCTACGGCGCGGTCATCCTGGCGGCAGCGCAGGCGTTCTTCGACAAGCGCCTGGCCCGGCCCGGCGACGCCGCGTTCTACCGCCGGTTGGAGGCGCTGGGCGAGCAGGCGGTCGAGCTGTGGCACACCCCGGACGCCGGCCTGTGGGAGCTGCGCACGCGGGAGGCGGTGCACACCTTCTCCGCCCTGATGTGCTGGGCGGCTTGCGACCGCTTGGCCCGGATCGGCGCGCACCTCGGCCTGGACGACCGGGCAAAATACTGGCGCGGGCATGCCGCGGCCATCCGCGAGGCGATCATGGAGCACGGGTGGAGCGATGCGCAGAACAGCTTCACCAGCACCTTCGACGGCGAGGAGATCGACGCCAGCCTGCTTTTGATGCCCGAACTGGGCTTCCTGGACGCGCGGGACCCGCGCTTTCTGGGCACGCTCGACCACGTCGAGCGGCGATTGAAGCAGGGATCGACTGTGTACCGCTACGCAGCACCCGACGACTTCGGGGCGCCGGAGACTTCGTTCAACGTCTGCACCTTCTGGTACATCGACGCGCTGGCGGAGGTCGGCCGGGTCGAGGAAGCCCGCCAGCTGTTCTGCCAAATGCTCTCCAAACGCAATCACTTAGGCCTGCTGTCGGAGGACATCGACAGCGAAACCGGCGAGCTTTGGGGCAACTTCCCGCAGACCTATTCCATGGTCGGGCTGATCAATTCCGCCTTGCGTCTCAGCATCTCCTGGGAGGAGGCCTTTTGAGCCGTCTCGTCGTTGTCTCGAACCGCGTGGCGACTCCGCGGCACGCCCGCTCGGGGTCGCAGGGCGGGCTTGCCGTGGCCGTCCAGGCCGCGCTGGAGGAGCGCGGCGGTCTCTGGTTCGGCTGGAGCGGCGAAGTCGACGAGCAGCCCAAGCGCAAGCCGGACGAATTCACCAGCGGTCCCGTCAGCTACGTGACCAGCGATCTGACCCCGCGGGATTACGAGGAATACTACAACGGCTTCGCCAACCGCACGCTCTGGCCGCTGATGCACTATCGGCTGGACCTGACGGAGTTCAGCCGGCGCAACTACTCCGGCTACGAGCGGGTCAATTCGCTGTTCGCCGACCGGCTGCTACCGTACCTCAAAAGCGACGACATCGTCTGGGTGCACGACTACCACCTGATCCCGATGGCGGATCAGCTGCGTCACGCCGGCTGCAGCCAACGGATGGGCTTTTTCCTGCACATCCCCTGGCCGGCGCTGGAGGTGTTCCTGGCGCTGCCCAACCACCGCGACATCGTCAAACAGATGTGCGCCTACGACATGCTGGGCTTCCAGACCGAGCGCGATCTGGCGAACTTCCAGCACTACATCCGGGTCGAGGTCGGCGGCCGGGTCGAGCCGGACGGTACGATCATGGCGTTCGGTCGCCGGCTGGTCGCGGGCGCCTATCCGATCTCCACCGATACCCAGCGCGTCGTCGAGTTCGCCCAGGAAGCCGCGGAGGCCCGGCAGACCCAGCGGTTGCGCGATTCCTTGCGCGGTCGGGACCTGCTGATCGGCGTCGACCGGCTGGACTATTCCAAGGGCCTGCTGCAGCGCTTCCGCGCCTTCGGCACGCTTCTGGAGAATTACCCGGCCAACCGCGGGCGGGTGGTGATGATGCAGATCGCCCCGCCGTCCCGCCAGGACGTGCCGGAGTACGCCCAGCTGCGCCAGCAGCTGGAAAGCGAGGCCGGGCACGTCAACGGCGCCTATGCCGAATTCGATTGGAACCCGATCCGCTACCTGAACAAAGGGTTCAGCCGGCGGATTCTGGCGGGCTTCCTGCGCCAGGGCCGCGTGGGCGTCGTGACCCCGCTGCGCGATGGTATGAACTTGGTCGCCAAGGAATACGTGGCCGCACAGAACCCCGAAGACCCCGGGGTGCTGATGCTGTCCCGCTTCGCCGGCGCGGCGTTGGAGCTGGATGGCGCGCTGCTGGTCAACCCCTATGACGCCGAAGGGATGGCGGAGGCGATGCAGACCGCGCTCGCCATGCCGCTGGAAGAGCGGCGGGAGCGCTGGCAGTCGATGTTCCGCCGGCTGGAGACCCACGACGTCGACGCCTGGTGCAAGCTGGTGGTGGGCCAGCTGGACCGGATCGGGCAGGACTGAGGCGGGCGATGGGCGCCGTCCTGCTGGCCGACATCGGCGGCACCAACGCCCGCTTCGCTCTGCGCGCGACGGATGGCACGGTGCAGCCGCTCGCCACCCTGAGTGTCGCCGACCATCCCGATCCCGCCAGTGCGATCCTGTCCGCCCTGGACGGTCGGTCGCCGCCCGATGCGGCGGTGTTGGCTGTCGCGGCCCCGGTTCACCGCGCCCCGGTGCGCCTGACCAACGCCGATTGGACGTTCGATCCCGACGCGATCGCAGCTTCGACCGGGATCGCCCGGGTCGAGCTCGTCAACGACTTCGCCGCGCAGGCTTGGGCGATCGGGCAGTTCGCGCCGGAAGACACCAAGCGGATCGGCGGCGGCGAAGGCCTGCCGGGGGCGGCGCGTGCGATCTTGGGAGCCGGGACCGGACTCGGTGTGGCGACTTGGCTGCCGGCGACGCCGGAGGCAACGGCCCGGGTGCTGGCGGGCGAGGGCGGACACGCCGCGCTGGCCGCGGAGGACGCGCGCGACGCCGCGCTGCTGGCCCGGATGCGCAAGCTGGTCGGCGGCCGGGTGTCGGCGGAACGGGTGCTGTCGGGCTCCGGCCTCGTCCTGCTCGCACAAGCGATCGCGGCGGAGGACGGACGGGCATCGCTGCCGGAAGATCCCGCCCGCATCACCGCGGACGCCATGGCAGGGGAGCCCGGCTGTCTCGCCGCGGTCCGGCAGTTCACGGCGTTCCTGGGTAGCTTCGCCGGCGACCTCGCGTTGATCGCGGGGGCATGGGATGGCGTGTACGTCGCCGGCGGCATCCCGCCCCGGATCGCGGATGTTCTGCAGGACGGCAACTTTCGGGCCCGCTTCGAGGCCAAGGGCCGGTTCACAGGCGAGCTCGCGCAGGTCCCGGTCCATCTGGTGATGCGCGAGGAGCCCGCCTTCCTCGGCCTTTCCGTGCTGGCCGGCCGGCTGTCGTGAGCGCGCTTGCCGGCCGGCCAAGCCGCAAAGTACCTTGCTCCCCCGCCGATGCACCGTCCGCCGGACCCGAGGATTGGAGTTGCAAGCCGCCGTGCCTTCCTTTCTTGTCCGACGCCTGATCGCGCTTGCGCTCCTCTGCCTATTCGCGCTGCCGCTGGGTGCCGCGGCGCAGCAGGACGTGCCCGACCCGCCGTCGGACGCGCAGGCGCAAACTCAGACCCAGGCCGAGACGGGCGAGGACGCCGCCGACGGCGATACCCAGACGCAGGAACGCGATTGGCCAGGCGATCCGCTGGTCGCGCAGATCCAGCAGGGGCTGATCGACCTCGGCTACGATTTGAGTGTGGTGGACGGTTTAATGGGGCCGAACACCCGCCGCGCGATCGAGGCGTTCCAGAAAGACCAGGGGATGACGGTCAACGGTGAGGCCACGGACGCCATCAAACGGGCGATCGCGCGCGAGCAGTTCCAGCGTACCGAGGAGGCCGAGCAGTTGTGGCGCGAGGCCAGGCTGTACCTGCGCGCGCTCGGCTACCAGCCGGGCGATGGGGCCTTCGACAGCGCGCAGGCGCAGGCCGCGCTCAAGCGCTTCGCCAACGATCACTGGCTTGAGCTGGAGACGACCTTCAACACCCGCTTGGCCGACGTGATCCAGCGGGCGGCCGGCGCCGACCAGTTGGCCCAACAACGGCTGTGCGGCCATCACATGGACGCCAGCCGCTACGAGGAGGCCTTCGACTGGTGTCTGCGCGCCGCGCGCAACAACGACCGCCGGGCGCAGTACGTCGTCGGCTGGATGCACTACTACGGCAAGGGCGTCGCGCGGGACTACGAGACGGCCTTCAAATGGTACCGCGAAGCCGCCTTGCAGGGCGATCCCCGCGCCATGACCTTCCTCGGCCTGATGTATCGCAAGGGCCTCGGCGTTGCCCGCAACCCGGACCGCGCGATCGCCTGGTACGAACGCGCGGTCGAGACCCGGAAGCAGCGTGAAGGGCAGTAGGGCGAAGCGCCCACCACGCCGCCGGCGCCCGGCTATTCGTCGGCTACTCGCCGAACGTCTGGCTGAGCGGGTTGGCCCCGGTCGGCCAGGTGCCCCGGGCCTGCAGCTGGCCACCCTGCATCACCAGCCAACTGGCGCGTAAATAGTACGGCAGAACCCGGGCTGTGCGCGCCAGCCGGTCGGGCGCGTCGGCGGCGACCGCAAGCGCGATCCGGCCGCCGCTCTCTGCCGTCCAGGCGCGCAGGTCGCCTTTGCCAGTCACCTCGTCGGGCGGTCCGCCGAACCCGGCCTGCCGCATCAGTTCTTCGACCTCCGCACTGGCGCCAACGACCAGCAGCGGCGCCGTGGTGTCCGCCGCCTGGTCTGGCGTCAAGGTCGACACCTCGGTATCCAGCAGCCGACCAGCGAAGCTTTCGGCGGTGTCCGCATCCATGCCGGCCACCACCAGACGGGTTTCCGGATTCAGGGTAAGCGACCGCATCACCAGCGGCACCTGACTTGGCGGCACGGCGCGGAACAGGTCGTAGTCCGGATCGACGCGCACGCCCGTCGGCCGGGCGCGCAACTCTGCCTCGCGGGTCGCCTTGGCCTCGTTGAGGGACAGGGTGACGCGCTCCGGTCCGATCGCCGTCTCGATCTCGACCGGCACCTGCAGGTCGTAGAGCGGCTCGCCCTGGGACAGCGCGATCTCGACCTGCCAGCGGTCCTCGCCGGTCTTGATCCGTTCGGCGCGATCCAGGGCGAGGGCGGGCGCGTCGGCGCGGGTCAGCCACTGGTCGAAGACGCCACCCAGCTCCTGACCGCTCGCCGCCTCAAACGCCGCGCGCAGATCGGCCCAACTGCCGGCCTGGAACTTGCGGTCCTCGTAGAACCGGCTGAGGCCATCCTGGAAAGCCGCATCCCCCAGGCGCTGGCGTAGCATGTGGAAGACCAGCGCGGCCTTGTTGTAGCCGGTCACCTGGGCTGCATCGTGCAGCTTGCTGGTGAACGCGGTGAGCGGCTGGCGGCGGCTTCCGGGCAGCGCTGCGAAATCGCGCAGCCATTCCTGGCGCATCTCCCGCCCGGCGGCGTCGCTGCGCGCGGCGGCCAGCCGGTGATCGGCCTGATAGGTGGTCAGGCCCTCCGCCCAGTTGCCCTGGTCCAGGGCGATTTCGACCGCGTTGCCCCACCAAGAGTGCAGGATCTCGTGCGCGAGCGAGCGGCCCTTCATGTAGGGCAGGTCCAGGATCCGGGAACTGACGTAAGTCGCCCCCTCGAACCCCAGGCCAACCGGGAAGGGCGCGGCCACCACAGTGAACGCCGGGTAGGGGTAGGCGCCGATCGTCTCCGCGTAATGGCCGAGGTATTCGGCCGTCCGGTCCAGGTAGGTCTGGGCCAACTGTTCCCGGCCCTGCGGGAACAGGGTGCGCAGCGTGACGCCGTCCACCGTGCGGGTCGTCTCGCTGTACTGGCCGGCGAACACCGTCGGACCGCGGCTTGGATAATCGGCCCGGAACTCCGCCCGGTATCGGCCGTTCTCCCGGGTTTGCGCCTGCCGCGCCCCGGTGACGAAGCCGGTCTGCGGGGTCGGTACGCTGAGCGTGACACGGTAGGTGATCCGCTCGGCCGCGCCGCGCGGCAGCCAGCCGCTGCGCGCCGGCAGGACGCTGCCGTCCGGGCGGATGGTGGGACCGACGCCCGGTCCCCGCCGGCCCACATCGAGCGCCCCGGCGTAGGCGATCTCCACCGTGTGCGCGCCAGGCGCACCGAGGTCGACCGTCAGTTGATCGCCGTCGCGCTGGATCGCCTGCTCCTCGCCATCGACGGCAACGCGCGACACCTCGAGCGCGCCGCGCAGAAAGAACGTCTGCTCGCCGCTGCCCGACAGCGTGATCGCATCGCGCGCCTTCAGCCGGTGTTCGGCCGGGGTCAGGGTCAGATCGACCGCGTGATGCACCGGTTCCGCGGCCAGCACGGACCCGGCGGCGAGGCTGCCGGCGGCGACGATCGCGGCGCAGACGGCGCGGGGCAGCAAGGGCAAGATCGGTCTCCTGGTCGCTTGAAGGCGGGCTGGCAGCGGATCGGTACCGCCGCGCGTCCACGTGAGAGCGCGGCCGGCTACGCCCATGTCGGTTAATAGGGTGGGGCGGTCGCGGTCCGCGATCAAGTTGCCGGCGGGTAGATCCGGCCAGCCCGCCTGACGGCGCCGGTTCAGGGCTGAACGGCTGCAGGCGGCTGCGACCCCGCCCCTTCCGGCGGGTCAGCCAGCGCTTCCGGCGGACTGGCGGGCCCGCCCCAGCAACTGTTGGGCGGTTTCGAGGTCTCCGGCGCTCATCCGCTGCTGCAGTTGATCCAGCAGCGGCCCGGCGTTCTGCGAGCCGTTGTTGCGCGCGATGGTCAGCCAGGCGTAGGCGAGCGGATCGTTGCGGTCGGTGCCGCGCCCCTCCAGGAACAGGGCGCCCAGGTGCAGCTGAGCCCGGGCATAGCCGGCCTGGGCCAGCGGCAGCCAGGCCAGGAAAGCCTCCTGATACGCCGCGTCCTGATAGGCCTGGACCCCGGCCACCAGACGATTCGCCTGACGCGTGCTTGGACTGATCGACGACAGCGCCTCAGGGCCTGGGCGCGGGTCCTCCTCGAAGCCTGGCGGCCCGGTCTCCGCGATCCCTGAGACGTCCGCCTCGGTCTGTGGGCCCGCCGTGTCCGAGGCGGCCGCCGCCGGCGCGGACGGCGCGCTCGGGGCTGCCGTGTCGCCGCCGCTTGCCGTGTCGCCGCTGGCTGCTATGTCGCGGTCGGCTGTCGGGGA
>CAYRCO010000011.1:0-25515 GCA_964422775.1 uncultured Rhodovibrio sp.
CCTGAGTCTGCTGCGCCCGGGCGGCCTGATCTGCGTCGACAACACGCTGTGGCATGGCCGGGTGATCGAGGCGGAGGCGAACGATGCCGATACCCACGCGATCCGCGCCTTCAACGCCAAGCTGCGCGATGACGACCGGATCAGCCTCTCGATGGTCCCGATCGGCGACGGGCTCACGCTCTGCCGCAAGCGGGCAGCCTAACCCCTACATCTTCTTGTATTCGCGCAGGACCTTCGCCTTTTCGCGTTCCCAGGCCTTCTTTTTCTCGTCCTCGCGCTTGTCCACCTTGGACTTGCCTTTGGCGAGGCCGAGGGTGAGCTTAGCGAGACCGCGCGTGTTGAAGTGGATGTCCATCGGGACCAGCGTGTAGCCCTTCTGGTTCAACGCGCCCAAAAGCTTGTCGCGCTCGCGCTTATGCACCAGCAGCTTACGCGGCCGCTTGGGGTCGTGGTTGAACATCGCCGGCGGGTACTCGTCGATGTGGGCGTTCCACAGCCAGATCTCGCCCTTGGACTCGCCAGCGTACGCCTGCCCCACGGACGCGCGCCCCAGGCGCAGCGACTTCACCTCGCTGCCGTACAGCTGCAGGCCGGCCTCAACCGTCTCCTCGATCTGGAAGTCGTGGCGCGCCCGCTTGTTGCGCGCGACCGTGCCCGTCTCGGTGAACGGGTTTTTGCCGCGGCGCTGGCGCTGCTTCTCCTTGGCGGTCGCCATGGGTCTTGGTCTTGAGCTTTCCTGCGCGCGGCTCTTAGGACAGCAGGCCGGCGGTCGACATCGCCTCGCGTACCTGCCGCTTCGCCCCGTCGCTAAGCGGCACGATCGGCAGGCGCACCCGCTCGTCGGCAAGCCGGAGCAGGCTGGCGCCGTACTTCGCCGGGGCCGGGCTCGGCTCGCAGAACATGGCGGCGTGCAACGGCATCAGCAGGTCGTTGAGCTCCTGCGCGCGCTCCACGTTGCCGGCCCACCAGGCGTCGTGCATCTCCGCCAGCAGGCCGGGGGCGACGTTGCAGGTGACCGAGATGCAGCCGTGCCCGCCCATCGACAGGAACGGCATCACCGTCGGGTCCTCGCCCGACATCTGCACGAAGTCCTCGCCGCAGGCCGCGCGGGTCTTGAACGGGCGCTTGATGTCGTTGGTGCTGTCCTTGACGCCGATGATCCGGGGCAACTCGGCCAGCCGGCCCATCGTCGGCGGGTCCATGTCGACGACGCAGCGGCCGGGAATGTTGTAGATCATGATCGGGATGTCGGTCGCGTCGTGCACCGCCTTGAAGTGCTGGTACATCCCTTCCTGGCTGGGCTTGTTGTAGTACGGCGTGACCACCAGCGCCGCGTCCGCGCCGATCGACGCGGCGTGCTTGGTCATGTCGATGGCTTCCAGCGTGTTGTTCGACCCGGTGCCCGCGATCACAGGGATGCGGCCATCTGCCGTCTGCACGGCCAGTTCGTTGACCCGCTTGTTCTCCTCGTGGCTGACGGTCGGGGATTCCCCGGTGGTCCCGCAGGCGATCACGCCGTCGGTGCCTTGCGCGATCTGCCATTCGATGAACTCGGCGTACGCCTTCTCATCGATCCCGTTCTCGGTGAACGGCGTGATCAGCGCGCAGTAGGACCCCTGGAACATCGGCGCGGCCATCGCTGTCGTCTCCGTCTCGCTGGTCGTTGTCGAACCGGCGTGTCCGTCTCAAGGCGACGGACCCGGTTGCACAAATGGTTGGGCGGCACGGGCGTCGCAATGTCCGACCCCCCGGCATGCCGACCCCGAAAAGCGCGCGGACCATAGACGTTCGCCCCAACGCCGGCAAGCCGTGGACATGGCGGGCCGGCAACGGCGGCGGTGCCATACGCGGTCTTGCGCCCAGACCGCGCAGCCGCCCTCTTCAAAGCTTCTTAATCAGTGTAGTTTAGCCTGAACCGGGTTGTCGCGCGTACGGAGCGCGCGGCCGCGGGGAGAGCGCGCGTGTCAGGCTTCGCAACCGACGTCAGCCAGCGGCACGGAACCGCGGCGCCTTGGCGCCTGTGGGCCCGGCGGACGTGCGCCGCGCACGCCGCGGCGACGGCCCTGATCCTGACCCTGGCAAGCCCGTCTGCCGCCGCCGATGTCCCCCGACCCGCGGAACCTCCGGTGCGCGCGCTCGTAGCGCAGACCTTCGGCGCGATCGATGCCGGGGAGTTCGACAGCGCGCGCGCTCTGAGCGACCGACTGCGCGACCGACTGGGCGACCGGCTGGACGATCCGTTGCTGGCCAAGACCCTGACCTGGTTCCGCCTGACCGAGCGGCGCTCCGGCGGCCGGTATGCCGACTACCTCGCGTTTCTGAGCGAAAACCCGGACTGGCCCCGCCAGCGCAGCTTGCGCCACCGCGCCGAAGGGCTGATGCCGGCGGAGCTCTCGGCCGCCAACGTCCGGCGGTTTTTCGCCCATCAGCCGCCGGTCAGCGCCTATGGCGCGGAACGCTACGCCGACGCGCTCAGCGCCGCCGGTCAGCAAGACCGGGCCCGCGCCCTACTGCGGGAAACCTGGCTGACCGGGCATTTCCCGGCCGCGGACGAGCGGCGCTTTGCCGAGCGCTACGCCGACCTGCTGACGGCGGAGTTGCAGCGGGCGCGCCTCGACCGGCTGATCTGGAACGGCCGGCTCGCCGCCGCCGCGCGGCAAGCGGCGCGGGTCGACCCCGCGCACCGCGCACTGGCCGCGGCACGGTTGCGCCTGGCGCGCATGGACTCCGGCGTCGACGCCGCGATCGCGGCGGTGCCGGCGGAGCTGCGCACGCATCCAGGCCTGATCTACGAGCGCGCGCGTTGGCGTCAGCGCAAGGGCCGGCACGCGGACGTGGTTGCGCTCCTGGATCCGCCGATCGTCGACGCGCCGCACGCCGCCCAATGGTGGCAGATGCGCCACTGGGCTGCACGCCGCGCGCTCGACCAGGGCGACATCTCGGTCGCCTACCGGATCGCCGCGCATCACGGCCTGGACGGGGGGCTCGGCTTCGCGGAAGGCGAGTGGCTGGCCGGCTGGATCGCGCTTCGCTGGCTGCGCGAGCCGGCAACCGCCCTGCCCCACTTCACGCGCCTCTACCACGGCGTAACCACCCCGGTGAGCCGCGCGCGCGGCGCCTACTGGGCGGGCCGCGCGGCGGAGGCCGCCGGAAGCGGCGAAGACGCCCGACTGTGGTACGAGAAGGCGGCGCGCAACCTGACCACCTATTACGGCCAGCTCGCAGCCGAGCGCTTGTCCGCCAACTTCTTCCTCGCCCTGCCGCGGCCGCCGCAGCCGAGCGGCCTCGCCGCCCGCGCGTTCGCCGCGGACGAACTTGTGCGCGCCGTCAGGCTGTTGGCCCGCCACGGCCACGCGGCCCGGATCGATCCCCTATTCGATGCGCTGGTCGACCGCGCGCTGACCCGCGACCGCGCCCAGCTCACGGCGGACCTGGCGGCCC
This sequence comes from uncultured Rhodovibrio sp., assembly GCA_964422775.1. Taxonomy (GTDB): domain Bacteria; phylum Pseudomonadota; class Alphaproteobacteria; order Kiloniellales; family Rhodovibrionaceae; genus Rhodovibrio. Next base: position 3,442 of record CAYRCO010000011.1, read on the forward strand.
ACCTCGGCCGCCCGGACCTGGCGGTGCGCGCGGCCCGGCAGGTGCGCCGCCAGGGGATCATTCTGCCCGACCACCTCTATCCCGTGATCCAGCTGCCCGCGCGGGCCGACTTCGCCGCCACGACGGAGCCGCTGGTGCTGGCGATCGTGCGGCAGGAAAGCGGGTTCGACCCGACCGCGGTCTCCCGGGCCGGCGCGCGCGGGATAATGCAGCTGATGCCGGCCACCGCCCGACAGATGGCGCGCAGCCTGGATCTCGATCCCGACCGGCACTCGCTGGACGACCCGGCGTTCAACCTGTTGCTCGGCAGCGCCTACATGGACCGGCTGGTCCGCCGCTACGACGGCTCGCTCCTGCTAGCCGTCACCGCCTACAACGCCGGTCCGGGCCGGGTCGGCCGCTGGCTGAACCGCTACGGTGATCCGCGCGCGGCGGAGATCGATCCGGTCGATTGGGTAGAGACGCTGCCGTTTGCCGAGACCCGGAATTATATCCAGCGCGTGTTCGAGGGGCTGACCGTCTACCGCCACCGCATGGCACCGGCCCAGGTGGCGATCGCGCTCGACAGCCGGCTGCGCGTGGGCACGGACGACCCGGCGCGGGCCGCGGACGTCACCGAATTCTGATCGCCGCATCGAGGTAGACGGGCGATCGGGGGTTGTCATGCGCCGACCGAACGCGCTTGGCTGGGGTGCTGGCATCCGATATTGCGCGCCAGGCCGCTTGCCCCCGATCCACGCCCGGCTGCTAAGGTCCGCCGATCAATGACGTCCACCGACTTCACCGACATCGCCGCCTGCCTGTTCGACGCCTACGGCACGCTGTTCGACGTCCACTCCGCCGTCGCGCAGGAAGCCGGCGCGCTGGGCGACACAGCGGATCCGGTGTCGCAGCTGTGGCGGCGCAAGCAGCTGGAATACACTTGGCTGCGCAGCCTGATGCGCACGCACGCGGACTTCTATCAGGTGACCGCCGACGCGCTGGACCACGCACTGGCCGCCCACGGGATCGACGACCGCGAACTGCGCGAACGGCTGCTGGAGCTCTACCTCACCCTGCACGCCTATCCGGAGGTGCCGGACACCCTCGACCGGATCCGCGCCAAGGGGATCGGGACCGGAATCCTGTCGAACGGCGAACCGCGCATGCTGACCGCCGCGACCGACAGCGCCAACCTGCGCGCCCGCCTGGATGAGGTGATCTCGGTCGAGCCGGTGGGCGTCTACAAGCCGGACCCGCAAGTCTACGAGCTCGGCGTCGAGCGCATGGGCGTCGCGGCCGACCGGATCGCGTTCGTCTCCGCCAACGCCTGGGATGCCTGCGGGGCCGCGCACTTCGGCTTTCAGGTGATCTGGCTGAACCGCTTCGGCGCCATGCCGGAACAATTGCCGGGCACGCCCAAGGCGACCGCGACCACGCTCGACCAGGTGGCCGACCTGCTCGGCTGCTGATCCGCGCGCCCGGCGGCCTCAAATCCCGCCGGATACGCCGACCCCGAATGATACGCCCCCGCCATAAGGGTGGCGATCGTGATACGGAAACCCGCGATAGTGCCGGTGCGGCCAATAGGGCAGCGCTCGGCGCTCTGCCTGGGTCCGCTGTTCGCGCGTCAGCAGGCTTTGCTCCCGCTGGATCGTCCAGTCGCCGCCGTCCGTGCGGCAAGCGTAGGCGGTCCCGCTGCGCGTCGTCTGGCCGGCGGAGAAGACCCGCTGGATCCGCCGGCACGGCTGGCCGGTGCCGGTTTCGGCCGCACGCTCGGTTTCCAGCACGGTGACGCTGCCGCCGTGCCCCGTCTTGGGATTTTGCCAATTGACCGACTGGCCGGTGCGCGCTTCCTCTAACGCCTGCTGCTCGGCTGCGCGGAGCCGCTCCAGATCGCCGGCGGTCGGTTTCACCGGCGCCGGCCCGCTGGCACAGCCGGCCAGGAGAAGGGAGGCCGCCAAGACACTTGCCAGTCCGTACCGCGTACGCATGCCCATCACCTCCAACAACACCTTCTCATTGATAGATGGCGGCGGCGGCGATGTGAGAGAAGTGCTGTCAGCCGATGGACACGACCGGGCTACTGCCCATGCTGCCGGCACCCCAATCGCCTGCAAGGGACCGCCATGACCGAGGCGCACGCGAGCCAAGCCCCGACCTTCGCCGACATCGAAGCCGCCGCTGGCCGGCTCCGCGGCGTTGCGGTACGCACCCCCCTGATGTCGTTCCCGGAACTGGACCGGCGGACTGGCAGCCGGGTGCTGGTCAAGCCGGAGACGCTGCAGCGCACCGGCTCGTTCAAGTTCCGCGGCGCCTACGCCAAGCTGAGCGCGCTCGACGCGGACACACGGGCGCGCGGCGTGATCGCCTTCTCCAGCGGCAACCACGCCCAGGGCGTGGCCGCGGCCGCGCAACTCCTAGGCGTTCCGGCGACGATCCTGATGCCGAGCGACGCGCCGGAGATGAAACTCGCCAACACCCGCGGCTATGGCGCGCAGCTGCGCACCTACGACCGGCACGGCGAGGACCGGACGGCGCTCGCCGACGCGATCGTCGCGGAAACCGGCGCCACGCTGGTGCGCCCGTACGACGACCGGGAGGTCACGGCCGGCCAGGGCACCTGCGGCCTGGAGATCGCGCAGCAGGCCGCCGAGATTGGCGCAGGGTTGGACGACGCGCTGTTCTGCTGCGGCGGCGGCGGGCTGACCGCAGGCTCCGCGATCGCGCTCGCCGAAATGTCGCCCGCCACGCAGGTCTACACGGTCGAGCCGGAGGGCTTCGACGATACCGCCCGGTCGCTTGCCGCCGGCGCGCGGGTCGGCAACGAAGCAGGCACGCACTCGATCTGCGACGCGCTCTTGTCGCCGATGCCGGGCGACCTGACGTTCCCGATCCTCCAGCGCCACGGCGTGCGCGGCCTCGCGGTCAGCGACGCGGAGGTCCGCGCGGCGATGGCCTTCGCCTACGCCTGGATGAAGCTGGTGGTCGAACCCGGCGGCGCGGTCACGCTGGCCGCCCTCCTGTCCGGCAAGCTGGACGTGCGCAACCGCACTGTCGCCCTGGTGCTCTCCGGCGGCAACGTCGACGCCGCCAGCTTCGGCGGGATCGTCGCGGCGGGTTAGAGCAAAATCGATGAAAGCCGAACCGGCTTTCCTCGTGAATTTGCCCTAACTTCTTGAGGAAAGGGCAAGATTCAGCTGAAACGTGATTCCACGTTTCAGCATCTTGCCCTAGCTCATCCCCGCGGCGCTGCCGTTGCTGACCGGGGCGCTTTTCTGGGCGCCGCTGCCAGCCGGGGACTCCCCGGCTGCGTCATCCGCCGACGCCTTGGGAGCCTGGTCAGGCTTGCCGGACTTGGTCTGGCCGGCGTCGCGCGCGGCGCCCTGACCGCTCTTGCTGGCCCCGCGGCGCCGGCAGTGGCCTTCCAGGTGGGCGCCCGGCTCGATCGCCAGGCTGTCGTGGACGATGTCGCCCAGCACCCGGGCGCTCGCGGCCAGGGTGACGGTGCCGCCCTCGATCTCGCCCTCGACGGTGCCGCAGACGCGCACGCGCTCGCCGCGAACCTTGCCCTCGACGCGGCCCTGCTCGCCGATCGTCAGCGTATCCGCGGTGACGTCGCCCTTCACCGTGCCGTCGACCTGGATGTCGCCGGCCGAATTCAGGTCGCCCGTGATCGTCAGATCCGGGCTGATGATCGAGGGCACTCCGCCGCCGGCAGCTTTCGCCTGACGCGGGGACGCGGACGCCTGGGCAGACTGGCCGGCGGCCGGCTGGGACCCGGCGGTGTGGGACTGGGCGCTTTGCGGAGACGTACTCTTACTTTTTGAAAACATGCTTGCCTGCCTTGAGGAAGTTCTGGGGGTCCAGGGGACTGCCGTCGACGCGGACTTCGTAGTGCACGTGCGGTCCCGTGCTGCGCCCTGAGCTGCCCAGGGCACCGATCGTCTCGCGGTTGGCCACGCGCGCGCCCTGTTCGACCGAGATCGAGCGCAGGTGGCCGTAGTGCGTGGTCATGCCGAAACCGTGGTCGATGATCACGATCCGGCCGTAGCCGGACTTGCTGCCGGCGAACTTGACCCGTCCGGGCGCGGTCGCGAGCACCGGCGAACCGGCCGTGGCGGCGAGGTCGATGCCCTCGTGCATCGCCCAGCGGCCGTTGTAGGGATCCTTGCGCTTGCCGAAGCCACTGGAGATCCAGAAGCTCTCGACCGGCGCGCTGAGCGGCATCGCGCCCATCGCGGTCTGCAAGGCCGCCAGGCGCTGGGTCTGCCGGTCCAGCCGGGCGAGCTGGTCCGCCGCCACGCTCGGCCCCGGCAGTTTGAAGGACACCGGGACGAACGGGCCACCACGCGCGTCGCGGCTCTCCTGCACCCGCCGGACCAGCGCATCGACGTCCATCCCGGTGATCTCGATCGTCTTCTCGATCGCGGCCAAACCGGGCCGGGTGCGTTCGGTCAACTGCGCCACCAACCCGCTCTGACGCGCCCGCAGCTGATCGATCCGGGCGTTCAGCTCGTCGATTTCCGACATCAGCGCATCTCGAACCTTGGCCAGGTTGTCGCCGCGCCGCTCGGCGGCCAGCAGCGCGCTCTCCAAGCCGGCGATCCGTTCGCCAAGGCTGCCGCCTGCGTCATCTTCGGCGCCGAGCGCCGCCTCCAGCCGACTGACCTTGGCCGCCAACTGTTGGCGCTCGTCCACCAGCGCGGCGCGTTTCTCGCGGGTCGCCTGCAACTCGGCTTCCAGCGTCTGCGCGCGCGCGGCCGTGGCCACAAGATCTTCGCGGGCGATCTCCAGCCGCGCGCTCAGCTCGGCCACCCGGCTTTCGGCGTTCAGCTTGCCCTGCTGGCTTGCCTGCCGGCGCGCCTGGGCGGCGCGCAGCTGTTCGCGCAGTTCGCTCACGCGGGTGTGCAGGTCGCTGCGGTTCAGACGTGCGTCGGCGAGCGCCTGTTCGGTTTCCGCCAGTGTCTCTTTGACCCGCACCTGCTCGGCGTGCAGTTCGGCGTTCTGTTGCTTGAGCGCCGAGAGCTGCTGCTCCTGGGCGGCCAGTTCGTCGTTCAGCCGGCCGTTGCGTTCGGCCAACGCGTCGAGCGCGGCGCTCAACCGGCCGAGTTCCTGCGGCAGCGGCCGCGCGCCCGACGGCGTGGCGTTCTGTAGCGGGTCAACCACCGGCATCGGGGCGGCGCCGTCGAGCTTGCCCGCCAGCTCGACCATCTTCTCGCGGGCGTGGGCGACCTCCGACATCAGCTCGGCGTAGGACCGCTCGGCCTGGGCCAGCTGGCGGGCCGTGCCGTCGATCCGGGCGCTCTGCCAGTAGAGCGCCACGCCGGCCCCTGCGGTCCAGACCAGCGCGGCGACCAGGCCGCCCGTCACCACCTGCTGCAGCCGGCTGCCCAGGGTGATCGCATGGACCCCGGCTTCGCTGCGGAGGATCAGCTGGCGCGGCGGGAAGGCGCGCTGCTGCCAGCCGCGCAGGCGATCGCCCCACGTCGCCTCCGGGCGTTCGTGCGGATGGCTGTAGCGATGGCCATGCGTCCCCGTTCCGCCGAGCCCCCGGCCGCGACCCCGCCCGCCATGGGCGTCGGCAGGTCCGCTATTGCCGCCGTTCGACCGTCCGGCGCCGGGTTGGCTGGATCGCTTCCGCATCTATCGGCTTCGTCCCTCGGCGTCGTTGACAACACGCGCCCCGGCAACGACGCCGACCCGATTGGCCGGCGCCGGCGGCGCGATACCCTGCTCTCCCCGTTTGACCAGCCCCAACCGGACGCTTACCGACCGGCGCACGCGGTGCCGGCGGCAACCGTCATCCTGGCGGAAAAACCTTCACAGGCCCTAAACCGGGCCCGACCTGACGACGCCAACGCGGTGTCTGGCCCGTCCGCCGGACGTACCCCCCACAGGTCCGCCAAGCCTAGCGAGCCGACGGTCGGGCGGCAAGACAAATTTCAGGTGACGCACACTGGGACGGATTTACATTAGATCAATATTTGGAAACAATAAGGTTTTATTTTCAGTATCTCAGCATCTCGACCTGAGCGCTGGCCTCTATCTTAAAGATCGGGGTCGAGCGCGCGCAGATACTGGCCGACCGCCGCCCCGGTGTCCCGGGCGCGCATGATCTCCCCCATCACGGCGACGGCGGTCGCGCCCGCGTTCAGGCAATGCGCCGCATTAGCCGGCGTGATCCCGCCCAGCGCGACTACCGGGATGCGGAGCGCCGCACAGAAGTCGCCCAGGATGTCGAGGCCGATCGGCGGGCCGTAGCCGGGCTTACTCGCGGTCTCGTAGATCGGGGAGATGGTGACGTAATCCGCGCCGTCGTCCTGCGCGCGTTCCGCCTCGTCCCAGGAATGGACGGAGGCGCCGACCAGCACGTCGCCCAGGATCTGGCGCACCGCGCCGGGGGAACTGCCGGGCTCGAGGTGAACGCCGTCGGCGCGCGCAGCTTCGGCCGTCGCCAGATCGCCGTGCAGCGTCACCGTGGCGTTGTGCGCATGGCCGGCCTTGACCACCTGCCGGGCCATCGTCCGCCGCTCGCCCGACGGCAGGTCCTTGTCGCGGAACGAGACCCAACGCACGCCCGCCGCGCAGGCGGCGTCCACCACCTCGGGCAGCGGCCGGCCGCTCTGGTGGCGGTCGGTGATCAGCAGCAGGCGCGGCTTGGGCAGTATCATGATCCGATCAGACCCATCTGCGGGGAGGACGGTTCGGCGTGGTCGCGCCGCGGGATCCGGCCGGCCAGGCGCGCGTTGCGGCCGGCGTCCACGGCCGCGCGCATCGCGCGGGCCATGCGCACCGGATCGTGCGCCTTGGAGACGGCGGTGTTGAGTAGCACGGCATCGCAGCCGAGTTCCATGGCCTGGGCCGCGTCGGACGCGGTGCCGAGGCCCGCGTCGACGATCACCGGGACCGACGCCCGGTTCAGGATCAGCTCGATCGCCGTCGGGTTGGCGATCCCCTGGCCCGAGCCGATCGGCGAGCCCATCGGCATCACCGCCGAACAGCCGACGTCGATCAGCTTCTGCGCGGTGATCGGATCCTCGTTGGTGTACGGCAGCACGACGAAGCCGTCGCGCACCAGTTCGTCCGCCGCCTGGACCAGTTGCTCGACGTCCGGATAGAGCGTCTCCCGGTCGCCGATCACCTCCAGCTTGACCCAGTTCGTCTCCAGCGCCTCGCGCGCCAGCTGGGCGGTCAGCACGGCGTCGCGCGCGGTCTCGCAGCCGGCGGTGTTGGGGAGGACGAACTTGTCGGAGAGCACGTCGACCATGCTCTCGGCGTAGCCTTCGAGCGAGATCCGGCGGACCGAGACGGTGACGATCTCCGCCCCGCTGGCGGCGACCGAGTCCAGCATGACCTGCTGGTTGGGATAGCCGGCGGATCCCAGCAGCAACCGGGAATCGAACGTGCGCCCGGCGATGGTCAGCCGGTCGCTCTCCGCGCTGCCGGCCGTGCGCGACCGGCGCGCGCCCTCAAGTTGGGTCATGGATACCCTTGGCTCCTTCCGCTTTCAGGGCTCAGCCGCCGGCGAACGGCTTCACGATCTCGATCGCGTCGCCGGCCTGAAGCTCGGTTTTCTCCCACTGCTGGCGCGGCACGACCCGGCCGTTGCGCGCGACCGCGAGGCCGCGGCGATCGGGGTCCAGACCTTCCGCCTCGACCAGCTGGCGCAGGGTCGCGGGCGCATCGCCCCGCGGTTCGCCGTTGACGGTGATCCCGCTCATGCCGCCCCCCGGCCGCGGCTGTCCGCTTGGAAGCGCTCCACGCGGAAGGCCGCCAGGCTGTCGTGCCGCCGGCCGGTCAGGATCTCCGCCGCCACGGCCTGCCCGGTCAGCGGCGTCATCAGGATGCCGTTGCGATGATGGCCGTTGGCGAGATAGAGGCCGTCCACCGAGGTCGCGCCCAGGACCGGCGCGTCGTCGCGCGAGCCCGGTCGATGGCCGACCCACATCTCCGCGATCGGCAGTTCCTCGATCGCCGGCAGCGCGCGCCAGGCGGCTTCCAGCAGGGCGAACACGCCGCCCGCGGTCAACTTGTCCTCGAAGCCCTTTTCCTCGACCGTCGCGCCGATCAGCAGCTGACCGTCCAGGCGGGGCACCAGGTAGACCTTCGGCGCCCAGAGGACATGGCGCAGCAACGGCTGCGTCGGGTCCATCTGCAGGGACAGCATCTGCCCCTTGATCGGCCGGATCGGCGCGCGCGCCGCCACTGGGACGCCGTCGATCTCGGAGCCCCAGGCCCCGGCGCACAGTACCACCGTCTCGGCCCCGACGCGCGCGCCCTCGACGATCAGGCCGCGGACGCGGCCTTGCGCGGTGTCGAGCGCGTCGACCCGGGTCTCCTCGTGGATGCGCGCACCCGCCGCGCGCGCCGCCGCGGCGAGCGCGCGAACCAGTTGGCGGTTGTTCGCCTGGCCGTCGTTCGGGCTGAACAGCGCGCCCGGCAGGCACGCACGCAGGTAGGGTTCGCGCCGGCGGGCTTCCGCGCCGGACAGCCATTCCGCCGGCACGCCCTGCTGTTTGAGGAAGCTGTGGTCGTGGCGCAGCTGCTCGGCCTCGTCGCGGTTGGTGGCCGCGATCAGCAGGCCGTCGGTGCGCAATTCCGGGTCGATGCCGCTCGCCGCGTGCAGCTCGCGGGCGAAGTCGGGCCAGAGCGACAGCGCCTGCTGCCCCGCGGCGGTGACGGCGTCCTCGCCCGGCTCCGCCTCGGCGCCGGGCGCCAGCATGCCGGCGGCCGCCCAACTGGCGCCGCGCCCGACCTGGCCGCGCTCGTAAACGTCGACCTCACAGCCCTGGCGGGCCAGCTGCCAGGCGATGCACAGGCCGTTGACGCCCGCGCCCACGATCGCGGTGCGCGGGCGGTGCTGAATGACGATGTCGTCGAGAAGGCTGGTCATATCCTCCACGGCTCCCTTCGCGGGCATGATCCCGATCAGGTTCAGCGGGTGTGCTCTCAGCCGCCCGAACGCCCGCGCGCGGAAACGCACGGACGCCAGCGGCACCCCGGCCGTTATGTCGGCTGCATCAGGATGTAACCCGGAACCGCCGGAACGCAAGCCGGCGCGCGGCCAGGCGGACGCCCGCCGGCTAGTCGCGGCGCATGACGCCGGTGAAGGTCACGATCGCCATCGAGATCAGCGCCCAGCCAAGCCCGTGGTAGATCGCACCCAGCCAGCGCAGCACGGTCTCCGGGTCCCGGTTCGCCCACATTTGGATCGGCGCGTCGAAACTGCGGCCATTTTCAGGGACGGATCCGAGGGCCTCGCAAGACGTCCACGACAGCCCGCAGTCGATCAGCGTCAGTAAACCGCCGGTGATCCAGGCGACGATTGCAACGGGAAGACGCAGCATCTCGCCGCCCAGCGTAAAGAGGTCGGGCAGCCACACGCCGTCCTCAAGGTTCAAGTTCGGATCGAAGATCATCAATGACCGGACCGCGTCCGGCCAGGATGGCCCGGGCGCTAGCGCGCCCTCCCCTGGTTCCTGGGCGATATAGGCGAGCCCGGTCGACGTGCCGTCGGCAGGCACCCACTCGGCGACCGACCACTCCGCAGCGTAGCCGAACTCGACGACCGGAATGAACCGGTCCAAAGCGAACAGCACGGGCGCCAGTTCCAGATCCTCGCGCGGCTGCACCTCGCCCGACCCGACGGGCCCCGCGCTCGCCACGGTGTTCAGGACCGCCACGCCCTCGGTCTGCAACGATTCGTAGGCGAGCAAGTTGTGATCCGCCGCCACTTGCACGGTGGCGCTTCCGATCGCCAACGCCAGCAACGTGACCGCGATCACGCGCGCGGGTGCGTAGCCGTAGTTGCTGGTCCGACGCAGAAAGTGTTCGCCGATCAGTGTGATCGGGTTACGCAACGTGGCGCGACACCGCTGCCGGCGCTTGGCGGCGGCGATCAGGTCCGCGTCCTCGCGGTAGCCGTTGGACCGCATGACCCGGCACAACGTCTCGTAAGGCTGGGGCAGGAAATCCCGGGCGGTGGGCTTGGCGCCGGGATACTGCTGTTCCAGCCAGGCGATGCGGCGATACGCCGGGCGGCAACGGTCGTCGTTGCGGCGTTTGAACGACTGCCGCGCGTAGCCGCGGTAGCGCAGCGCCCGGCGGCGCATGCACACGGCCTGCCACTTCCGCCCCAACCCACTGGTCCTGCACGCCGGTGACCCAGCGCTTTCACGCGCAAACAGAAACCGGACAAACGCCACGAGCCGTTCGGGGATCCTGACCGCCGACAACACGAGTTGCCAGATTGTCAGACCCAGCCCGACTATCCCACGGTGCAGGCGCTCCGCCAGCGCCGCCCACCACGATTCGCCGGTGCGCTCGGCGTAGGTCAGCTTACGGGTGGGCGTGCTCCAGACACGGTCGAGGCGCGCGCTATACGCGTTGTCGTGCTCACCGGGCCGCGGCGCCGGGGCGTCGATCCGGCTCTCCTCGACGTCAAGCGTGATGAATTCGTAGCTGCAGCCGTTGAGCCGGACGTGACCGTCACTGGTCGGCCAGCCGTGAGCGGGATGATCGTGGATGGCGCCCAGGCGCGCATCGCTGAGATCGAACCGGCCGTCCGGGCGCAGATGATAGGACCCAGGTACGTCCTGGATGTCCGGCACGTGCGGTCGGGTCGCGCCATAGGCATGATCCGCGGCCCGTTCGGCGGCGCTCATGTACGCCAGCATGGCGAGCATTTCACTGGCGTAGGCGGAGGCTTTCTGATGCGGCTGCACCTCCGCCGCGACCCACGTTTCGGTGTTGCCGTCAAGCCGCTCGGCATCCTCCGGAACTAGATTAAGGCGGTGCCGCCAAGCGCGGCACGCCGTCATGTCGGGCCCATTCGGCGACTGCACATCCGGCGGCAGAGCGCCGAAGAAGCGGGTGTCCAAGCGCCCGCCGACTTGCGCGCCCCGCAGCGTCAGACAGGTCCGCGCCATCAACTCGGTCCAGCCGACGGTCGAAGGGTAACTCAGGCTGACGTCGCCGACGTCATCGACGGGTTTGTCCGCCGACGCTTCGTCCAGGTTGCTCACAATCGGCGTCACCGCCCGGAAGATCCCACCGGTCAGGCGCAGTTCCCCGTCGATGCGGATCCGGTCCATGTCGACCGCGCCGACGACCACCGAGGGGCCCGGCGTGGGTTCCTGCTGTCGCGCGCACTCGTTCGACGGCGGCGCGTAGATGTCGATCGCAGTACCGAACAGTACCGCGCCGAAAACCCGAGCATCCTCAAGCGCGATCGCCCGGCAGCCGCCCCGTAGGCGCCACAGCTTCCGCGCGTCGTAGGCGAGCCCCTCGGTAATGCCGAGGTCGCGCATCAACGGCCCGACCACACCCTCCGAGAGCTGCCACCCCGATGTCATGTCCGGCCAATTGGACGCACCGTCGGGCAGTCGATCTTCCAGGCCGTAATACACGTCGGCAACGGAGAACTCCCGGTACTGACGCTTCTGCATATCTTCGCCGGCTAGGCACAGCACGAAGCGCATGTCCGTTTCGGAATACAGTTCCGCGTCGATGCGCTCCGGTCCCATGATCTGGCCGCAGGGCGCGCGGAACCAACTACCGGAAAACACGATCGAGCCGCGGACATGGATCTGGATCAGATTGATCAGGCCGACGAAGAAACCGGGACCCACGTCACGCCGGCCGTCGAGATAAATGCTCCCGCCGACCTCGGCGCTGCGCAGGTCAATCGCGACCCCCTCGATCGAGACGTCGACCGCGCACACCGTCGCACCGCTGCCGTCAAAGTCGCCGCCGATACGAGCACGAGAGAACCGCAGCTGACCGTAAGCGACCAGCCGCGGATCGCGGGCCGGGACATCTTGAAGGCCTGAGGCAGCCGGCTTGGCGGCCGGGCGGGGAGTGGCTTGGCGATCCACGAGATGCACCGAGCCGTGGACGACCAAGCCCTGGGCGTCCAGTGCGACACCCCGCGGCTGCACCAAGTGCGCGCCGCCCAATTCGAGGTCCTGGGCAACGTCGGCATCCTCCAGTCGGATCCGGCCGCTTGCCCGGACATGCTCCAGACAGAGGTCGCCGCGGATCTGCGCCCCGCGTAAATCGAGGCATTCGGGCGGCACGCTGCCGGCCGCACCCTGTAGCGGGGCGAACCACGCGCCGCTTGCGCGAAAATCCCCGAAGATATCGGCGTTGTCGAAATTGGCGTAGATGGCGGGATGGGGTGCGCGAGAGGCGTCGCAGCGCGCTGTGTCCGCCGCATCCGCCTTGCGCGCACCGAGATCGACGCTGCCGTGCACCACGGCGTTATCGGCATCGATTTCCAGGCGCGGCGAGGTGCCCGCGAAATCGCCGTCGACCCGCAGGCCGCGCGCATTCAGGTCCCCACCGACCGCGCAGCCGTCGAGGTCGATCCGACCGACGGCGCTGCGACCGGCAGCACCCGCGCCCTGCTCCGCATGCCGCCTACGGGACGTGGACGTTTTCCGTCCGCTCCCGCCTGCTTGGCTGCGGATGATGCAACCGTCCAGCGTCAGCCCGCCGGCGATATCGGCACCCCGCGCGCAGAGTCCTGCAAGGGAGGTATCTCTTAGGTGAATGCTCGCGGCGCGCGCGCCGGCTAGGTCCACCAAGCCATCGATATGACATCGCTCAGCAACCAGCGGCACGAGAGCGCGGCCGGCATCGGCATCGAGCCGATGGGCCCGGGCCAGATCGAGATCGCCATCGATCCAGTAACCTCGAATTTGCACGCCGCAGGCGAGATCGGTGTGATCACCGGCGCGGTCCATGAGGATACGCGCCAAAGCGGGCGCCCGGAGCAGAGCCGATTCCGGCACGTCCTCGCGCCGGGCGAACCGGATGTCGGATGCATCGGCCCGGAAACCCGTCGGCACCGCGGGACGACACCCGTTCGCCAGCTGGCGTAGCAGGTGTCGTTCGGCTTTGTTGTAGTCCATGCGAATCTGCCCACCGGCGGCACCTGACGGACCGCCGATGCCCCCCCCTCTAAAACGTCTTTACCCCGAAACGTGTGCAGTGCCTGCACACCCCGCCAGCGGTCATGCTAGCATGCCCGGGCGCAACTTGAAGGCGAAAGATGATTTAATCTGCAGGCAGTTACGACGCGTCGGATGGCTGAAAGCGACCCGGATCCCCGTCCCGATCTCGGCCTCTGCCCGCTCTGCGACCGGCCGCTGATCCCGGGACCGTCGGTCGATGCGCACCATCTGGTGCCGCGGTCCGAGGGCGGGCGGGACACCGTCACGATCCATCGGATCTGTCACTCCAAGATCCACTCGCTGTTCACCGAACAGGAGCTGCGCGACAGCTACGACACGCTGGACAAGCTGCGCGCGCATCCGGAGATCGCGAAATTCATCCGTTTCGTGCGCAAAAAGGACCCGGAGTACCGCGGCCGCAACGCCACAAGCCGGCGCAAGCGCCGCCGTTAATGGAGCGACCCGATCGGGTTAGCCCGGCAGATCGAACCGCCGGCGCAGGCCCCAGGCGAACAGGCGTTCGGGCAGCAGCGCGCTGATCAGGCGCAACAGCTTAGCCTGCCGCCCCGGCCGCAGCCGCTGGACCGGCCGCCGGGCCACCGCCGCGCGGACCACCGCCTCGGCGATCCGTTCCGGCGCGATTCCCCCTCGCACGGCCCGGGCGACCGCCGCGGCGAGGCGCCCGCGTGCGGCGTCGTAGGCGCTAGCGGGGTGATCCGGTCCCTCCGCCCGGGCATCGAAGCCGGACGCGACGAAGCCGGGCTCGACGACGCTGACCCGGACGCCCTGGTCGCGGACTTCGTGGTCCAGGGTCGTGCAGGCCCCGGCCAGGGCGTGCTTGCTGGTGGCGTACAGCCCCTGGAAGGGCGTCGGCAGGAAGCCCGCGACCGATCCCAGGACGACGATCCGGCCGCGCCCGGCCGCGCGCATCGCCGGCAGGACCGCGCGCATGCAGGCGAGCGGGCCGTGCAGGTTGGTCGCCATCACGGCGTATTCCGCCTCGGGATCGAGCTCCTCGATCGCCGCCAGTTGGGTGATGCCGGCGGTGATCACCAGCAGGTCGATCCGTCCCTCGGCCGCCAGCACGGCCGCAACGGCGTGCTCGACACTGCTGATCTCGCGCACGTCGATCCGATGCGCCGCCGCCCCGTCAGGCGCTGCCCGCCGGCGGGCCCCCGAATGCACCCGCCAGCCGTCCGCCAGCAGGCGCTCTGCGACCGCCCAGCCGATCCCGCTGGAGCCGCCGACGAGGAGCGCGACGCTCACGGTAGCCCCCGTTCCCGTCGGCATCAGCCGCGCGCGCCCAATAAGCGCCGCAGCCGGGCCTGCTGCCACATCGCGATCCCACTGAGGGCCATCGCCGGGAACACGCCGATCTGCAGCACGCGCGCGGCCCAAGTGGCGTCGATCAAAGGCGAATAGAGATAAGTGCCGAGCGCGCACGCGGCGGCGATGTGCAGCAGCCGAACGGCCCGGCGAAGCGATGCGCTGGACAAGAGAGCCTCCCGCGGTTCAAAGTTGACAGCGTCAACATACCTTTGATGTTACCATTGTCAACATTGGTAGAGGGACCGATGAACCAATCGAGCGGCGGGTCCGAGGACCGCGGCTACCACCACGGCGATCTGCGCCGCGCCCTCTTGGACGCGGCCGAAGCGTTGATGGCCGAGGGCACGGACGACCCCAGCCTGCGCGCGGTCGCCCGGCGTGCGGGGGTCAGTCACGCCGCGCCCTACAAGCACTTCGCCGACCGGCACGCGCTCAAGGCCGCCGTCGCCGAGCGGGGCTTCGCCGCGCTTGGTACGGCCATGCAAGAGGCCGCGGACACTGCGGGCGACCGGCCGCTGAGGGCGATCGGCCGAGCCTACGTCGCCTTCGCGCTCGACCGGCCCGCGCGCTACCGGTTGATGTTCGGGCCGGAGTTCGCGCAGGGACGCGCGACGGCCGACCTCGACCGCGCGGCCCGGGCGACGTTCGAGGCGCTGGTGGCGGCGCGGACGCACGCCGACGCGCCGGCCGGCGAGCGCACCACGGCCGTCGCCTACTGGTCGCTGGTGCACGGTCTGGCGACCCTGCTGATCGACGGCCGGGTCGCGGTGCCGGACGGCACCGATCCGCTCGACTTCGCCGATCAGGTCCTCGGCAGTCTGCGCGCCGCGGCGGGTTGAGGCCGAACCGTTGCAGGGCGCACGCCGATCTGGCCTTGGCCCTCAAATCGAAAGGTCATCTCGACCTAAATCGCGCGTGGCGTTAATGTTAAGTTCTGCCGTATTCGTCCGGTCGATGCCTGCCGGTCGATGCTTCAATGCGACCGCGCGCCGGGTGGCTGTGCGCGGCGGGTCGTCCAAATTGCGCCAGGTGGGACGCCGCGCATGACCAAGACCCAACGCATGGCGCTGCAGCGCGTGCTCGCCGACGCCGGCCTCTATGGCGGCGAGATCGACGGGCTGATGGGCACGCTCACCCGCGGCGGCGTCGACGCCCTGATTGCCCGCCGCGCGGAAGAGGCGACCGGCGATCCGCGCAATTGGCCGGACACGCGCCGCCGGATCGCCTGCCTGCAGCTTGGCTGCCTGGATGCCGGGCTCGACGTCGGGCCGATCGACGGCCTGTGGGGCCCGCGCACCGACACGGCCGTCGAGCTCCTGGTGGAACAGCAGGCAACCGGGCAGCCGCCCCGGCTGTGGCGGGACGAGCAGCCGCTCGACGTCAACCCGCACGCCTGGCCCGTCGAGACCGATCTGGAAGCGCGTTTCGGCCCGCCCTGCGAGGTGCCGCTCACGCGCGTGCGCAGCCCCTGGCGGCTGAAGCTCGCCTGGGACCGCCGGCAGACGCTCGGTTCCTTCTCCTGCCACGCCGCGGTCGCGGACAGCATGGCGAGCGTGCTGGAGCGGGTGCACGCCCATTACGGCGACGCCGAGATCCGCCGGCTCGGCCTCGACCTGTTCGGCGGCTGCTACAACTGCCGAAAGAAGCGGGGCGGCAGCAGCTGGTCGACCCACGCCTGGGGGATCGCGGTCGACTGGGACCCGGGGCGCAATAAGCTCGCCTGGGGGCGCGACCGCGCGCACCTCGCGCGCGCCGACTACCTGGACTGGTGGCGCTTCTGGGAGGAGGCGGGCTGGCTCAGCCTGGGGCGGGCGCGCAACTTCGACTGGATGCACGTCCAGGCCGCCAAGCTGTAGTCCGCTCAGATCAGTCGGCCAGGATCCGGTAGCGCCGGCCCGGCTGGACGATCTCGCGCCCGGGGATCTTGTCCGGGTTCAATTCGCCGGCCAGCACGTGGCGCACGTCGCGGATCACCTCCGAACGCAGGCGGTAGTACTGATGGCGGCCGTGGGTCAGTTCGGTCCAATCGACATCGCTGCAGTCCACCGCGGTGATCCGGTTGCTCAGCCCGTCCAAGGTCCGCGGCCCGTCGGTGCCCAGGCGGTCCATATTGAACTTGGTCTTGTCGCTGACCTCGAGCGCCCGATCGCCGCGGCTGTGGTAGACGTGCACCCGGCGGGCGAGCTGCGGCAGCAGGCCCAGCTTGTTGTCATGCTCCAGGCAGTCCTCGTCCTCGTCGGCGGCCATCAGGAAGGCGCTGTCGAAGATCTTCTCCAGCCGGCCGCCCTCCTGCAGGGCGTGCAGGCCCAAGACGGCGTGGCGCAGCGCCCAGTTGCCCATCGAATGCGCCACCAGGTGGATGCGCCCGGAGCAGCGCTCGCTCTCGTTCAGGAAGTCCAGGAAGCGGCGCAGCGCGCGTGCCATGGCGACGCCCGACATCGCGGCGTCGTCGCGGTCGCTGGCGTATTTCCAGGGCGGCTGCGCCATCCCGTCGGACGGCCAGGAAAAGGCGAAGACGTGCGGCTTGTGCGCCGGCTTGTCGCCGCGCTGGATACGGTAGGACTCGCCCAACAGGGCCGCGCGCGCGATAGCGCTTTCGAAACTGTTGGCGAAGCCGTGGATGAACACCAGCGCGTCGCGCGCACCGGCCTTCATGTCGTCCTGCAATTCCTGGAACAGCTGGTGGGAGCCCGGCTTCTCCCCCTTCGCCAACTTGCGGTGGGTCTCCGGCACCTCCTCGTCGATCGTCTCCGCACGCGGCCGCCTGCCCTTCACGACCTCCCAGGTGACGCTGAAGTCGTCGGGGTCGACCGGGTGACCGTCGTCGTCGACGGCGCCCCAGGTCACTTCCGCGCGACCGACCTCGTAGAAGTGCGGGCCGTCGGTGTTGAAGCGGTCGCCGAAGTCCTTGCGGCCGCCGCGCGGCTCCGTTCGGTTGGTCGCGAAATAGACGTGCGTCATCCCCACCCTCCCCGGTTCTCGGGCCCTGTCTTGCGGCACCCGTTTCTCGGGCGCCTGTTATCGGGCAACGGCCGCCGTTTCTGGCATGGGCCGGTTGTCAGCCGGTCCAGTATGCCGTCATTTCGGGCGGGGTGGGTAGCGGCGTGTGCAGGCGTAGGTGCGTTTTACACCGTCAGATGCCGGCGGACCTCCGCCTCGTCGAGCGCGTCCTTGGCACCGGACAGGACGATCTGGCCGCGGTCCATGACGTAGAACTGGTCGGCCAGGTCGCGGGCGAAGTCGAAATACTGCTCGACCAGCACGATCGCCATCTCGCCCCGCCGGGCCAGTTCGGCGATCACGCTGGCGATATCCTTGATGATCGACGGCTGGATGCCCTCGGTCGGCTCGTCGAGCAGCAGACAGCCGGGCCGCGCGGTGAGCGCGCGGGCGATCGCGAGCTGCTGCTGCTGCCCGCCGGACAGATCGCCGCCGCGGCGCCTCAGCATGTCCTTAAGCACCGGAAACAGTTCGAAGACGCTGTCGTCGATCGCGTTCGCCCGCCCCTTGGATGCGGCGAGGCCGGTGCGCAGGTTCTCGTGCACCGTCAGCCGCGGGAAGATTTCCCGCTCCTGCGGAACGTAGCCGATCCCGGCCTGCGCGCGCTTGTGCGGCGGCAGGCGGGTGAGGTCCGTGCCGTGCCAATACAGGGTGCCCCCGCTCGTCGGATGCAGGCCGGAGATCGCGCGCATCAACGAGGTCTTGCCCACCCCGTTGCGCCCCAAGACGCAGGTCACCTGGCCGGGCTTCGCGTCGAAGTCGACATCGCGCAGGATGTGGCTCGCCCCGTAATGCAGGTTGAGGCCCTGGGCCTGCAGCATGGCCGCTTACCTCCCGAGATAGACTTCGATGACCTTGGGGTCGTTCTGCACCGCGTCGACGCTGCCCTCGGTCAGGACGGTGCCCTGGTGCAGCACGGTGGTCCGCGCGCCCAGCTCGCGCACGAACGCCATGTCGTGCTCGACCACGATCAGGGTGTGGCGCGACTTGATGTCGTGGATCAGGCGCGCGGTCTTGGCGGTCTCCTCGTCGGTCATGCCGGCGACCGGCTCGTCCAGCAGCAGCAGCCGGGCGTCCTGAATCAGCAGCATGCCGATCTCCAGCCACTGCTTCTGGCCGTGGCTGAGCTGCCCGGCCTGCCGGTCCTGCAGGTCGCCCAGGCCGCAGACGTCCAGGATCTCGTCGATCCGCGCCCGGGTCTGGCCTGTCAGGCGGAAACGCAGGGTCGCGACCACCCCGCGCTGGCTCTTGAGCGCAAGCTCCAGGTTCTGGAACACGGTGAGCGGCTCGAAGACGGTCGGCTTCTGGAACTTGCGCCCGACGCCCAGGTTGGCCGTCGCCTCCTCGCGCAGCTGGGTCAGGTCGTGCCGGCCGTCGAACAGCGCCGTGCCGATGCCGGGGCGGGTCTTGCCGGTGATCACGTCCATCATCGTCGTCTTGCCCGCGCCGTTCGGGCCGATGATGGTGCGCAATTCCCCCTCCTCGACGACCAGCGACAGGGTGTCGAGCGCCTTGAAGCCGTCGAACGACACGGTGATGCCGTCGAGGTAGAGCAGCGTGCCCTTGGCCGCCTGCAGCGGTGCGGCCGCGGCCGGCTTGCCGCGCGCGCCGTTGACGAGCGCGCCCGCCTTGCCGGTGGCCTTGTCGACGAAGGTGCGTGCTTCAGCCATGCCCGCCTCCCCGTCGCCGTTGGATCGCATCGCGGACCTGCGGCCACAGGCCCGCCAGCCCCTTGGGCAGGAACAGCGTGACCGCGATGAACAGCGCGCCCAGCACGAACAGCCACAGTTCGGGGGCGAAGCCGGTCAGCCAGCTCTTCGCCGCGTTGACCCCGAGCGCGCCCAGGATCGGGCCGAACAGCGTGCCGCGGCCGCCCACCGCGACCCAGGCGGCGACCTCGATCGACTGCGCCGGCTCGAACTCGCTCGGATTGATGATGCCGGCCTGCGGCACGTAGAGCGCGCCGCCCAGCCCCGCGATCATGGCGGAGAGGACGAACACGAACAGCTTGATCCGGTCGGCCGGGTAGCCCAGGAAGCGCACCCGCTCCTCCGCTTCCCGGATCGCGACCAGGACCTGTCCCAGTTTGGACCGCACGATCCAGCGGCACAGCAGATAGCTGCCGGCGAGCGCCAGCACGGTCACCGCGTAGATGCCGATCCGCGTGCCGTGGTCGGAGACCGAAAAGCCCAGGACGGTGGAGAAATTCGTGAGCCCCGTCTTGCCGCCAAAGCCGAGTTCGGAGCGGGAGAACGCGAGCATCAGCGCGAACACCATCGCCTGGCTGATGATCGAGAAGTAGACCCCGGAGATCCGGCTGCGGAACGTGAAGTAGCCGAACAGGAAGGCGAGCGCGCCCGGCACCAGCAGGATCAGCAGCAGCGCGACCGGCGCCAGATGCGTGCCGGTCCACCACCAGGGCATGCTCTCCCAATTCAGGAAGACCATGAACTCCGGCAGCTCGTTGCCGTCGGAGATCGCCTTCTGCCGGGCGAGGTACATGCCCATGCAGTAGCCGCCCAGGCCGAAGAACGCGCCGTGGCCCAGACTGAGCGGGCCGGCGTAGCCCCAGACCAGCCCGTGGGCGAGCGCCAACATGGCGAAGCAGAAGAACTTGCCGAGCACGCCGATCATGTAGTCCGGCAGCTTGAGCCCGGACTCAGCCGGCAGCGCGTTCAACGCCGGCACGCCGAGCAGGGCGATCAGCAGCAGCGCGACCAGCGCCGCGTCGGCCAGCGACAACCGGCCGATCCGGGGCCGTGCGGTCACCCGCGCGCTCACGTCTTTCAGTGCCATCGCGCGTCCCCCCTACTGCTCGCCCGCGCGGCCCTTGAGGGCGAACAGCCCGCGGGGCCGCCACTGGATGAACAGGATGATCAGGACGAGCACGATCACCTTGCCCAGCATCGCGCCCGCATAGGGCTCCAGGAACTTGTTCAGGATCCCCAGCACCATCGAGCCGCCGAGCACGCCCCACAGGCTGCCCACGCCGCCGAACACCACCACCATGAAGCTGTCGACGATGAACGACTGGCCGAGATTGGGGCTGACGTTGGTGATCTGCGACAGCGCCACCCCGCCGATCCCGGCGATCCCGGAGCCGAGCCCGAAGGTCAGCGCGTCGATCCGTCCGCTGGGGATGCCCATCGCGCGCGCCATGCCGCGGTTCTGGGTGACCGCGCGGACGTGCAGACCGAAGGTGGTGCGCTTGAGCACGAGTGCCAGCGCGGCCAGCACCGCGAGCGAAAATACCAGGATAAACAGCCGGTTATAGGTCAGAACCGCGCCGCCGATCAGCTCGATGCTGCCCGACATCCAGGACGGGTTGGAAACCTCCTTGTTGGGCGCGCCGAAGATCGTGCGCACGCCCTGCTGCAGCAATAGCGAGATCCCGAAGGTGGCGAGCAGCGTCTCCAGCGGCCGGCCGTAGAGGTGGCGGACCACCGTCTGCTCCAAGAGCACGCCCATCCCGCCCGCGACCAGGAAGGCCGCCGGCAGCGCGATCAGCACCGACAGCTCGCTCAGCCCCGGCGCGACGGCCAGGATCACCTGTTGCACCACGAAGGTGGTGTAGGCGCCCAGCATTAGCATCTCGCCGTGGGCGAGGTTGATCACCCCCATGACGCCGAAGGTGATCGCGAGCCCGACCGCCGCCAGCAGCAGCACCGAGCCGAGCGAGATGCCCTGAAACACGCGCTGACCCCAGTCGATCAGGGTCAAGCGCGTCTCGATCGCCTCCGCCGCCTCCTGGGCCGCAGTCCGCACCTCCTCGGGCACGTCCTCGCGGCCCAGCAACTGCAGCAGCAGGCCTTGCACCTCGGGCGAGGTGCTGCCGGACAGGCGCTCGATCGCGGCCAGCTTGGTGTCCTTGTCGCCGGCCAGCAGTTCGACCTTGGCGAGCGCGAGGCTGATCGCCTGTTCGACGCGCGGCACGTCCTCGCGCGCCAGGGCGCGGCTCAGCAGGTCCACGGTCGCCGACGAGGGGTCGCGGACGATGTCCTTGGTCGCGGCCAGACGTTTCTCCGGGTCTTGCGCGAAGATCTGCACCTGGCTGATCGCCGTGCGCAGCTTCCGGCGGACCTGGTTGTTGGCGTAGATCGTCTCGGTCTCGAGCGCATCCGGGTTCGCGACCGGCTCACCGGTCAGCGCGTCCTCCAACGGGCCGCCGCCATCCGGCTCCAACACGACTTGGTCCGAGCCCTCGACCGTTGCGAGCCGGCGGTACATCAGCGCCGACAGCACGGCCGCGGCGCGCGGATGGCCGATCTCGACGATCCGGTCGACCGCCTGTTCGCGCGCCTGCCGGTCGCCGGTCGCGAGCGTCTGCACC
This sequence comes from uncultured Rhodovibrio sp., assembly GCA_964422775.1. Classification (GTDB taxonomy): domain Bacteria; phylum Pseudomonadota; class Alphaproteobacteria; order Kiloniellales; family Rhodovibrionaceae; genus Rhodovibrio. The sequence goes on from CAYRCO010000011.1 coordinate 25,039, forward strand.
GCCTCGGCGAAGGCGGCGTCGTCGACCTCCTGCGCGGCCGCCGGGCGCGTGCCAAGCACCGCCGCGAGCACGCCCAGCGACAGCAGCAGCGCTGCCCAGACCGCGCGGCCCGGCTGCGGCCAACGGACAGTTCGGGTCATGGAGACCACCCCGTGGAAAAGAAACAGGCGTAAGGCGCGCGTCGACGCGCGGGCCGTGCCGGAGGTCTCCGCCCGCCCCCACCGCGTCCGCAGGGTTGCGGAACGCGGGCGGAGACCCCGGTACGGCGGCTTGGGCGCGCCTAGAGCAAAATCTATGAAGGTCGAGTCGCCCTTCATCGTGAATTTTGCTCTAACTGCTTGAAGAGAGAGCAAGATTCAGCTGAAAGGTGACTTCACCTTGCAGCATCTTGCTCTAGACCGATAGGGCGTAGGCGATCAGCGCGGCGGTCAGGAGGGCGAGGCTACCGCCCGTCATGAAGACCCGGGGATTGGCGGT
>CAYRCO010000012.1:0-8177 GCA_964422775.1 uncultured Rhodovibrio sp.
ACGGTTCCATTCCGAAAACATGATCGGAGATCGAAATGGACTTCGCGCTCACCGACGACCAGCGCGCCTTTCGGGACGCCGCCGCGCAGTTCGCGCGCGAGCGGATGGCGCCGTTCGCGGCCCGGTGGGACGTCGAGCACACCTTCCCGGAGGATACGCTGCGCGAGGCCGCCGGGCTCGGCTTCGCCGCGCTCTACGTGGCCGAGGATGTCGGCGGGTCCGCGCTGTCGCGGCTGGACGCGGCGATCGTGTTCGAGGAACTGTCCGCCGCCTGCGCGTCGACGGCCGCCTACGTCTCGATCCACAACATGGTCGCCTGGATGATCGACGCCTTCGGGAGCGACGCGCAGCGCCGCCGGTTCCTGCCCGACCTCGCGGCAATGAACGCGTTCGCGTCCTACTGCCTGACCGAACCGGGCGCCGGCTCCGACGCCGCGTCGCTGACGACCAAGGCGCGCGCGGTCGACGGCGGCTACCGGCTTACCGGGTCCAAGGCGTTCATCTCCGGCGGCGGGCGCAGCGACCTGTACCTGGTGATGGCGCGCACCGGCGGCGAGGGCGCGGACGGCATCTCCGCCTTTCTGGTGCCGGCCGACACGCCGGGTCTCGCGTTCGGCGCGCAGGAACGCAAGCTCGGCTGGCACAGCCAGCCGACCGCGCAGGTTATGCTGGACGACGCATTCGTGCCGGCGGAGAACCGACTGGGCGCGGAGGGGCAGGGCTTCCGCATGGCGATGGCCGGGCTGGACGGCGGCCGGGTCAACATCGCCGCCTGCTCGCTGGGTCCCGCGCGGGCGTGCCTGGACGCGTCCCTGGCCCACCTGCGCGAGCGCCGGCAGTTCGGCCGGCCGCTCGCCGAGTTTCAGGCCGTGCAGTTCAAGCTGGCCGACATGCAGACCGACCTGGAGGCCGCGCGGCTGATGGTGCACAAGGCCGCCTGGCTGCTCGACCGGCGCGAGGCGACCGCGACCCGGCAGTGCGCCATGGCCAAGCGCTACGCCACCGACGTCGGCTTCGAGGTCTGCAATCAGGCCCTGCAGCTGTTCGGCGGCTACGGCTACCTGATGGACTATCCGATCGAGCGCTTCCTGCGCGACGTGCGCGTGCACCAGATCCTGGAGGGCACCAACGAGATCATGCGCCTGATCGTCGCCCGCAAGCTTCTGGCGGAGGTGTGAGGGGGCCTTCCAAGAGACGAACGGCCGGAAGCGGATGCTTAGAGACGCTTTGCTGCGCAAAGCTCCTTAGCATGAAGTTGGTAGATGTTACTTAAAAACCAACGACTTCATCCTGAGGAGCCCCGCGTAAGCGGGGCGTCTCGAAGGATCGCTCACGCCCGTCGCTTAGAACCGACGCGTGCCGCCTCACGCGCTGCGCTTGTGCTCCGGCATCGTCTCCGGCAACTCGACGTTGACCTCCAGCGTCGCGACGTCGCCCTCGCGGTCCAGCTGGACCTGGACTTTATCGTCGTCGATCTGGACGTACTTCTTGACCACCTGCAGCAGCTCGCGCTGCAGTTGCGGCAGGAAATCGGCGCCGCCTTCACGGCCGGCGCGTTCGTGCGCCAGGAGGATCTGCAACCGCTCCCGCGCCGCCGGCGCGGAGGCGGGCTGTTTCCGGAAAAGGTCCAAGAGCTTCATGCCGACCTCCGGAACATCCGGCCGAACAGGCCCTTTTTCTCGCGCTTGATGAAGCGGTGCGGCAGGTCCTCGCCCAGGAACCGGCCGACCGCGTCGCCGTAGGCTTGGCCCGGCTGGCTTTCGTTGTCCATCACCACCGGCTGACCCAGGTTGGAGGCGCGCAGCACCGCCTGATCCTCCGGGATTACGCCCAACAGCGGAATTGACAGGATCTCCAGCACGTCATCGATCGCCAGCATCTCGCCGCGCTCGACCCGGTCCAGGTCGTAGCGGGTCAGCAGCAGATGCTCCTTGACCGGGTCGGCGCCTTCCTCCGCGCGCTTCGACTTCGACTGCAGGACGCCCAGGATGCGGTCGCTGTCGCGCACGCTGGAAACCTCGGGGTTGGTCACCACGATCGCCTCGTCGGCGTAGTAGAGCGCCATCACCGCGCCGTGCTCGATGCCGGCGGGGCTGTCGCAGACGATGTAGTCGAACTGCTCGCGCAGCCGGTCCAGCGCCTCGCCGATCCCCTTCGTGTTGAGGGCATCCTTGTCGCGGGTCTGGGATGTGGGAAGGATGTAGAGGTTGTCGATCCGCTTGTCCTTGACCAGCGCCTGGCTGAGCTTGGCCTCGCCGTGGATGACGTTGATGAAGTCGAACACCACCCGGCGTTCGCACCCCATCACGAGGTCGAGGTTGCGCAGGCCGACGTCGAAATCGACGACAACCGTTTTGTGGCCGCGTTGCGCCAGGCCCGCGGCGAAGGCGGCGGCGGAGGTGGTCTTGCCGACGCCGCCCTTCCCGGAGGTCATGACGATGATCTTGCTCAAGGGACTGCCCCTCCTCGGTGTTGCCGTGCGCCGTATCTGGTTAGCGTCGGCGTGTCGATGTCGTCGGGTCGCTGAGCGGGTCGATGATCAGGTCCTCGCCCTGCAGGTAGATCTGCACCGGCTGGCCGATCAGCGATTCGTCGATGTCCTCGCGCACCCGGTAGGCGCCGGCGATCGACACCAGTTCCGCGTCCAACTTCTGGCAGAAGATGCGCGCGCTCTCGTCCCCGCCCACGCCGGCAAGCGCCCGGCCGCGCAGCGCGCCGTAGACGTGGATGTGCCCGTCGGCGATCAGCTCGGCGCCCGCGCTGATCGGCGCCACGGCGACCAGGTCGCCGCCGCGGGCGTAGACCCGCTTGCCCGAGCGCACCGGCTGGCTCAGCAGCTTCGCCGGCTTCGCGGGCGGCGGTGGCGGGTTTTCGCGCTCCGGGCGCTTCGGCTCGGCCTCGGTCTTCGGGCCGGGATCGCGGCTCGGCCGCTGCCGGCCGGAGCGCCAGGCGGGGAACGGGCAGAGGCCGAGGTTGAGCGCGGTCGCGGCGTGCCCGTCGCCGGCGTTCTGCACGCCGACCGGCACGAACCCCAGCGTGCGCAGCCGCTCCACCGTCTCGGACAGGTCGAACCGGTCGGTATCCGGCACCGCCTGCAGGTCCAGCACCAGCGGCGCGTCTTCGAAAAAGCTGGGCGCCTGGCGCAGCTTCGCCTCGACCCCCGAGAGCGGGTCGGCACGCGCGGGGTCGGGCACGTCCAGGACCATCAGCGTGAACGTCCCGCCGCGGAGCTTGGCCGGTGCCGAGCCGCCGGCGGCGGTTCGGGTGTCGGGTTCTTGCAAGGGTTCGCCGCTCCAGCGGGCTCGCGCATGAGACAAGGTTAACGCGCGCACGCTAGAAGCCGGCGCGCGATTCGGTGAAGTGACTTTTTCGCGACCGACCTTGACGCCGGCAAGGCCGCATTCGGGCGCGATCAAGGCAGCGCCGGCTCAGATGCTGGACCCCGCGCCCAGGCCTGCTAGATAGTCGGGGGAGAGACAAGCTTTCTTTCGCGCCGGCATCTCGGCTTACCGGCGCGACCAGGACCTTGGGAGGCACCACCTATGGCCACCGCGACCTTCGCCGCCGGCTGCTTCTGGCAGCCGGAAGTGATCTTCCGCAACACCGACGGCGTCACCGATACCCGCGTCGGCTATATCGGGGGCGAGACGGAGAATCCGTCCTACGAGCAGGTCTGCACCGGCCGGACCGGCCATGCCGAGGCGGTCGAGGTCACCTACGACCCGGAAAAGGTCAGCTACGACCAACTGCTCGATATTTTCTGGGAGTGCCACGACCCGACCCAGAAGAACCGTCAGGGCCCGGATATCGGCACGCAGTATCGCTCGGCCATCTTCGTCCACGACGAACAACAGCGTGAAGCCGCCGAGCGTTCGCGCGACGCCCGGCAGCGCCGGCTGCGTGCGACCATCCAGACCGAGATCCAGCCGGCCCCGACGTTCTGGCCGGCCGAGGCGTACCATCAGCAGTACCTGCAGAAGCGCGGGCTCGCGACCTGCAAGATCTAGCGCGTTCGCGGGCCTTGCCACACACGGTCCGGTGCGGGCATCCCTGGCAGCAGTCACTTAGTCGCGTCCAACGGGCAGGGGAGAGGCAGGGGTGAGCGAACAAACCATCGGGGCCGCGCCGGAACCGGTCGGCGGGACGGACGAGATCGCCTTCTATCGCCGCGGTGGGCTTGGCGAGATCGAACTGACCCGGCCGAAAGCGCTGAACGCGCTTACCATCGCGATGATCGAAGCCGCGGACCCGCAGCTGCGCGCCTGGCAGCGGGACGACGGCGTGCGCGCCGTGCTGATCCGCGGGCAGGGGGAGAAGGCGTTCTGCGCCGGCGGCGACGTGCGCGCGGTCTGGGACGACGGCAAGGCCCTGCAGCGCGGGGAGAGCGACGGGGCACTGACCCGCCGGTTCTTTTGGGAAGAGTACAGCCTCAACCGCCTGATCCATCAGTATCCCAAACCTTACGTCGCCTGGATCGACGGAATCACCATGGGCGGCGGCCTGGGCCTGTCCATGCACGGCAGCCATCGCGTGGCCGGCGACCGCACGATGGCCGCGATGCCGGAGACGGCGATCGGCTTCTTCCCGGACGTGGGCGCCACCTGGGTGCTGCCGCGCCTGCCCGGCGCGATCGGCATGTACTTGGCCCTAACCGGCGCGCGGCTGAAGGCGGCGGACACGGTCTACACCGGTCTCGCCACCCATTACGTGCCAAGCGACGCGAACGTCGATCTGGCCCAGGCGATCGCGGCCGAAGACCTGTCGGTCGATGCTCGCAGCGCGATCGAGCGGGTGCTGGCGGAGGTCGCGCGGGATCCCGGACCGGCCCCGCTCGCGGACGTACGCCCGGCGATCGACCGCTGCTTCGGCCAGCCGAGCCTTGACCTCGTGCTGCGGGCGCTGGAGGCGGAAGGCACCGCCTGGGCGCAGGAGACGATGGAGAGCCTGTCGAAGCGCTCACCGAGTTCGCTCAAGCTCGCCTTCGCCGCGATCCAGCGGGGCCGGCACCTGGATTTCGATTCCTGCATGACCATGGAGTACCGGCTGAGCCAGGCGTGCATGGCCGGTCACGACTTCTACGAGGGCATCCGCGCGGTGCTGGTCGACAAGGACCAGGCGCCGCAGTGGCAGCCGGCGAAGATCGAGGAGGTCGACGACGAGACGATCGAACGGGCGTTCCATTCGCTAAGCGAACACGACCTGGTCTTCGAGCCTTAAGCCGGCGTAGCGCGATATCGCAGATCGGCCACGAAGACCACAAAGGTCACTAAGGGGTACAAAGAGAGTTCAAGAACAAAGCTTTGTGAACCTTCGTGTCCTTCGTGGTGATCGATGAAAATTGATGACCTTTCTGGGAGGTGCGGCATGGCGGCGATCGGCTTTATCGGACTGGGCAACATGGGCGGGCCGATGGCCGCCAACCTGGTGCAGGCCGGGCACGCGGTGACCGGCTTCGACCCGAGCGAGGCGGCGCTCGCTAAAGCGCGCGAACACGGCGTTCAGGGTGCTGCAACGATCGCGGAGGCGGTGCGGGGCGCGCAGACGGTGATCACCATGCTGCCCGCGGGCGCGCAGGTGCGCGAGGTCTACACCAGCACTGGCGGGGTGCTCGAAAACGCGCCCGCGCAGTGCCTGCTGATCGACTGTTCCACGATCGATGTCGACAGTGCGCGGGCCGTGCACGCGGCTGCGGAGGAACGGGGCTACGCGCTGCTGGACGCGCCGGTCTCAGGCGGCGTCGCGGGCGCGCAGGCCGGGCAGCTGACGTTCATGGTGGGCGGCGCGGAAGACGCCTTCGACTGCGCCGAGGGACTGTTCGAGGTCATGGGCAAGGCCGCCGTGCATGCCGGGCCGGCCGGCAACGGACAGGTCGCCAAGGCGTGCAACAACATGATTCTCGGCGTCTCCATGCTAGCGATCTCGGAAGCGTTCACGCTGGCCGAGCGGCAGGGCCTGGACCCGCAGAAGCTGTTCGACATCTCCAGCCAAGCCTCCGGCTCCTGCTGGGCGATGCTGAACCACAATCCGGTCCCGGGCCTGGTGGAGACCGCGGCGGCCAACCGGAACTACGAACCGGGCTTTTCCGCCGAGATGATGTGGAAGGACCTGAAGCTCGCCCAGGAGGCCGCCATGCGGGCCGGCGTCTCCACGCCAATGGGGTCGAGCGCCCAGGCGCTCTACGCGGCGCTGGTCAACGCCGGCTGGGGCGGCAAGGACTACTCGGCGATCTATCGGTTGCTGCGCGGGGAAACGCCGGACAGTTAACCTATCGGGAATACGTGTTTACGCGTCTGAATTGACCTTCTTCGCGCCAAAATTTTTGAGTAACCGACCGTTAACGTCGCTCGGATAAAACGAGCATACGGCCGTGTGCCTGGCGGGCACGGCGCTCGCGCGCCGCGTCAACAGACGCCGCATCAGAACGACCCCGCATTAGAGAGGGACAGCCCGGTGAAGGCTTCGTACCTGGAGACCATTGCGCTGATCGAGCGTCTACACCGTCAGTGCATGGACGTCGTGAAGAACGAACTGGACCGTCAGGGCGTGCGCGACCTGAACGCGGTGCAGGCCATGATCCTGTTCAACCTTGGTGAGTCCGAACTGACGGTGGGCGAGCTGACCCAGCGCGGCTATTACCTTGGCTCGAACGTGTCCTACAACGTCAAGAAGATGGTCGAGCACGACTATCTGAAGCAGGAGCGCTCGCCGCACGACAAGCGCGCCACCCACCTGCGCTGCTCCGACAAGGGCCTGCAGGTCTGCCGCCAGCTGGACGCGCTGTTCGCGGCGCACGCGGGCGACCTGGGCAGCACCGGCCTGGACGAAAAGAACGTCGCGGCGGCGAACGATGCCCTGCACCGGCTGGAGGGCTTCTGGGCCGCGGCGCGCATGGGCGTGCGCCCCAGCTACACCTCCGCGGCCTGAACCTGTCCGCGTAACCGCCGGATCCAGCTAGAAGATCAGACGGATGAGCAGCGGTAGCAGGATCGCCGTCGCCAGTCCGTTCAGCCCCATCGCCAGGCTGGAGAACGCGCCGGCCGCGTCGTTCAGTTGCAGCGCACGCGCGGTGCCGATGCCGTGCGCGGCCAGCCCCGTGGCGAACCCGCGCGCCCGCCAGTCGCGGATGCGCAGCGCGTCCAGCGTGTAGGTCGTTACCACCGCTCCGATGATCCCGGTCAGGATCACCAGCACCGCCGTCAGCGACGGCAGGCCGCCGATCTCCTCGGCGATGCCCATCGCAATCGGCGTGGTCACCGACTTCGGCGCGAGCGAGGCCAGCGTGTCCTGGCTGGCCCCGAACAGCCAAGCGGTCGCCACGGCGGTGGCGGAGGCGGTCAGGGAGCCGATCACCAGCGCCACGCCCATCGGTAACGCGGTCCGGCGCATCTCCTTGAGATTGTTGTAAAGCGGCACCGCCAGCGCGACCGTGGCCGGGCCCAGCAGGAAGTGCACGAACTTCGCACCCTCGAAATACTGTTCGTAGCTGTAGCCGGTCAGCTCAAGCAGTGCCACGAGCATAATCACGGCCCACAGGACCGGGTTCGCGAGCGGGTGCAGGTTGGTGCGCTCGTAGACCCACTGCCCGGCCTGATAGGCCACCAGCGTCACGGTCAGCGCGAGCAGGGGCTGCTCGGCCAGATAGACCCAGATCCGGTAGAGTTCGGTGTCCACCACGTTGTCCATCGCCTAGTCCTCCTTGCGCGCTTCGGGACCGGCTTCGTTGCCGGTCAGGCGCGCCAGCCAGACCATGACGAGCGCGGTGACGGCGATCGTGACCACCGCGGAGACGGCGAGCGCGCTCGTGATCGCCAGCCACTCGTCGGCGACCAGCGACAGGTGCGTGACCACGCCAACCCCGGCCGGCACGAACAGCAGCGATAGGTTGTTTAGGAATCCGCTCGCGGTCGTGCGCAGCCCTTCCGGCACGCCGCCGCGCACGACCAGGCCTGTGAACAGAATCACCATCCCGATCACCGGGCCGGGCAGATCGAGCGCGAGCAGCCGGGCGAGCGTCTCGCCGATCAGCTGGCAGACCAGAAGCAGGGTGACGAAGCCGAGGTTCATGGCGACCGACCTTTGAGAACTGTGGGTGCAACAGGGCGCCGATATCGCGCTTGCGCGCGAGCATGGCCGTCCGGGCTGGCGCCGTCACCCGCGTCCGTGCGATCACGAAGCCG
>CAYRCO010000012.1:8277-25421 GCA_964422775.1 uncultured Rhodovibrio sp.
GGCGTCAGCCTGGTCGTGCACGAGGACGACGCCCTGCGCGCGCGCTTCGAGTTGGACAGCTATCGCGAGGAAAACCGACGTGCCCCGCTGGTCAGCACCGCCCAGCGCCTGGGCCTGCTGACCGAACCGAACACCGAAGACCCGGGCTCTGGCGAGCGGGTACTGCCGAGCCCGCCGCTTCTAGGCGTGATCGGCTACGCGCTGGTGCTGCTGGCGGGCTTCGGCGCGCAGAACCGCCGTCCCTGGGGCCTGGACTGGACGCAGTTGGGCGCGGTCGACGCGGGCGCGATTGCGGACGGCGCGCTGTGGCGGGCGGCGACCGGGCTCACGCTGCACGCCGATTTCGGTCACTTGCTCGGCAACCTGGTGTTCGGCGGGGTCTGCGGCCTGTTGGTCGGCCGGCAGTTCGGGACCGGCCTTGGCTGGCTCGCCCTGGTGCTTGCCGGCACGCTCGGCAATCTCTTGAACGTCGCGTTCCAGGACGCGGGCCACGTGGCGGTCGGCGCCTCGACGGCGGTGTTCGGCGGGCTGGGCTTCCTCGCCGGGGCGGCGCAGACCGCCCGGGAACTGCGCTGGCGTCAGGGCCTGCGCCGCTGGTCGCCGGTCGCGGCTGGGATCATGCTGGTCGCCTTCTTAGGGGTGGGCGGCGAGCGCACCGATATCGGCGGCCATGTCGCCGGGTTCGTCGCGGGCGTCGGCCTGGGGTTCGCGGCCGCTTACCTGCCGGAACGGCTGCGCGCCAGCCAGCGTGTACAAATCGGCTGCGCGGCTGGGGCGGCCGCCATCCTGGGCGCGGCGTGGCTGGCCGCGATCGGCTGAGGCCGTTGGCGTTTCGTTAACCCGGCATCACCTACAAGACCTGTCGGTCCGCCCAGTACCCATGGATGGCAGGCGCATGCGCGAGATCATTTTCGAATTCACACCGCAGGGACGCTATGTCCGCGTGACCGCGATGGATCCGGCGACCTTGACGGAGGTCGCGATCGTCGGCGATGCCAACAGCGCGGAGGACCGCCTGCGCGCGACCGCGGCCCGCAAGCTGGACTATGTGCTCGCCAAGGCGAACAAACCGGGCCGCGCGGCGTTCGGTGTCTTGTAGACGCGAGCGCATGCTAGCTGTTTAAGCCCGGCACGTCCGATCTCGAACCGATCGCGACACGGCGACCCCTGTCGCGCGGCCGGGCTGAGTGACGCCGCTCGCCGCGGCTTTCGGACATATGCAAAGGCGTTCATGCCCTTGCCCCGACCGGCCTGCTCGTCTATACCGCGCGCCGTCCGTGGGTTCGGGGTCAGCGTGACACGCGTGTCCTGCGCTTTCCGCCCCGGCCGACCGCCGGGACGGCGTCGGCAGGGCGTGTGCCGGACGATCCGGCGCAGGGGCACACGATCCGCGATCCGGCGATCGACGACCATCGAGAGGGGCCGATGATCGAAGTCCGCAACATCACCAAGACCTTCGGCGGGCTGGTCGCCGTGGACAACTGCTCGCTCGAGGTCGGGGCCGGCACGATCACCGGCATGATCGGCCCGAACGGCGCGGGCAAGTCGACGCTGTTCAACATCATCGCGGGCTTCCTGCCGCCCAGCTCCGGCCAGATCGTCCTGGACGGCAAGGACATCACCAAGCTGCCGCCGCACAAGCGCTTCGAGCTTGGCATGGTGCGCACCTTCCAGGTGCCAAGCGAGCTTGCGCGGATGACGGCGCTGGAGAACCTGATGCTGGTCCCGGGCGAGCAGTCGGGGGAGAGCCTGATCAACGCCTGGTTCCGTCCGGGGCGGGTGCGCGCGGACGAGCAACGGACGCGCCAGCGTGCCGACGAGGTGCTTGAGACCCTCGAGATGACGCACGTGCGCAACGAATTGGCCGGCAACCTGTCGGGCGGGCAGAAGAAGCTGCTGGAGATCGGCCGGACGATGATGACCCCGGCCAAGGTGGTGCTGCTGGACGAGCCGGGCGCCGGCGTTAACCGCACGCTGATGGGCAAGATCACCGAGGTGATCCGCCGGCTCAACCGCGAGCACGGCTACACCTTCTGCATCATCGAGCACGACATGGACCTGATCGCCGAACTCTGCGATCCCGTGATCGTGATGGCCCAGGGCTCCGTCCTGACCCAGGGCACGATGGACGAAATCCGCAAGAACGAGGACGTGCTCGAGGCGTACTTCGGCGGCGGCGCGGCGGCCGCCGCGGACGCGGACGCGTAACAGGGCAGTTCCCAGGGGGAGACCAGCGGCCATGAGCCTGCTTGAGGTCGATCAGATCCGCGGCGGCTACGGCGACGTCGACATTCTCAACGGCGTCGACATGCGCGTCGAGCAGGGCGAGATCATCGCGATCATCGGGCCCAACGGCGCCGGCAAATCGACCGTGATGAAGGCGGTCTTCGGGCTGGTGAAGGTCCGCGAGGGCAGCATCACCTACCGCGACAAGGAGATCGCCAACCTGCGCCCGGACCAGATCGTCCGCCAGGGGCTGTGCTACGTGCCGCAGGAAAAGAACGTCTTCCCGACCCTGACGGTCGAGGAAAACCTGGAGATGGGCGCGTTCATCCGCAACGACGACTTCTCCAAGGATCTCGAGAAGGTCTACGAGCTCTTCCCGGCCCTGTACGAAAAACGCCGGCAGCCGGCGGGCGCGCTCTCGGGCGGGCAGCGCCAGATGGTCGCCATGGGCCGGGCGTTGATGCTCGATCCCGGGCTGATCCTCCTCGACGAGCCGACCGCCGGCCTGGCCCCGGCGATCGTCGATCTGATCTTCGAAAATATCAACAAAGTCAACGGCCTGGGCGTCAGCATTCTGATGGTGGAGCAGAACGCCAAGCAGGCGTTGCGGATGTGCCACCGCGGCTACGTGCTGACCACCGGCCGCAACCGCCACCACGACACCGGCGAGAACCTCCTGAACAACCGCGAGGTCGCCGAGATGTTCCTGGGCGGATAAGGGGGCGCGAGACACCCAGATGGCCGAGTTTCTGCAACTCACGATCTACGGCATCGTCGCCGGCAGCATCTTCTCGCTGGGCGCGATCGGGTTGTCGCTGGTCTACGGCATCCTGCGCTTCCCGCACTTTGCCCACGGCGACCTGATCACGCTGGGCGCCTATTTCACCCTGATACCGGTGTCCATCCTTGGCGCGCCGCCGGAGCTTTCGTTCTTCTTCGGCGTGGCGGCGACCATGGTGGTCGCGGTGGCGGTCGACCAGATTCTGTATCGCCGGCTGCGCAAGGTGGCGCCCGCCATCCTGCTGATTTCCTCGGTCGGCGTGGCGCTGATCCTGCGCTCGCTCGTGCAGCTGATCTGGGGGCCCGGCAACCAGTACTACGCCCAGGGGATCGAGATGCCCTGGCGGCTGGCTGGGGTGAACATCAAGCCGGACCACCTGGTGATCGTCGCGGGCGCGGTCGTCCTGGTGGTGCTGCTGCACCTGTTCCTGCAGAAGACCAAGACCGGCAAGGCGATGCGCGCCATGTCGGACAACGCGGATCTGGCGCAGGTGACCGGTATCGAGGTCAACAAGGTGATCATCTGGACCTGGGTGATCGGCGGCGGCATGGCGGCGGCCGCCGGCATCTTCCTGGCCCTGGATACCCGGCTGCACCCGGTGATGGGCTGGCGCATCCTGCTGCCGGTGTTCGCCGCCGCGATCCTGGGCGGCATCGGCCGGCCCTACGGCGCGATCGTGGGCGGGCTGATCATCGGCCTGGCGCAGGAGTACTCCACGGTGTTCCTGTCGCCGCCCTACAAGCCGGCGGTGGCGTTCGCCCTGATGGTGATCATGCTGATCTTCAAGCCGACCGGCCTGTTCGCCGGCAGGAAGGCGTAAAACCATGGCAGGCTTGATCGAATACGGGATGTTCGCGCTCTGCCTGATCGGGATCTACGGCATCCTGACCTTGGGCCTGAACATCCAGTGGGGCCTGACCGGCCTGTTCAACATCGGTGTGGCTGCCTTCTTCGCGGTCGGCGCCTACACCAGCGGTATCCTGACCGCGCCGCCGTCGGACGGTCACCTGGGTGGCTTCGGCATGCCGCTTCTGATCGGCATCGGCGGTGCGATCGTCGCGAGCGGCATCCTGGCGCTGTTCGTCGGCCTGATCACCCTCAACCTGCGCGCCGACTACCTGGCGATCGCCTCGATCGGCATCGCCGAGATCGTCCGCCTGTTCCTCAAGACCGAGGGCTGGCTCACCGGCGGCGTGCGCGGCATGGAGATCGGCCGGCCGTTCGAGGACTGGTTCGGCGGCAACTTCACGTTCAACTACTTGATCTTCACGATCATCGTGGTCGCGGTCGTCTACCTGCTGCTGGAGATCGCCCGGCGCGCGCCCTGGGGCCGCGTGCTGCGCTCGATCCGGGAGAACGAGGACGCCACCATGGCCGCCGGCAAGAGCGTGCTCGCGTTCCGGCTGCAGGCGTTCGTGCTGGGCTCCTGCGTGATGGGCCTGGGCGGGGCGATGTACGCCCACTTCTTCGGCTTCCTGAGCCCGGAGGCCTTCCGCCCGATGCTGGCGACCTTCCTGGTGTGGGTGATGCTGATCGCCGGCGGCAGCGGCAACAACAAGGGTGCGCTGATCGGTGCCTTCGTAATCTGGATCATCTGGTCCGGTACCGAGTTCGTGACCGGCCTGCTGCCGGCCGACCTCGCCACCCGCGCGGGCTCGCTCCGGATCCTGCTGATCGGCGTCCTGTTGGAGATCATCCTGGTGACCCGGCCGGAGGGCATCCTGTCCGAAGCCGGCGAGCGCAAGCGCGCGCTCGCCCGCGAGAAACGCCGCGCCGGCGAGGAGACGTAGCCGGCGCCCAACTGGCGTGACGCCGTTTTTGCCGTCGAAAGGGGCCCATCGCCATGGCGCGGCGAGGGGCCTTTTTCCGTCCGGCCGTTGCGTGCTGCGACACCCACACCGCGGGTGCGCTGCAGCACATCGGCTCGGAAAGCCGGCTGGGCGATTGGCCGCGGGGCCGGGCGCTGCTGGACCGCCTGATCGCCCGGGTCTCGGCTTGACCGATCGGCTGGGGTAGGGGGGCGAAAAAGCCTTACGCGGTTAACGGGAGATTCACCAAGCTAATCGAAATTTTCACGTTCCTTCCCTAGCTTCCCTTCAGCGTTGCCGGTCCGCGGCGGCGCGCACTCCATACGAGCATGAAGGGAAGTGCCGTTATGTCTGCCAAACACGTCCGCCGGGCTTTCCGGCACGAGTTCAAGGATCTGCCCCGCAAGGGTATCTGGACCGCGACGGCGATTTTCGCGAGCTATCTCCTCGCCATCGCCGGCAGCATCGCGCTCGGTGCGTATCTGCTCGCCGAGACCGGCGTCATCGGCGCGCCCATGATCGCCGTCCTGGCCGTGTTCATCGCCACCCGCCTGCGCGGGCTGAACAACGTCGTCCACGAATGCAGCCACTACACCTTCACCCGGTCGATCGCGGCCAACGTGCTGTTTGGCCGGATCGCGGCGGTGGTGCTGCTGGGCGGATTCCGCAAGTACGAGCGCGAGCACGCCACCCACCACACTTTCCTGGGCGATCACGAGCAGGACAAGGACTTCGAGAACCTGCAGGTGTTCGGGATCGACCAGCCGGTGACCTGGAGCAGCCTGGCCCGGCACTTGGTGACCCCGATCCTGGGGCTGCACCTGCGCCGCTACTTCCCGGTCGACCTGTCGTTCGAGGACGGCCGGACGGTCGGTCTCGCCAAGCTTGGGGTGCTCGCCATGGTCGCGCTCGGCGTCTGGCTGGCGCCCTGGACGACGGTGTTCCTGGTGCTGGTGCCCTACCTCTACGTCATGACCGCGATCAACTACTGGAACGACTGTGTCGACCACGCCGGTCTGATCGCCGAGAGCGACGATCTCTACGCCTCGCGCAACCTGATCCTGCCGCAGCCGCTGCGGGCCCTATTGTTCCCGCGCAACGACTGCTTCCACCTGGTGCACCACCTGTTCCCCAGCGTCCCGGTACAGCACCTGCCGGCCTGCCATCGCCGGCTGCTGAGCGACCCGGCCTACGCCGCGCTGAAACACCATCCGCGGCTGCCGAAGACGCAATCCACCGGCATGATCGGCTGGAGCGCGCCATGATCATCTTCTTCTCCGGCATGGCGATGGCGGCCAGCATGATCGTCGCGATCGGCCCGCAGAATGCGCTCCTGATCCGTTACGGGCTGGCGCGCGTGCCCACGGTGTTCGTCGTCGCGGGCATCTTCGTGGCGGTCGACATGGCGCTGATCGCGCTGGGCGCGCTCGGGGTCGGTTCGCTGGTGGCCCAGATCCCGGCGCTCAAGCTGGCGCTCGCCAGCGCGGCGGCGGCGTTTTTCCTGTACTACGGGCTGTCCAGCCTGTGGCGCGGGATCGGCGGCGGCGAGGGCGGGGGCCTGCTGCAGCCGGCGACGGCCGCCGGCGTCTACGGGCCCGCCATCGCCGTATCGATCGCCAACCCGGGTGTCCTGTTCGATACGATCGTCCTGGTCGGTGGCCTCGCCAGCCGCTACAGCGAGTTGGGCGAGCGTCTGGTGTTCTCCGGCGGCGCGGTCGCGGCATCGTTCCTGTGGTTCGCCACGCTTGCGGTGACGTCTTACGTTGCCGGGCGCTACGTCACGGGGCCGACCGTGTGGCGGGTGCTGGACGTGGGCATGGGCGTGCTGATGATCGGCCTGGCGGCCAAGCTCACTGGCGACGTGATGACGCTTGCGGACAGCGTGCTGCGGTAAGCGACGGGGTGAGCCCTGGACCCCAGCAGGTCTCGCACACGGGCTCGGACGAGAAAGGGCCCGCCGGGAAAGCCCGGCGGGCCCGCTCGTGTCGGCCGCTTGAAAGCGGCGGACGGACAAGCGCTTACGCGCCGCCGCCCTTGACCTTGCGGATGGTCTCGACGCCACCGTCCTCTGTGAAGGTCCAGTGCTCGATGATGCCCGGCACGTCGCCGTTCTCATCGAAGTCGTGCGGGCCGGCGGCACCCTCGTAGTTCACGTCTTCGCCGTTCTTCAGCGCTTCAAGCGCCTTGGCCCACTCGCCCGGGCCGACCTTGGTTCCCGGCGGGGTGGCGACGTCGTGCAGGGCGTCGCGCACCTTGGCGCCGTCGGTCGAGCCGGCCGCCTGCATCGCGAGCGCCAGCAGGTAGGTGGCGTCGTAGGCCGTGTCGATGAACGGCTTCGGCGGCAGGTTGCCGTACGCGTCCTCGTAGGCCTTCGTGAAATAGTCGGCGCCGGCGGTGTCGAACGAGGTCGGCGTCGAGCCGATCGTGTTCGCCAGATACTGACCGCCGATCGATTCCACGACCTTCGGCGTCTTCATGCCGTCGGTCATGATGAACCGATCGAAATAGCCCTCCTGGATGGCCTGCCGGAGGATGGTGATACCGTTCTCCGGATAGCCGACCAGAAGCAGGGCCTCCGGGTCGCCCTTGCCAGCGTTCGACAGCTCGCCACGGTAGGACGCCTTGCCCTTCTCGTAGGGCAGCATCGTGGTCACGGTGCCGCCGCGCTTCTCGAACTGCTGCTTGAAGACCTCGGCCAGACCTTCGCCGTAGTCGTTGTTGACGTACATCGCCGCGACCTTCGTCAGGCCTTCGTCGGCGACGATGTCACCCAGGACCACGCCCTGCAGCTGGTCGGAGGGCACGGTCCGGAACAGGTAGCCGTTGTCCTCGAGGTTGGTGATCGTGGGCGAGGTCGAGGCGTTGGAGATCTGCGGCACCCCCTGCTGCGAGGAGACGCTGCGCGCGATCGGAATGGTGACGCCGGACGACAGTGCGCCCACGAGGCCGGCCACGTTCTCCACGTTCACCAGCTTCTTGGCGGCGTCCACGCCGGCCTGCGGGCTGGTGCGGGTATCGGCGATCGACAGGCCGAGATCCTGACCCAGCACCCCGCCGGCGGCGTTGATCTCCTTGACCGCCAGTTCGACGCCCTTGGCGTCGCTCTCGCCGAAGTCCGCGAGGTCGCCGGTCAGCGGCATAACGGCTCCGATCTCGACGTCCTGGGCCGCGGCCGGACCGGCCGCCATGGTGCCCGCCATCAGGGCGGACAGGGCGATCCCTGTCAGACGTTTATACATGTTGCTCCCTCTCGCTTGTCGTTGCTTACCTGGTTTGCCTCCCTAGAACCGCCTACGAACGAGGCTCGGCGACAAAGCCGGCGCGCGCCGGACGTATGCGGGCGCGGCCAGACTGATCGCGCCATGACCCCGTGACGGGCGGAGGCCCAGCCCCAGCGACGCGCCGGGCCTAGGCCATGGCCACCTTAACAGATAGCCGGATGAAATGTCGTCCGGGCAAGCCTGCTACGCAAGCCCTGCGTAGCTATGCGCGCCGCGGCCAAGCTTGCGGAGGCTGGCCGCGCGCCGACTGCAGCGGCTGTCGCAATGCGACGCGGAAGCTGCCGGGACCCAAGCGCGCGGGCGCTACCGGCTGCGCTTGCGGCCGAGACCGATGTCCTTGGCGAACGCGGAGCGCTGCTCTGCGTAGGTCGGCGCGACCATCGGATAATCCGGGCTGAGCCCCCACTTGGCCCGATACTCTTCAGGCGTCATGTTATGGTTGGTACGCAGGTGACGTTTCAGCATCTTCAGCTTTTTGCCGTCTTCCAGGCAGACCAGATAGTTCGGCTGGATCGACTTCTTGATCTGCACCGCGGGTTCCTGCGGCGGCGTCGTCTGCGCTCCGCCAAGCTGGGATAGGCCCGTATGCACCTCGCCGATGAGGCGGGACAGATCGGCTTGCGACAGCGGGTTCTTGCGCAGATAGGCGACGACGATATCGGTCGTCTGCTCCATCAAGTCGCGGTTACCGGTATGCTTGCTCTCGGCGCTCACTTCTGGGTCCTTTCTCGGCCGCGAAGGGCAGGGATTATGTCCGTTCTTTCGAAAGAAAAGTCAACGTCTTTCGGATTTAAATGAATCATCGCGCCCTGGTCTTGATGCGGATCACGGCGCCGGACGCTTCGGCCGTTGACCGCGCCCCCCGGTCCTGGTCAAACCGGGCCTGGCGAAAGCGCCGGCAAGCCGCGGTTTCGCGCGGATCCCGGAAGCGATACCTGGGGGCGGCCTTTTACCCGGGCGCGAGATGTGGTAGACACAGACGGGCCGCTCTTGTCGAAAAAACTGGACAGACACCGCTTTATGACTGACAGCCGATCCCTTGCCGGCCAAGTGGTCGCGCTCGCCGCCGACCATGCGGGCGTGGCCCTCAAGGACGCGCTCGCGGACGACCTGCGCGCAGCTGGCGCGGAGGTGATCGATCTCGGCACGCACGGCACGGACTCGGTCGACTATCCGGATTACGGCGCGGCCTTGGCCGGCGCGATCGCCGACGGGCGCGCACCGTCCGGCGTACTCGTGTGTGGGACCGGCATCGGCATCTCGATCGCCGCGAACCGCAACCCCGCGGTGCGCGCCGCGCGCTGCGCCAACACCACCGACGCGCGGCTTGCCCGGGAGCATAACGACGCCAACGTCCTCGCCCTGGGCGCGCGGACGACCGGCGTCGAGGTCGCCCGGGACTGCCTGCGCGTTTTTCTGACCACTGCATTCGAGGGCGGGCGTCACCAACGCCGCGTGGACAAACTTAGCAGCAGTTGATCCGCCGGGCATCGCCGCGGACCCGGCCCGTGCCGAAGGCGACAACGACGCTTCCCGGCCATCGGGCGGCGTCCGCGCGGCAGAACCGCGCCCCGCGATCGGACGTTATGACAGGCTGCAACGACGGCTTTAATCGAGGACCCGAACATGACCGCTAACAGCAACGCCGCACCGGACCAGCAGGCCCCCAACGGCTTCTTCACCGAGTCTCTGCAGGACAGCGATCCCGAGCTGTTCGGCTCGCTCGAGAAGGAGCTTGCGCGTCAGCAGAACCAGATCGAGCTGATCGCCTCTGAAAACATCGTCTCCAAGGCGGTGCTGGAGGCGATGGGCTCCGTGCTCACCAACAAGTACGCCGAAGGCTATCCCGGTAAGCGCTACTACGGCGGCTGTGAGTACGTCGACATCGCCGAAGAGCTTGCGATCGACCGCGCCAAGAAGCTGTTCGGCTGCGCCTATGCGAATGTGCAGCCGCACTCTGGCGCGCAGGCCAACCAGGCGGTGATGCTGGCGCTGCTCAAGCCGGGGGACACCATCCTCGGCATGTCGCTCTCGGCGGGCGGCCACCTGACCCACGGCGCCGCGCCGAACCTGTCCGGCAAGTGGTTCAACGCCGTCCAGTACGGCGTGCGTCAGGAAGACGGCCTGATCGACTACGACGAGGTCGAGCGCCTGGCGGTGGAGAACAAGCCGGCGCTGATCCTGGCCGGCGGCTCGGCATACCCGCGCCAGATCGACTTCAAGCGCTTCCGCGAGATCGCCGACAAGGTCGGTGCCTGGTTCCAGGTCGACATGGCGCACTTCTCCGGCCTGGTCGCCGGCGGCGTGCATCCGAACCCGCTGGAGCATGCCCACGTCGTCACCTCGACCACGCACAAGACCCTGCGTTGCGCGCGCGGCGGCATCGTGCTGACGGATGACGAGTGGATCGCCAAGAAGATCAACTCGGCCGTCTTCCCGGGGCTGCAGGGCGGCCCGCTGATGCACATCATCGCCGGCAAGGCCGCCGGGTTCGGCGAGGCGCTGAGGCCGGAGTTCCGCGCCTACAGCCAGCGCGTGGTGGACAACGCCAAGGCGCTCGCCAGCCGGTTGATGGAGCACGGCCTGGACACCGTGACCGGCGGCACCGACACGCACCTGACGCTGGTCGACCTCCGGCCCAAGGGGATCACCGGCAAGGCGGCCGAGGAATCGCTCGATCGCGCCGGCATCACCTGCAACAAGAACGGCGTGCCGTTCGATCCGGAAAAGCCGGCGGTCACCTCCGGCATCCGGCTGGGTACCCCGGCGGCGACCACCCGCGGCTTCGGCCCGGAGGAGTTCCGTCAGGTGGCCGACCTGATCGCCCGCGTGCTGGACGGCCTGCGCGACAACCCGCAGGACAACAGCGCGGTCGAGCAGGCGGTGAAGGCCGACGTGCACAAGCTGTGCGCGCGCTTCCCGATCTATCCGGAAGCCGCGCAGCAGGCGTAACCGACGGCGCCGGGCAGGGCGGCGCGGTCCCGCCGACGAGGGGGCCGCGCCGCCGCCCAGCGTCCCACAGCGTGCGGCCGGCTTGATGGACGGCTGGTCGGCCGGCACGGCAACGGCGACGAGACCGATATCCGATTCGACGACGCGTACAACAATAGGCCGGCCCAGGACGGGCCGGCGGAAACCACGACCGGCGGAGCCCACGGGCCCACCGGCGGTGCCAGAAAAAGCGGGTGCGGGGGAATGCGCTGTCCTTTTTGCAGCAACGACGATACGCAGGTTAAGGACTCGCGTCCGACCGACGACAATCAGGCGATCCGCCGGCGCCGGCACTGCCCGAACTGCGGCGCGCGCTTCACCACCTTCGAGCGGGTGCAGTTGCGCGAACTGACCGTGGTCAAGGCGAACGAGAAGCGCGAGCCGTTCGACCGCGACAAGCTGATGCGCTCGATGCAGATCGCGCTGCGCAAGCGCCCGGTCGACCCCGAGCGCCTGGAGCGGGTGGTCAACGGCATCGTCCGTCGGCTGGAGAGTTCCGGCGAGAGCGAAATCCCGGCCAAACTGATCGGCGAGATGATCATGGACGCGCTCGCCACGCTGGATCAGGTGGGCTACGTCCGCTACGCGTCGGTCTATAAAAATTTCCACGAGGCCCGGGACTTCGAGACCTTCGTTGGCACCCTCGAAGGCGACCAAAACAACGTCTAGCACGACCCCCGCGAGCGCGGCCGACGCCGGCTGGATGCAGGGCGCGCTCGCGCTTGCAAGGCGCGGGCTCGGCCGGGTCGCCCCGAACCCGGCTGTGGGCTGCGTCCTGGTGCGCGACGGGCGTGTGCTCGGGCGCGGCTGGACCCAGCCGGGCGGCCGCCCGCACGCCGAGACCGAGGCGATCCGCCGCGCCCAAGCGGTCGATCCCGACGGGGCCCGCGGGGCAACCTGTTACGTGACCCTGGAACCCTGCGCCCATCACGGCAAGACGCCGCCCTGCGTCGACGCGCTGATCGAGGCGGGCGTGGCCCGCGTCGTCGCCGCGCTGGAGGACCCGGATCCCCGGGTGGCCGGTTCCGGGCTTGAGCGTCTGCGCGCGGCCGGGATCGCGGTGGAGACCGGGGTCGCGGCGGACGCGGCGGCGGAGCTCAATGCCGGCTATTTGCTGATGCGCCGGCAGGACCGCCCGCTGATTACCCTGAAGCTCGCGACCACGCTGGACGGCCGGATCGCCACGCACGACGGCGAAAGTCAGTGGATCACCGGTGAGGCGGCGCGCGCCCGCGGCCATCTGTTGCGCGCGCGCCACGACGCCGTGATGGTCGGCAGCGGTACGGCGATCGCCGACGATCCGTCGCTCACGGTGCGCCTGCCGGGCATGGACGGCTATCGCCCGCTCAGGGTCGTGCTCGACGGGCGGCTGCGGCTGCCGCTTACGCACAAGCTGGTGCGCGATGCCGAACAGGTGCGCACCCTGCTGATGACCCGGCGGGACGTCCCGGCGGACCGGCTGGACGCCTACCGCGGCGCGGGCGTCGAGGTCGCGGCGCTGCCCGCGGACAGTCACGGCGCGCTGTCGCTGACGGCCGCCCTGCACGAACTGGCCGCCCGCGGCCTGACCCGGGTCCTGGTCGAGGGTGGCGGCCAACTCGCCGCCGGCCTGCTGCGCTACAACCTGGTCGATCGGATCGTCTGGTTCCGCAGCCCGCGCGTGATCGGCGGCGACGGCCTCCCCGCAATCGCCGGGTTTGGGCTCGACCAACTCGCCGATACGCCGCGTTTCCGGCCGAAGGGTGCGACATCTCTGGGCGACGATGTCATGGAAAGCTACGGTCGGGTGACCTAATTCGGGACAAACCCTTACACCGAGCCCGATCTTGGCCTAGGTTCCCATCCGCCATGTTTACCGGAATCGTAACAGACGTCGGCCGCGTGCACGCGGTTCAGCGCCCACCTGAAGGGGAAGCCGGGGATCTGCGCTTCGTCTTCGAGACCTCCTACGACCCCTCGACGCTCGACCTCGGAGCGTCGGTCTGCTGCAGCGGCGTCTGTCTGACCGTGGTGGAGACCCACGAACAGGGCTTCGCCGTCGACGTCTCGGCGGAGACGCTGTCCAAGACCACGCTCGGCGACATCGACGAAGGCGTAGCGGTCAACCTCGAGCGCTCGCTTCGAATGGGCGACGAGCTCGGTGGGCATCTCGTCTACGGGCACGTCGATGCCATCGCGCAGGTCGTAGAAGCTTACCAGGAGGGCGATTCCTGGCGCTACGTCTTCGAGGTGCCGCCCGAACTGGCGAAATACGTCGCCCCGAAAGGATCGATCGCGCTCGACGGCGTATCGCTGACAGTGAACGAGGTCGACGGCAGCCGCTTCGGGGTGAACGTCATCCCGCACACCCGCGCCGTTACCACCTTCGCAGAGCGGGAGGCGGGCAGCCGCCTTAACTGCGAGATCGACATGCTGGCGCGCTATGTCGCGCGCATGCTGCAGGCCGAGCGCGAGGACAGCCGATGAGCGATCAGGCTTCCAGCCAGGGCGGGGCCGCGGGCGCGTTCACGCCGGAAGACACGCGGACCACGGCTTTCCAGGAACTGAAGTCGCCGCCCGCCGACATCATCGAGGATGCCCGCAACGGGCGCATGTTCATCCTGGTCGATGACGAGGACCGGGAGAACGAGGGCGACCTTGTGATCCCGGGGCAGATGGCCACGCCCCAGGCGATCAACTTCATGGCCAAGTACGGCCGCGGCCTGATCTGCCTGGCGCTCACCGGTGAGCGAGTGGAGGAGCTGGGCCTGCCGATGATGGCCCGGCGCAACGAAAGCCGCTTCGCCACCGCCTTCACCGTCTCGATCGAGGCGCGGGAAGGCATCTCCACCGGAATCTCCGCACCGGATCGCGCGCATACGGTCGCGACCGCGATCGATCCCGAAAAGGGCCCGCGCGACATCGAAACGCCCGGGCACGTGTTTCCGCTGGCCGCGCGCGACGGCGGCGTGCTGGTGCGCGCGGGGCACACCGAGGCGGCGGTGGACATCGCCCGGCTGGCCGGCCTGAACCCGTCAGGGGTGATCTGCGAGATCATGGCCGACGACGGCACCATGGCCCGGCGCGACGATCTGGTGCAGTTCGCTCAGTATCACGGGCTCAAGATCGGCACGATCGCCGACCTGATCGCCTACCGGCGCAAACACGACCGGATCGTCCAGCGGATCCACGAGACCACGTTGAACAGCGCCTACGGCGGGACGTTCAACATGGCGCTTTACGTCAACACGGTCGCCTATGCCGAGCACGTGGCGCTGTGGACCGGGGATATCGCCGACGGACAGCCAGTGCCGGTGCGCATGCACGCGCTCTCGATCCTGGACGATGTGCTCGGCGATCTGCATGGCGGCAAGGTGGGCGAACTCGCCACCGCCATGCGGATGATCGGCGCGGAAGGCCGCGGCGTCATCGTCCTGCTGCGCGAACCGACGGCAACGGCCCTGTCCGATCGGCTGCGCGCCCGTGAGGGCGCAACCGATAGCGCCGGCGGCCGCGAGATCCGCGACTACGGCGTCGGCGCGCAAATTTTGCTGGACCTGGGGGTTAGCGATATGATCCTGCTGTCCAACAGCCGCCGAACGGTGGTTGGGCTGCAGGAGGGTTACGGCCTGCGTATCGTCGACCAGCGGCCGATCCCGCACGATGCCGACGGTCCGGAAAACTAAGGCCGCCCGGCTGGTGCAGCCCTTTCCCGTCACCCGTTGACACACACCCGCAACCTCAGGACGTAACCGGTCATGGCCGACGCGCCCCACATCCTGATCGTCGAGGCCCGCTACTACGAGGACGTCGGCGAGCATTTGCTGAGCGGCGCGATCCAGGCCCTGGAAAACGCGGGTGCGACCTATGAGATCATCCGGGTGCCCGGCGCGTTCGAGATACCGACGGCGATCCGCATTGCCGTACGCTCGCTCGACTTCTACGCCGGGCGGCCGCGGCCGGATGGCTACTTGGCGCTGGGCTGCGTGATCCGCGGGGAAACGACCCACTACGACTACGTCTGCCAGGAAAGTGCGCGCAAGCTGCAGGACATCGCCGCCGAGCACTGCCTGGCGCTGGGATACGGGATCCTGACGGTGGAGAACCACGAGCAGGCGATGGCACGGGCCGACGTGAACCGCAAGAACAAGGGCGGTGAGGCCGCCGACGCCTGCCTGCAGATGCTGCAGGTGAAGCGCCGGTTCAACCTTTATCCGCGCTGATCCCGCGCCCTCTGCTGACGCCAAGACGATCCGCCCAAGCTACCACCAGCCATGCTGGACACCCAGGAGACCTACGTGAACGCGAGCGCCGACAGCCGTTCCCAGAGGCACGGGGCCAAGGGCCACGGACCGGACCGCCGCCGGCAGGCGCGGCTGGCCGCGGTGCAGGCGCTCTATCAGGTCGAACTCGGCGAGATGACGGCCGACCGCGTCGTGACGGAATTCCTGCAGTACCGCCTGGAGGAGACGATCGACGGCGTCCAGTTGGGCCGGATCGACCGCGGTCTGTTCGGCGATCTGGTCAAAGGCGTGGTCGCCCATCGCCAGGATCTGGTCGATTCGCTCAGCAGCGCGCTCGCGGAGGGCTGGAGCTTCGAGCGCCTGGAGCGTCTGTTGCAGATCATCATGATGTGCGGGCTGTTCGAACTCGCGCACCGGCCGGCGACCCCGGCGCGCACGGCGATCCACGAGTACGTCGACCTAGCCAAGGCGTTCTTCGACGACCGCGAGCCACGCATGGTGAACGGGGTGCTCGACCATCTGGCCCGGGTGCTGCGGCCGGCAGAGCTGGGCGAACGTCCGGCGGGCGGCCGCAGAGAGGCGGGCGACGCGTGACGCCGATCCGCCGGGCGACGAAGCGCGGCGCTTGAAAGGTAAACACGGGGGCCGCATGCGCGGCGAGTTCGAGCTGATCGCCCGCCACTTCGCCCCGCTCGCGGCGCGCGCCGACGGGGCGTTCGACCTGCGCGACGACGCAGCCGTGATCCAGCCGCGGCCCGACCGCGATCTCGTCTATACCAGCGATACCATCGCTTCCGGCATCCATTACCTGCCGGACGACCCGGCGGACGATGTCGCGCGCAAGCTGTTGCGGGTGAACCTGTCCGATCTGGCCGCGATGGGCGCGCGTCCTGAAGGCTACCTGCTCAACGCCGCCTTCCAGCCGGATGTGCAGGAAGACTGGATCACGGCGTTCGCCCAGGGGCTGGCCGGCGATCAGGAGCGCTACGGCATCCAGCTCTGGGGCGGCGATACCACGCGCACCCACGGGGCAACCGTGCTGTCGCTCACCGCCATCGGCTCGGTCCCCCAGGGCCGCACCCTGCGCCGCTCGGGCGCGCGCGCTGGCGACAGCATCTACGTCTCCGGCACGATCGGCGACGCCGCGTTCGGCCTGAAGGCCGCGCTCGGCGAGCTTTCCGATGCGCTCGACGAACCGGCCCGCGGCCAACTCATCGACCGCTACCGCCGGCCGCGCCCGCGCGTTGGGCTGGGGCAGGCCCTGCTGGCGCGGGATTTGGCGACCGCCGGGCTGGACGTCTCCGACGGGCTGGTCGCGGACTTGGCCCACCTGTGCGCCGCGTCCGGGCTTGGCGCCGAGGTGGCGGCGGCGGACGTCCCGCTGTCGATGCCCGTGCAGCAGCTGGTCGAGCAGGACGGCACGGCCCTGTCGACCGCGCTCACCGGCGGCGACGATTACGAGCTGGTGTTCGCCGTCCCGCCAGGGCGCCAGGACGCGCTGCTCGATCTCGCCCGCGAGATCGAGCTGCCGCTAACGCGAATCGGTCAGCTGGCGGCTGGGCGCGGGGTCACGGTTCGCGGCCCCGACGGCGAGGTTGTGGAGACGGGCCAGGCCGGCTGGCAGCATTTCTGAACCGGCGCGGAGGGCCTCGAGAAAGCGGAAAAAATGCCGTAAAATCAATGCGATATTGGGTATATCTGACACGTTACGCGTCGACAAGTCTGCAGGGAACGATTTAACACCTTCGCAAGGGTTCGGCCCCTATTGTCGGCGCGCTGAGAGATACTCTTTTCACGTCCTGGCGGTTTCATGTTTCGTATCCTGCTCGTGTGC
>CAYRCO010000013.1:0-24991 GCA_964422775.1 uncultured Rhodovibrio sp.
GGGGCTGTGGTAAGCGAAGCTACGCCTTTCAAACGACCGCGCGGGCGAAGCGAGGACGCGTGAAATGACCGACGGCATGCTGCGCTTCCACATCACGCCGGAACGGCCAGGGGACGCCGAGGCGATCGAGCCGCTGCTCGATCGCACCTTCGGCGAAGCGCGCCAGCAGAAGACCGTCTACCGCCTGCGCGAGGGCATCCGCCCGGTGCCCGAGCTGTGCTTCGTCGCCACCGACGACGCGGGCGACATGCTGGCATCCTTGCGCTTCTGGCCGATCTGGGTCGACGGGCAGGGGCCGGCGCCGGCCGACGGTCCGCAGGCGATCCTGCTGGGGCCGCTTGCCGTCGACCCCAAGCTGCAGGGCCGGGGCATCGGCCGCGCGTTGGTGCGCCAGGGTTTGGACACCGCCCGGCGGATGCCGGTCGAGCTGTGCGTGGTGGTGGGCGAGCCGGAGTACTATCAGCCTTACGGCTTCGTTCCCGCCACCCCGCAGGGCCTGATCCTGCCCGGGCCCGTGGAGCCGCGCCGTTTTCAGGTGCTGGAACTTAAGCCCGGCGCGCTCGAAGGCGTGCGCGGGCGGATCCACGCCGATACCCGCTACGCCGACCAGGCCGCCGCGGCCGGGAGGCCCCTTCGCCGGGCGTGATCGCCGCGACGACGACGCGTGATCGCCATCGGCCCGTGATCGCAGCGTTCCGTAGGGTGGATTTGCCGCGGAACGCGGCAATCCACCATGCCGCCTACGCACCACGTGAAGGTGGCTTGCTGCGCGAAGCCACCCTACGGAAGAAACCGTGCTCCCACCTACAGGTTCAGTCGCAGGATCTCGGCGTTGAGCACCGTCGCGAAGCAGATCCAGGCGAGGTAGGGGAGCAGCATCACGCCGGCCGCGCGGCTGATCTGCCAGAACGCGGTGATGGTGGCGAGCAACGCCAGGATCAGCGCGACCACGTCGACCAGCGCGAGGAAGATCTGGCCTTCCCCGAAGAACAGCGCCGACCAGGCGAAGTTCAGCACCAGCTGGACCAGGAAGCAGGCGAGCGGCCAGCCGAACTCCCCGGGCACGCTCCGCCGCCACGCCTCCCAGCCGGCGAGCGCAATCAGCCCGAAGATGATCGTCCAGGCGACCGGGAAGACCACGTTGGGCGGCGTGAAGCCGGGCTTGGCGATTTCGGCGTACCAGCCGTCGATCGCCGGCTGGGTGATCACGACGCTGGCGCCGTAGACCGCGAACACGAGAGCCAGGAAAGCGATCAAGCCGAGCGCCTGCCGGCCGCCGGAGCGGCGCGGCAGCGTGACGGCATGCACGGGGTCGGCGGCGGTCATGGCGGTTACTTGCCCTCCCGGAACCAGGCGGCGATCAGCGTGCCCAACACCAGGATGAGCGCGAGCACGGCGGGGAGCAAGGGCACTTCCATCACGCCTGCGACCCGGTAGTCGCGGTTGGCGTCCAGCCCGATCCAGCCGCGCCCGGCGCTGTCGCGCTCGGGATCGACCTTGCGCAGCCGCGGCACGCCGTCGTCGACGCGCACGTGCGCCCCGCCGCTGGCGTCGACCAGCGGGCCGAGACGCTCCCGGGTGGAGCGGACGTCGCGGTATTCCAGCGGGTTCGGCGGTCCGGCGGCGGCGACGGCGGTGCGCTCCCCGTCGCTGAGTTCGTAGGTGCCCAGCTGGTCCACCGGCATAGTTGCGCTGGCCCGACCGTCCGGTCCCGGCTCCAGCTGCAGCGTGTCGCTGCTGCCGTCGGGCATCGTGACCTCGACCGGCGGCAACTCGGTCTCCAGCGACCGGCGCTCGACCACAAGGCGGTCGCCCTCGACCCGGGCGCGCAGCGCCTCCTCCTCCAGTTCCGGCTCCTTCATCAGCCAGTGCGCCACCCGGCGCATCAGCTCGGCCTGCGGCCCGCCGCCCTCGTAGCCGCGCGCCCACAGCCAGGCGTGATCGCTCATCAGCTGCGCCACGCGCCCCTCGCCGACCCGGTCGAGGATCAATAGCGGCCGGTCGCGCACGCCCTCCATCACGATGTCGCCGGACTGGACGTCCACGTTCATGTGCCGGAACCAGCGGCCCCAGTCGGCCTCGGTCTCGGGGCCCTTGGAGCCGGTCAGGCCGCGGGTCACCGGATGGCGGGTGCCGAGCTCGGTCACTTGCGGCTTGAAGCCCTGCTCGTAGATGTCGCCGGTCGGGCCGCCCGGCAGCACCCGGCCGAGCGGCGTCCGGTAGAGCGACATCCGGCTGGCGAAGCTGGGCCCGCCGGCTTCCAGCAGCGCGCCGCCGTTGCGCACGTATTCCGCGACGTTGTTGAGGTAGAGCGACGGCAGCACGCCGCGGCGCTGGTAGCGGTCGAAGACGATCAGGTCGAACTCGTCGATCTTGACCTCGAACAGTTCGCGCGTCGGGAAGGCGATCAGCGACAGTTCCCGGATCGGCGTGCCGTCCTGCTTCTCCGGCGGGCGCAGAATGGTGAAGTGCACCAGGTCGACCGACGGGTCGGACTTCAGCAGCGACCGCCAGGCCCGCTCGCCCGCGTGCGGCTGGCCGGAGACCAGCAGGACGCGCAAGCGGTCGCGCACGCCGTTAATCACGATCGCCGCGCGGTTGTTGGTCAGGGTGAGCTCGCGCGGGCCCTCGGCCACCTCGAGTTCGAGGACGTTCTGCCCGCGATGGCTCAGCTCGACCGTGATCTCGGTCTCCTGGCCGACCTGCACGGTGCGGGTGCGCGTCTCCTCGCCGTCGCGGGTCAGGCGCAGCTCCGCGGTGCTCGGGCTGCCCTCCGGGGCGGACAGGTCCTCGACCTTGACCGTGAAACTGATCTCCCGGCCGACGATGCCGTAACCGGGCACCTCGCCAACCGTCAGCCTGCGGTCGCCCTCGTCCTCGCGCCCGGTCATCAGGTGATGCACGGGCGCATCGATCTCCAACGCGTCCAGGCTTTCCGGCACGTCGTGAATCTGCCCGTCGGACAGCACCACCAGGCCGGCCAGCCGCTCGCGCGGGATTTCCGCCAGCGCCCGGGCGACGTCGTCGAACAGCCGGGTGCCGCCTTCCTGGCTCGGGCCGTCCGAGCGGCCGGCGCGGATGACCCGGACCTGCGTGTTCTCCAGATCGGCAAGTTCCTGGTCGAGGGCGTCCATCGCCCGGTCCATTTGGGCCTGCCGGTCTTCCAGGCGGTTGCTGGCGCTCTCGTCGACCGCGATCAGGGCGATGTCGGGCAGCTCTTCCCGCTGCTCGCGGATCAGCGAGGGGTTCGCCAGCACCGCCAGGATCGCGGCCAGGGCGAGCGCCCGCCAAAGCGCGCCGCGCGCCCGCCGCCACACGGCGACCGCGATTGCAAGCGCGCTCAGCACGCCAAGCGCGATCACAAGGGGCCAGGGCACCAGCGGCGCAAAGGCAAGCGTCGTGGCGTTCAGCATGGCCGGGTCTCCCCTCGGCTCGTCGCGCGGGTCGCGAACCTACTTGTCCCGTCCGCATGGCGTTCAGGCGGGTTCCCTCTCCTCCAGCGGGAGGAGAGGGCCAGGGTGAGGAGGTTGCCCGCGGCGTCCATCGCGCCCGCGGCTTTCAGGACGCGAAGGCCGTGCAGAGCCACCTCACCCTGTCCCTCTCCCCCCATTGGCGGAGAGGGGACCCGCCGCGACCCCCTGCCGATCCGCGCAACGCCCGTCTGGTAGGGACGGGCGCGTGTGTGGTGACCGCTCACCGTCATTGGCCCAGCCGCTCCAGGATCGCGGGGATGTGCACCTGGTCGGCCTTGTAGTTGCCGGTCATGGCGTACATCACAAGGTTCACGCCGACGCGGTAGGCCATTTCGCGCTGGCGCTCGCCGCCGGGGGTGACGGCGAAGCGGGTCTGGCCGGCCTGGTCGATCGCCCAGGCCCCGGCGTAGTCGTTGTAGCCGACCATCACGCCCGCCACCCCGTCGCCGTCGCCGCCGCCGGCGCTGGTGTCCTCGACCCACAGCTGGCCGCCGTCGTAGCGGCCCGGAAAGTCGGTCAGCAGGTAGAATGCCTTGGTCAGCACATGCTCCGGCGGCACCGGCTTGAGCGGCGGAATGTCCAGGTTGCGGGTCAGCTGGCGCAGCGCCTGCCCCGCCCCGGAGAGGCCGCCGCCCAGGTTCACCCCGGGCGTGGGATCGCGCAGGTCGAACAGGATCGTGCCGCCGTTGGCGAGGTATTCGTTGACCTTCTGCTGGGCTTGGGCGCTGAGCGGCGCCTGCTCCTCGGTGACCGGCCAGTACAGCAGCGGGAAGAACGCCAGCGGATGCTCGTCCAGGCGCACCGGCAGCGGGTCCGCGGGCTCGATCGAGGTGCGCGCGGTCAGGGTGCGCGACAACCCGCGCAGCCCCTGCTCGGCGATCCGGTCGACGCGGTCGACGCCGGTGACGACGTAGGCGAGCCGGGTGTCCAGCGTCGCCTTCAAGGCGTAACTCTCCGGATCGTCCCCGGCGCCGGCGGACTGCGCGCTCGCACTCGTCGGCGTAAGCGCAACCGCGAGCAGGATCGCAGCCGCGCCGCCACCTGCTGTCCGGGCGCCTGCCGTCCGGGCCGCACGCCGGCCCATGCCGTCGCCGCCCGCCGGGCCGAACAGGCCGCGCAGCAATAGCGCGATCGCAAGGTCGATCAGCAGCAACACGAGCGCGGCCACCAGCAGCCAGGGGCCATAACGCTGCTCGGGCTCCGCAGCGAAGCCGCCGACCTCGACACCGGACGGCAAGGCGGTCAGGGGCCGTACATCCCCCACCGCCGGGCCCAGGTTGTGCGCCCGGCGCTGGCCTTCCAGGCCGTACAGCCCCGGCGGGTGCGCCGCGCCGATGGTGTTGCTCGCCAGCGCCTCGGGCGGCAGCGCCTTCACGCTGGCGGGCGCGGGGCCCAGCTGGCCGAACCCGTCGAGCACGCTGGACGGCGGCAGCGGGCCGGTCTCGGCCGACTGCGCCACGCCCTGGCCGACCGAGACGACGCGCCGGAGCATCTGCACGAACAGACCCGAAAGCGGCAGGTTCGACCACTGCGCGTTGGCGGTCGTGTGCACCAGCACCACCCAGCCGTCGCCGCGCTGGTCGGCGGTCACCAGCGGCGTGCCGTCGGCGAGGCGCGCCCAGGTCTTGTCGCCCAGGTCGAGCGACGGCTGCGCCAGCACCTGCCGGTCGATCGTCAGGTCGTCCGGGATCGACAGGCCGGCGAACGGGCTATCGCCGGGAAACGGGGCAAGCTTGGGCGGGCTGCCCCAGCTCATCGTTCCCGACAGAGCGCGGCCGCCGCGGCGCAGGCGCACCGGCAGCAGCGGCTCGCCGCCGCCTTCGCGGGCTTCCGGCCCGGTCAGGTCGCGCGCCAGCTTGGGCCCGGCGAAGCGCAGCAGCACGCCGCCGCGCTCGACCCAGCTGCGCGCCTGGTTGCGCAGGTCGGCCCGCAAGGCGCCGCGATCGGACAGCACGATCACCGCCTGATCCTGCGACATCAACGTGCCCAGGTTGCCGCGCGTCACCTCGGCGTAGGGCGCGAGCGCGCGTTCCAGGTAATACACCTCGGACAGCAGCGGTTGGGCGTCGGCCTGCGCGCTTTCGGTCACCAGCCCGACGGGCCGGCGCTGCCAGCGGGAGTCCAGCAGCGCCACGCTGGCCGCCGTGTTCTCGCCCTGCACGCTGACCCGGCTGATCCGGTTGCGCAGTTCCAGCGGCAGTTCGAACGTGGCGGTTGCAAGGCGGCTGCCGTCATCGAAGCTGGCTTCGGCGGTGGCGACCAGTCGGCCGCGTTCGTCGCTCGCGATCACGGTGCGGGCGGTCGGCCCGCGGTCGGCGGCGCGGCGAAGTTGCACCTTCAGATCGGTGCCGCTGCTCGACGGCGGTAATACGCTGACCGGCAGGTTGCTTGGTTCCGGGCGCATCAGTTCAACCCGGCCCAGGCGCTGCAGCCGGCTCGCCAGCGCCTCGGTCGCGGGTGTTTGCAGGCCGTCGTTCAGCCAGACGACGTGCGCGCTGCCGTCGATCTGCAGATCCTCCACGACCGTGCGCACGCTCTCGTAATCGCTAGGCCACGGGTGGGGCTGCAGTGCGCGCACCCGTTCCCGCGCCCGCTCGGGGCGCAGCAGGTCGCTTGCCTTAAGCGGCGCGTCCGGCTGGGCGCCGGCCGTCGTCAGCAGGACAACCCGCCGCTGCTCCCGCGCCGCGCGGTCGAGCTGAGCTTCCGCCGCCTGCATCCGCCCCGGCCAATTTTTCGCCGACGCCCAGCCGTTGTCGATCACCAGCACGAGCGGCCCGCTCCCGGACAGCTGGGTCGCGGGATGCATCACCGGGCCCGACAGGCCGACGATCACCAGTGCGGCGGCCAGCAGGCGCAAGAGCAGCAACCACCAGGGCGTGCGCGCCGGCGTCTCTTCCTGCGGCGCGAGGCCCAGCAGCAGCCGGATCGCCGGGAACCGCTGCGTCTTCGGCGCGGGCGGCGTGACGCGCAGCAGGAACCACAGCACCGGCAGCGCCAGAAGCGCCAGCAGCAGCCAGGGCTGCGCGAAGGCGAGGGGGCCGAGAGCTGCCATGCGGGCCTAATCCAACCTCCCGTGTTGCGGCGATCGTGTTCCGAGCGCCCGGTCTGCGGTTACACGTGATGGGCCAGGGCGCTGTAGACCGACAGCAGCGCCGTCTGGGGCGAGCGGTCGGTGCGATGCCAGGTGCAGCGCCAGCCGGTCCGCCGGGCGATTTCGCGGATCGCGTCCATCTGGGCGGCAAGCTGGTCGTGGTACTGCGCGCGTACCCCCTCCGCGCGCGACAACAGCCAGGGCCGCTCCCCCTGCAGGCCCTCGAAGCGCACGCGCCCGGAATAGGGCAGCGTCTCCTCCGCGGGGTCGAGTACCTGGACCAGGTGTCCCTTCACACCCCGCTCGGCGAAGCCGCGCAGGCTGCGTTCGATCTCCTGCGGGTCCGCCAGGAAGTCGCCCAGCAGCAAGACCTGTCCGTAGCGCGGCAGCGGTTCCGGCGCCGGCAGGTCGCGCGCCTCGGCCGGGTCCTCCCGGCGCAGGATCTCGCTGAGCCGCACGAGCGTGCCGCGGTTCGCCGCCGGCGGCAGCCCGGTGCCGAGCAGGCTGATGTGCTCGCCCGCCCGGATCATCAGGGTCATCAGCGCCAGCATTAAAAGCTCGGCGCGCTCGCGCTTGGTCGGCAGCTTGTTGGAGGAGCGCCAGTCCATCGAGGGGGAACCGTCGCGCCAGCACCAGACCGACTGCGCCGCCTCCCATTCCATCTGCCGTACGAACACGCGGTCGGCCTTGGCGGTCTGGCGCCAGTCGATCGACTGCGGCGAGTCGCCGGGCTGGTAATCGCGGAACTGCCAGAACGCCTCGCCCTGGCCGACCCGTCGGCGTCCGTGCACGCCCTGGGCGACGCTGGCCGCCACCCGCTCGGCATGCAGCAGCAGCGGCGGCAGCGCCGCGGACAGCTGTTCGGCACGCTGGCGTGGCGACAGGGTAGCGGAACTCATGCCGCGGGCTCCGGCAAACGCGTCGACCATGACGGGGCGTGCGCGGCGATCATTGCAGCGGCTGGCACAGCCGGTCGATCAGGGCGTCGAGCAGCTGCCCCTCGGCGCGGGCGGCGAAGGTAAGCGCCATGCGGTGGCGCAGGATCGGGTGCGCCAGTTCCAGCACGTCGTCGACCGACGGCGCGAACCGCCCTTCCATCAGCGCCCGCGCGCGCACGGCCAGCATGAGCGCCTGACTGGCGCGCGGTCCGGGGCCCCAGGCGACCTGCTCCGGCACCTCGGGGATCGAGCTCGTCTCCGGACGGCCCTGGCGGACCAGCTGCAGGATCGCTTCGACGACGCTTTCGCCCACCGGAACCCGGCGGACCAGCTTCTGCGCCTCCATCAACTCCTGCGCGCTCAGGACGTTCTCGGCCTTGCTGTCCTGCGCGCCGGTGGTGGCGACCAGCATCTGCCGCTCGGCGTCGATGTCCGGGTAGCCGACGTCGATCTGCAGCAGGAACCGGTCCAGCTGCGCTTCCGGCAAGGGATAGGTGCCTTCCTGCTCCAGCGGGTTCTGGGTCGCCAGCACGTGGAACGGCTCGGGCAGCGTGTGGCCGTGGCCGGCGACCGTGACCTTGCGCTCCTGCATCGCCTGCAACAGCGCCGACTGGGTCCGTGGGCTGGCCCGGTTGATCTCGTCGGCCATCAACAGCTGGGAGAAGATCGGACCGGGGATGAACCGGAAGGCGCGTTTGCCCGCC
Source organism: uncultured Rhodovibrio sp. (assembly GCA_964422775.1). Taxonomy (GTDB): domain Bacteria; phylum Pseudomonadota; class Alphaproteobacteria; order Kiloniellales; family Rhodovibrionaceae; genus Rhodovibrio. The sequence goes on from CAYRCO010000013.1 coordinate 8,207, forward strand.
TCGGTCTCCTCCAGCACCTCGGACCCCAGGATGTCGCTCGGCATCAGGTCGGGCGTGCACTGCACGCGCCGCTCGTCCAGGCCGAACACGGTGCCCAGGCTCTCCACCAGCCGCGTCTTGGCGAGACCGGGGACGCCGATCAGCAGCGCGTGACCGCCGCACAAAAGCGTAATCAGCGTTTGATCGACGACCTCCTGCTGCCCGAAGATCACCTGTCCGACCGAATGCCGTGCGGCCTTGAGACGACCGCCCAGCTGTTCAATGTCCTGCGCAAGGCGATGGTCGGATTGCGCTTCCTGACCGGAAGCGGACGGATCGGTGGTAGTCGTGTTGGCCGACAAGACGACGCCTCCATCGCCATTAACCGGAAATCGGATCGCCGGAAGCACGCGAGGCATGCCGCAGATGAACGATCGCATAATGAGAATAGTGCCAAGCGCGGTGCCTGACGAGGGGGGCGGCGGCGCGCACGCGGGCGGGGACCCGTCCGATGGCGCAAGGATCGGCAGTTTGACTGGGATTCAGCCAGGCGAATTCGCCATCACGCGGGACGGAACCTGGTGGCACGACGGCAAGCCGATCCCGCGGCGCGAGCTGGTCAAGCTGTTCGCCACCGTGCTCAAGCGCGAGGCCGACGGCGGCTTCGCGCTGGTCACGCCGGCCGAACGGGCGACCGTCCACGTCGAGGATGCGCCGTTCCTAGCCCAAGAGCTGGAGGTCAAGACACAGGGCGGCCAGCAGGTCCTGCAGTTGCGCACCAACGTCGACCGCTGGGTCGAGGCTGGACCGGATCATCCGATCTGGGTCCAACAAGCGCCTGACAGCGACGAGCCGGCGCCGTATATTCGGGTGTCCGAGGGGCTGGATGCGCGACTCGTGCGCTCGGTGTTTTACCAGCTGGCGGAAATCGCCGAGCCGGGACCGGCGGACGCGCAGGCGGAAGGCGCCGCGGCTTCGGATCAGCATCAAAAGGGACAGGAGGTCCAGGGCGTATGGAGCCACGGCACGTTTTTTCCGCTGGACCCCACCGGGACGGCGTGAGCGCCGAAACGCCCGACCTTGACCGTCTGTGCGCGCGCATCCGTGCGCACAGCCCGCTCGGCGGCGCGCATCCGGTGCGCCGCAACCGGCGCCGCCGGGGCGACGACGATCTGAACCCCGGCATGATCGACCCCGCGGCGACGTTCACCGACGCGGCCGTGCTGGTCGCTCTGGTCGCCCGAAGCCAGGAACCGCACATTCTGCTGACCCGCCGCACCGCGCACCTGAGCGCGCACGCCGGGCAGTGCGCCTTCCCCGGCGGCCGGATCGAGGCGTGGGACGCCAGCCCCGAGTCGGCGGCCCTGCGCGAGGCGGAGGAGGAGGTCGGCCTGGACCCCACGGGCGTGGAGATCCTGGGCCAGTTGGACACCTACCTCGTGCGCACCGGCTACCGCGTCACGCCCATCGTCGGGCTGATCCAGGAGCCGCAGGACCTGCAGCCCGACGGGTACGAAGTCGACGCGGTGTTCGAGGTGCCGCTATCGTTCATGATGCGGCCGGGTGCCCGCCGCCTGGACAGCCGCCTCGATCTTGGGCGCGAGCGCTTCTTCTACGTCTTCGACTACGGCGAGTACGACATCTGGGGCGCGACCGCCGGCATGCTGGTCAATCTGGTCGAGGTGGTCGGCCGCGAAGCCTGAGCGCCCAGACTTGACCGCCCACACTGGCGCGGCGGGCGCGTGCGGCTATATCCGGCCTGAGAGACCGACACTCACCTTCCCCGGATCGAAACGCTAGCCCGCATGCTCAAGAAGTTCCTGACGATCGTCCTGCCGATCGCGCTGCCGTTCCTGGTGTACTGGGGCTACGTCGTGCTGGCCCAGTGGCGGGCGCGCAAGACCGGCGGGGTCGAGCGCGACATCCCCTGGCCTTGGGCGGTCCTGACCCTGCTCGGCGTGCTGCTGATGGTCTCCACCCTGGTGGGCTACCGGATCCTGGGCGAGCAGGCCCAGCCCGGCCAGCAGATCACGCCCGAGCGCTACATCGACGGCGAGATCCAGGATAGCGAGGTGATCGAGCGGGAGGGCGGCTCGCAGCGCGAGGGCACGCCCGCCGGGGAGTAGCGGCGCCCGCCCGGTCACGCAGCCTTTGTCACGGGCACCCGGGCGCGCTTACAACCATCCCCATGCAGCCCGCCGGAACGATCCCCCCGCAGGACTGGATGACCGCCCCGCAGACGCGCGCGGTCGTGGACGCGCTGATGGCGGACGGGCAGACGGTGATGTTCGTCGGCGGCTGCGTGCGCGACGCGCTGATCGGCCGGCCGGTGGGCGACATCGACATCGCCACCCCGGACCCGCCGGAGACGGTGACCGCGCTGTTGGCGCGCGCCGGCTTGAAGGCGGTGCCGACCGGGATCGAGCACGGCACGGTGACGGCGGTGAGCGGCCACCGGCCGTTCGAGATCACCACCCTGCGCGAGGACGTCGAGACCTACGGCCGGCACGCCCGCGTCGCCTTCACCGACGACTGGACGGCCGATGCGGCCCGGCGCGACTTCACCATCAACGCGATGTTCTGCGCGCCCGACGGCACGGTCTACGATCCGTTCGGCGGCTGGGCCGATCTCCAGGCCGGGCACGTCCGCTTCGTCGGCGACGCGGATGCGCGGGTGCAGGAGGATTACCTGCGCCTGCTGCGCTTCTTCCGCTTCTACGCCCGCTACGGCCGCGGCGCGCCGGACACAGCGGCGCTCGATGCCGCCCGGCGGCATGCCGGCCAGCTCAAGACGCTCGCCGCCGAGCGCATCCATCACGAATTGCTGAAGTTCCTGGAGGCGGCGAACCCGGGGCCGGCCGCGCGGGTGATCCACGATCACGGCATCCTGCAGCCGGTCCTGCCCGAAGCGCGCCACGCCGAGCGGTTGCGCGCGCTGGCGGCGATCGAGCGCGAGCAGGGCGTCGATGTCGATCCCTTGCGCCGGATGGCCGCCTGGCTTGACCTGCGCGAGGCGCATCGCCTGGGCGAGCGCCTGCGGCTGTCGAAGAAGGAGGCCCGCCATCTGCGCCAGCTGGCCGCCCCGGGCGAGCCAGTGCGCGTGGACATGCCCGCGCGCGCACTGCGCCGGCCGCTGCACCGGCTGGGCCGGGACCTGACGCGCGACCTCTACCTGCTGGACGCGGCCGAGCGCGCGGCCGCGGGCACACGGCTGGACACGCGGGCCCTGGCCGACGGCCTCGGTGAGATCGCGGCATGGCAGCCCAAACGCCTGCCGGTCGACGGCGGCGACGTGAAGGCGCTGGGCGTGCCGCCGGGCCCGCGCATCAAGCAGCTGCTGGACGCGCTCGACGCCTGGTGGATCGCGCAGGACTTTCAGCCCGACCGCGACGCGTGCCTGGAAGAACTGGCGCGCCGGGTCGCAGCCGGGGAGGAGGGCTGACGCTCAGCCCTGGGCCTTGAACTGGTCGTAGGCGCGCAACGCCTGGCCACCGTACAGCATCGACGGACCGCCGCCCATGTAGACGGCCGTCGCGACCGCCTCGGCCACTTCCTCGCGGGTGGCGCCGTAGTCGATCGCGGACTTGGTGTGCGCGGCGATGCAGCCGTCGCAGCGCAGCGACACGCCGATCGCAAGCGCCATCAGCTCCTTCACCTTGCCGCTTAGCGCGCCGTCGGCGTAGGTCGCCTTGCCCATCATGCCGAAGCCCTTCATCAGGTCGGGCGCGGCCTCGCGCACCAGCTTCGCGCTCTCGCTGACGTCCTTCGCGGTCGCCGGAAAATCCTTGGCCATATACGTGTCTCCCCTTTTGCGGTGGACGGAATGTCGGCGTGAACCGCGCGCAGGGGTCGCGCAAATTCGGGTGCGGCGCAACAGGCGGGAGTGCCGCAGGTCTGTGGGCAACACCCGTCGGGCATCCTTCGAGACGGCTGGCTTCGCCAGCCTCCTCAGGATGAAGTGACAAGGGATTCAGTAAGATAGCGGGCTTTATGCTGAGCAGCCCGGCGCAGCCGGGTCTCTCGAAGCATGGATCACGGTTGTCGCGGCTGACCGCGCCTGACGCGCCCGTTTACGGCCAGGCGGCCTGCGGCGGCAGGGACATCAGGATGGCTTCCGGGTTGCCGCCGGTCTTCAGCCCGAACTGGGTGCCGCGGTCGTAGACCAGGTTGAACTCGGCGTAGCGGCCGCGATGGATCAGCTGCTGCTGCCGGTCCTCGTCGGTCCAGGGCTGGTGCATGCGCCGGCGGACCAGCTTCGGGAAGATCTCCAGGAAGGTGGTGCCGACGTCCTGGGTGAACGCGAAGTCCGCCTCCCAGTCGCCGGAGTTCAGGTAGTCGTAGAAGATCCCGCCGACCCCGCGGGCCTCGCCGCGGTGCTTGTTGAAGAAGTACTCGTCCGCCCAGGCCTTGTAGCGCTCGTGGTCGGCGACCGCGTGCCGGTTGCAGCAGTCCGCGAGCGCCTGGTGGAAGTCGCGGGTGTCGTCGTCCTTGACCAGGGCCGGGTTCAGGTCGGCGCCGCCGCCGAACCAGCTGCGGGTGGTGACGATGTGGCGGGTGTTCATGTGCACCGCGGGCGCGTGCGGGTTCCACATGTGCGCGACCAGCGAGATGCCGGCCGCCCAGAAGCGCGGCACCTCCTCCGCCCCCGGGATCTGGGCGGCGAACTCGGGCGAGAAGTTGCCCGAGACGATCGAGATGTTGACCCCGACCTTCTCGAACACCCGGCCGTGCATTACCGCCATCGTGCCGCCGCCCGGGTCGTCGACGCTCGCGTCCGATCGGGTCCAGGAGGTGCGCTGGAAACGCCCCGGCGGGATGTCGCCCATGCGCTTCTCCGTCTCGCCGGACAGCTCGTCTTCGAGGCGCTCGAACTCCGCGCAGATACGGTCGCGCAGCTCGGAGAACCATTCGGTGGCGCGGTGCTGGCGCTCGGAGATCGCGCCCACGCCTTCGGGGCTGACTTGGCTGGCAGGACTGTCCTGGTTCGTGGGGCTGTCCTGGCTGGTGTCGGCGTCGCTCACGATGGCTCGACCCTTCTGTGCGTTTGCGTCGTCGGTGTGGCGGTCGGCTGCGGCGTTCAGGCGGGGGTGTCTCCGCTGGCGGCGACTGCGCCGGCGCGCGGAAAGCCGCCGGTCTGGCGCAGCGCTTCGCCCGCTACCATCGCTGCGGCGAGCGCGACGTTCAAGCTGCGCATGCCGGGGGCGAGCGGAATCCCGATCCGGGCGTGTGCGGCGTCATGCACCCGTTGGGGTGCGCCAGCGCTTTCGCGGCCCAGCAGCAGCACGTCGCCGGGGTGGAACGCGAAGTCGACGTGCGGCGTTCGGGCGTGCGTGGTCAGCAGCACGATCCGCCCGGGATCGGCGTCCAGGAAACGGTCGAACGAGGCATGCCGCTGCACGTCCATGTCGCGCACGTAATCCAGGCCCGCGCGCTTCAGCCGCTTGTCGTCGAGCTGGAAGCCGAGCGGTTCGATCAGGTCGACGCCGAGGTCCAGGCACGCCGCGAGGCGCAGGATCGTGCCGGTGTTCTGCGGGATGTCGGGTTCCAGGAGCGCCAGTCGCATGGGCGAGAATCGGTGTAGCAGCGGGCTTTCAGGGCTTTGCGTTCGCCGGGCAATTCCTCTATAGGAGGGCGCGACTTTGCCTGCTCGGGGTGTGGCCTGCGCTAGCATGTCGCATCCACGCCCCTTGGCATAGCCCTAGCTTTCGGCCATGCGCGCCGAGTAGTTTGGCCGGATCGATTTTGACTGCCAAAGTCTCGGTCTGCCTTGCGCGGGCCAAGGGCACCCTTAAGAAGCCAGCAAGGGAATGTAAGTCACTATGGCGAACACGGCGAACACCGGGCAGAAGGGCGACGGCTCCTCGCGCCGCGATTTTCTGTACCTCGCCACCGGCGCCGTCGGCGCCGTGGGCGTCGGCGCCACGGCCTGGCCGTTCATCGACCAGATGAACCCAAGCGCGGCCGTGCTGGCGCTGGCCACCATCGAGGTCGACCTGAGCCCGATTTCCGAGGGCATGGGCATCACCGCCATGTGGCGGAGCAAGCCCGTGTTCCTGCGCAAGCGCACCCAGGCCGAGATCGAGCAGGCGCGCTCCGTCGACGCGAGCGCGCTGCCCGATCCGCAGCCGGACGAGGCGCGCGTCAAGCAACCGGAATGGCTGGTCGTGGTCGGCATCTGCACCCACCTCGGCTGCATCCCGCTTGGCAACAAGCAGAGCGAGCCGCGCGGTGAGTACGGCGGCTGGTTCTGCCCGTGCCACGGCTCGCACTACGACACCTCCGGGCGAATCCGTAAGGGCCCGGCGCCGACCAACCTCCCGGTGCCGACTTACGAGTTCGTCAACGACACGACGGTCAAACTCGGGTAGGGGAACGGCCACATGGCAAGCGACTACCAGACGCCATACAAGGGCGTGTTGGGTTGGCTGGACGACCGGCTGCCGGTCATCAACTTCGCCGACCAGCATTTGCGCTTCTATCCGACACCGAAGAACCTGACCTACGCCTGGAACTTCGGGTCGCTCGCCGGCATCGCGCTCGTGATCATGATCGTCACGGGCATCGTGCTGGCGATGCACTACACGCCGCACACCGACTACGCGTTCGCCTCGATCCAGAAGATCATGCGCGACGTCAACTACGGTTGGCTGCTGCGTTACATCCACATGAACGGGGCGCACTTCTTCTTCATCGTGGTCTACATCCACATCTTCCGCGGCTTGTACTACGGCTCGTACAAGCAGCCGCGCGAGGTCTTGTGGGGCCTGGGCGTGATCATCCTGCTGCTGATGATGGCGACCGCGTTCATGGGCTACACCCTGCCCTGGGGTCAGATGAGCTTCTGGGGCGCCACGGTGATCACCAACATGTTCTCCGCGGTGCCGGTGTTCGGCGACGAGATCACGCGCTGGCTGTGGGGCGGCTTCGCCGTCGGCAACCCGACCCTGCAGCGCTTCTTCTCGCTGCACTATCTGCTGCCCTTCCTGATCGTGGGCGCGGTGCTGCTGCACCTGGTGGCGCTGCACCGCTACGGCTCCAACAATCCGACCGGGATCGAGCCGAAGGGCCCGCAGGACCAGGTCCCGTTCCACCCGTACTACACGATCAAGGACCTGTTCGGCCTTGGCGTGCTGCTGATCGTTCTGTCTGTGTTCGTGTTCTACGCGCCCAACTTCATGGGCCACGCGTCGAACTACCAACCTGCCGACCCGCTGGTGACGCCGCCGCACATCGTGCCGGAGTGGTACTTCCTGCCGTTCTACACGATCCTGCGCGCGGTGCCGGACAAGCTGGGCGGCGTGATCCTGATGTTCGGCTCGGTACTTATCCTGTTCGCGCTGCCGTGGCTGGACCGCAGCCCGGTACGCGCCGGACGCTATCGGCCGATCTTCAAGCAGTTCTTCTGGCTGTTGGTGCTGGACGTGATCGTGCTCGGCTACGTCGGCGCGATGCCGCCGAGCGGCATCTGGCCCACCATCGGGCAGATCGCGACCGCGTACTACTTCGCCTACTTCCTGGTGATCCTGCCGCTGTTGGGCGTGTTCGAGCGGCCCAAGCCGCGTCCGTACAGCATCTCCAAGCCGGTCCTGTCCGACGGCGCGCAGCCCGCCGCGGCGCCGGCCAGCCCAGCGGAATGAGTGGAGAGATTGAGATGACGCAGATCCGCAACCTACTCGCCGCGGCGATCGCCGTCGCCGGGCTCGGGATTGCACCGGTCTCGGCGGAGGCCGCCGAGACGCCGGCCCCGCCCGAGCATACCTGGCAGTTCGAGGGCGTGTTCGGAACCTTCGACCGGGCCACCGTGCAGCGCGGTCTGCAGGTCTACAACACCGTCTGCTCGACCTGCCACGGCATGAAGTACGTCCACTTCCGCAACCTGAAGGACCTCGGCTACAGCAAGGACCAGGTCGAGGCGATCGCCGCGGAATACACGGTCGAGGACGGCCCCAACGACCAGGGCGAGATGTACGAGCGCCCGGCGGAGCCGACCGACGCCTTCCCGTTCCCCTACGACAACGAGGAAGCGGCGAAGAACGCCAACAACGGCGCCGTCCCGCCGGACCTATCGGTGATCACCAACGCCCGGCCGGGCGGGCCGGAGTACATCCGCGCCCTGCTGCTGGGCTACGAGGAGGCGCCACAGGACGCCAACCTGCAGCCCGGGCAGTACTGGAACAAGTACTACCCCAGCCACAAGATCAGCATGCCGCAGATGCTGGTCGAAGGCGCGGTCGACTATCAGGACGGCACACAAGCCACGCCGGAGCAGATGGCGCACGACGTCACCGCCTTCCTGCACTGGGCCTCCAACCCGCACATGGAGGAACGCAAGCGCCTGGGGCTTAAGGTGATCCTGTTCCTGATCGTGCTGACCGCCATGCTCTACGCCGTGCAGCGGAAGATCTGGGCGGACGTCGATAAATGAGCGGGCCTGCCCGTCCGTTACCCGAAACCTGGAGCGAGTTCATGTACCGGATTGCCGTCACCAGCCAGAACTTCCGGACCATCACGCCGCACGCCGGACGGACCCGGCGCTTCCTCGTCTATCGGGGCGCGCCGGGCGGAGACCCCGAATTGATCGACCGGCTGGACCTGCCCAAGGAGCAGGCCCTGCACGACTGGGGCAACAAGGACGGCCACCCGATTTTCGGGATGGATGTCGTCCTGTGCGGCAGCTGCGGGCACAACTTCGTCGCCAAGCTGGCGAAGCGCGGCGTCGAGGCGGTTCCGACCGACGAAACCGATCCCGAGAAAGCGGTCCGCGACTACCTGACGGGGCAGCTTTCTGAGGCGGAGGCGCATACGCACACCTGCTGAGCCGGCCCGCGTAAGGCTTGCTCCTTTGCGGGACCGTGGCGCCGCGCGCCGGAGATCGGGGGCGGCGCCAATCTCCTAGCGATCTCGCGGGATCAGTTCGGTCGCCTTGGGCGACAGCAGGGCCAGGATTTCGGCGCATTCGCGGAAGGTGGCGCGGTCCGGGCGGTCGGTCGCGAGCAGGGTGAGCGCGGTCTTGAACAGGCCGTGGCCGACCGCTTCCACCTGTCCGTTTTCCGTCATCTGCCGCTTCTCTTCGGCAAGCTCGGCCAAGTAGCTGCGCCGGGCATCCGGCGGTTCGGCCAGAAAGCCGTCGAGACCGGCGTAGCGCTCCTGAAAGGCGGCGACGGCGCTCTTGACGCCGTAACCGGCAGACATCTGGGTCAGGATGTCGCTTTCCGCCACCTCCTGAACGGCCGCGCGGAAGCGCTCGACGAAGTCACGCCGGCTTTGCGCCGCCGGGTCTGCTTCGGCAGGCTCGGCGGGTGCAACGGCGCTGGACCGCAGACGGTTGAACAGGCGGCCCAGCATTCAGACCAGATCGCGCTGGCTGACGTCGACCGCCGGGTGACCGTGGCGGGTCAACAACGCGGTCTGACGCTGTTCGACCGTTTCCCGGTCGAAGCCTTCGATCATGGCGTTGAACATGCGGTGCCAGTTGACCCTGGCATCGAGTCTCAGCGCGAGCGCGCCCAGGCCGACGCTGGCGCGGTCCATGAACACGAACTCGCTCGGCAGCTCGATGCCGCCCGCCTCGGACAGCTTCTTGCGGACCTCCGACAGGCGGGTGCGCCCCTCCGAGACGTGCTCGCGGTCACCGATCGGGCGGTCGCTGTCGTCCAACAGCGGCGCGTAAACGAAACGCGCCCACTCGTTCAGCACCTCCATCAGACCGTGGGTCAGTTCGCCGAAGCCCCAGCAGCGGTAGGCGTAGGCGGCCTTCTCCTGATCGTCGTCGCGCAGCGCCTCGTAAAGCCGGATCACGCCCTCGACGAAGGTGGCCGGGAACACGCGCACGCAGCCGAAGTCCAGCAGGTTGACCGAGTTGTCGTCCCGGATGGTGTAGTTGCCGAAGTGCGGATCGCCGTGGATCACCGCGTAGTCGTAAAGCGGGCGGTACCACAGGTTGAAGACGTTGATGGCGATCTCGTTCCTTGTTTGCTGGTCGTAGGCGTCCAGGTCGAACGCGGCCGTGATCGGCTTGCCGTGCAGCCAATCCGCCGTCAGCAGCCGGTCGGTCGACAGGTCGAAGATCGGCTGGGGAACGTGGACGGTGGTCTCGCCGTCCAGGATCTCCCGGTACATCGCCATGCGCTTGTACTCGAGCGTGTAGTCAAGTTCCTCCAGGATCCGGGCCTTGAGTTCGTCGACGATGCGCCCGGTGCGGATCGAGCCCTCGTAGCGCTCGAACATCGCCATCATCCAGCCCGCCTGCTTGAGGTCGGACTCCACCGTCTCGTGCATGCTCGGGTACTGCAGCTTGCAGGCGACGTCCCGCCCGTCCGGCAGCTTGGCGCGGTGCACCTGGCCGAGCGAGGCCGCGGCCGCCGGCTCCAGATCGAACTGGGCGAACTGCTTGCGCCAGCCCTGGCCCAGTTCGTTCGCCATCCGGCGCTTGACGAACGGCCGGCCCATCGGCGGCGCGTTGGACTGCAGTTCCGACAGCTCGCGGGCGTATTCCGGGGGCAGAAGCTCCGGAATCGACGCCAATAGTTGGGCGAATTTCACCATCGGACCGCGCAGGCTGCCCAGCGCTTCCTTCAGCGCCTGCGCCTGACGGTCGCGGTCGCCGGTGAACCCGATCGAGGAACGCAGGCTGTTCCAGATCAGCGACCCGGCGGTGGTGCCGATCTTCAGATTCCGGCGGGTGCCGGTGAGCGTCTCTTCGGAAGTAATGTCGCTCATCTACGGTCCCTCGTCCCGTTGCACGCTGGCGTACGGTCCCGGCCTCTCACCAGAGCCAGCGCCGCCGCACGGACACCCTTTGATGTCCGTTTGGTGGATACGCTGGCGCGGCACGTTTGGATTGCCAAGGATGAGGCTACGTGCCCCAAGCCCAGTGTGCCAAACTGCGCCGCCCGACCGCCGGCGTCGCGGCTATCGGTTACCGACTTGGCGCAGGTAGGCGATCAGGTCCACCCGGTCCTGCGCGTTCGCGAGGCCATCGTAGCGCTTGCGCTGCTCGGGAAACATCGCCTGTGGATCACTCAGATAGCGGTCTAGACGGGCCGGGGTCCAGGTCCCTTCCGCCGCCTTCAGCGCGCGTGAATACCGGCGGTAGCCCTCGGCCGTGCCGATCTCGCGCCCGATCACGCCGTGGAGGCTGGGGCCGACCTGATGCGATCCGGGGGCTGCGTCGTGGCAGGGCTGGCAGGCCCGCAGGAACACCTCCCGTCCGCGTTCCGGATCGCCCGCATCTTGCGCCATCGCCGAACCGGGCACAGCGAGCCACGCCGCCAGAAGGCTCGCGACTGTCACGCCTGCGCGTCGTAACACGGTGGGCAAGTGCATGCAGGCTAGCCTGCGCGCTCGGCGCGTATCCCGCAAGGGCCGTGCGGCCACCAGCGTACACTCAGTCCTGCGGGACCACGCCCGGAAAGCGCGCGCGCACTTCGTCGGGCTCGATCAGGAAGCGCAGACCGGCGCGATCGCCGTCCTGCCAGACCACTTCCGCCGGCACCGAGCCCGAGGCGCGCACGCTGAGCGTAACCTGGCAACCGGGCGTGACCATGCTCAGCAGATCCGGGTCCCGACCCATCATTTTCGCGTTCACCATCAGCTTCGCGCCGCCGGCCGAAATGTCCACGACCGTGCACGTCACCTCGCCGTCGATGCCCTCGGCGGTGACCGTCGCGCCCCACAGCACGCGCGACCGGCGGTGCCGACGCCGCTCCTCCGCGGCGGCGAGGGTTCCACCGGCTTTCGGCTCTTGTTCATTGTGCACGCGCTTCGCTCCCAAGCGGTCTTTGGTGCCGACGCCAAGCGCCGACAGTCTGCGGCGGCGGTCGTAAGCAGCGCGTTAACGCGCGCTCACGCGCCAAGCGAGTGCAGCGGCGATCCGGGCTCCCGCGTTTACGCCGCCCTAACCATTTGGCACCGAAACTGCCGGGCGTACCGCAGTTTCCGGGAAGACGAGCATGAAGCGTTTGAGCGATAAGATCATCGCGGCCCACGAGCAAGCCTGCGAGCAGGGCAAGGCGGAAGTCGCCCGCCATCTGCTGCAGGCCCTGGAGATGGAACTGTCGGCGATCGGCGGGCCGAACGAGGATACCCGTGATGTCGATGCGGCCGTCGCTGCGGCCTTCCAGCGCCAGCAGGCCTTGACGCCGGCGTCCTGACCGGCCCGACACGCCGGCCACGTCGCGCCCGCGGCACCCCGCCCGCGCCGCCCCGTTTCCGGTTGATCCAGGGACCATTCGGGACCTTTCGCCGCCGATCCGGCGTTTAGTGGGTTGGCGACCATGCCCGCCTGCGCCACAGTTATAGGCGTGGCAACGGGCGTGTGGACGGGGGCGGCGCACGGAGCATCCAGGCGGGGGCGATCGTGTACGCGCCAACCCGTCGCTTTAGACGACAACGAGACCGGCATCCGCGAGGTTGCCGGCCGCGCGGTCAGTGAAGGAGCGCAGGACACTATGACGGAACAGCCGCATACCGAACGCCTGATCGAGCACGTCGAACTCGTGCGCAGCCGTGGCGACCCCGCGCAGATGAAGCTATGCGTAATGTCGCTGGTCGCGCGCGTCGCGGGCGAGGCGCATGGCGATCAGCCGATCTGCGCGTCCCCGGTGATCGCGGCGTTCGCGCGGGCGGTCAACGACGCCATGGACCGGCAGACCCGCCAGCGCCTGCGGCCCTTCGCGCCGCGCATCGTGGACACCGCGGACCGACTGGACGGCGCCCGGCAGGACCGGCTTCACACCGCCCTGATCGAGACCCTGCTGCCCGCGATCGTAACCGACCTGCAGGCCGGTGCGCGCAGTCACGATCAGGCGCAGGCAGCCGAATTGACCTCGTCCCTGGCCGGTCAGCTCGCCCACGCGGCGCCGGACGAACAGCTGCGGATCGTCCAGGACACGCAATGGGACCGCGCGGCCCTGATCTGGCCGCTGCGCAACGCGCTCGCCGCCCGGCGCGACGGCGACGGGGTGCAGCAGGCAGAATCGGTCGCGCGCGTCCTGATCGCCGCGGTCTCCTGCCTCGCCCGGCCGAGCCGCCGGGCCTGGTACTGGGACCGGGCGGTGGCCATCCTGGACCAGCTGTGCGACGTCGCCGATCCGGGCGGTGTGACGCCCGCCGAGGAGACGGCGCTTCCCGCCGAGCCGGCCTGAGCCGGCGCGCGGTTGCCGGACAGGTCGCTCTTGGACGTACGGCCGGCGGCGGGCGCTCCACACCGCAGCCGGCTCGCCTGTCGTCCACGTTTGCGTTACGGTTCGACCCAGACCGGCGCGGTCCCACAGATGAACGTGTCCGTCGGCGGGGCCGCGCCGCCTGTCGCCTTGTTCGCAACCACGCTCGAAAAGGGTTGACCCGTCATGGCCCCGCGACTTCCCACCACCGCCGCGCCCGGTGCGGCGACCACGACCCCGGTGCGCCGCCAGGGCGACCAGCAGCGCCTGCGCGACTTGCGCTCGCCGGTGCACAAGGGCTGGGAGAGCAAGCGCCTACACGGCTGGAAGGACAACGACGTGTTCGTCGGTCACGCCACCCGGCCGGTGCAGGACGAGTCCCTGATGGGCCCGGAGATCAGCTGGTGCGAATGGCACTGCCAGGGTCAGTGGGACGTCTGCTACGGCGCCGACGTGCCCGGTACCGGCCGGGAGATGTACTTCAGCTTCTCCGATCCGCAGGACGCGCACTCGTTCGAGGCCTGGCGCGCGAAGCGGCGTGCGGAACGTGAGGACCGGGAGGAGAGCGTCTGATGAGCGACGGCCCGAACCCGCAGCTGCAGCCGGTTCTGGACCACCTGAACGCCCAGTTCGAAACCGCGCTCCAACGCTGGCAGGACTTCCTGCGCATCCCCAGCGTCTCGACCGACCCCGCCTACAACGACAGGACGCGCGAAGCCGGCCAGTGGCTGGTCGACCAGTTGACGGAGATCGGCTTCACCGCCGACCTGCGCGACACCCCTGGCCATCCGATGGTGGTCGCGCATCACCCCGGTCCGGGCCGGGCCAGCGGCGCGCCGCACCTGCTCTATTACGGGCACTACGACGTGCAGCCGCCCGATCCGGTCGAGCTGTGGGACAGCGGCCCGTTCGATCCGCAGATCGTCGACGGCCCGCGCGGCCGGCGCATGATCGCCCGCGGGGCGGTCGACGATAAGGGCCAGTTGATGACCTTCATCGAGGCGTTCCGCGCCTGGCAGGAGGTGCACGGCACCCTGCCGGTCAGCGTGACCGCCTTCTTCGAGGGCGAGGAGGAGACCGGCAGCCCGTCCCTGGTGCCGTTCCTGAAAGCCAACGCCCGGGAACTGCAGGCCGACGTCGCGGTCGTCTCCGATACCGGGAGCTGGGACGTCGATACCCCGGCGATCACCACCCAACTGCGGGGCATGCTCTACACCGAGCTGACCGTGACCGGACCCAGCCACGACCTGCACTCCGGCATCTACGGCGGGGTCGCGCCGAACCCGGCGAACGCCCTGACCCGCGTGCTGGGCGAGTTGCACGACGATCAGGGGCGCATCCAGGTCCCGGGGTTCTACGACGCCGTCGTCGATCCCGATCCGGAGACCCTGCGGCAGTGGCGCGACCTCGGGCTGGACGCGGAAGGCTTCCTGGGCGGGATCGGCGTGCCCGCCTCGAGCGGCGAACAGGACCGGCCGTTCCTGGAGCGCCTGTGGTCGCGGCCGACCGCCGACATCAACGGCATCTGGGGCGGCTACACCGGGGCCGGCTCGAAGACCGTGATCCCGGCGCAGGCCTCGGCCAAGATCAGCTTCCGCCTGGTGCCCGACCAGGACGCGGACGCCGTGCTGGCCGGTTTCCGCACCTTCATCGCCGAGCGGCTGCACGCTGGCTGCAGCTTCGAGCTGAGCGCCCTGCACGGCGCGCCCGCGATCAAGGTGCCGACCGACAGCGCCTACCTGCAGGCCGCGCGCGACGCGCTCGCCGATGCCTACGGCCGACCGCCGGTCGACATCGGCTGCGGCGGCTCGATCCCGGTGGTCGGCGAGTTCAAGTCCGTGCTCGGCATCGACACGCTGCTGATGGGCTTCGGTCTGGAGGACGACCGGATGCACAGCCCGAACGAGAAGTTCGAACTGGCGTGCTTCGAGAACGGCATGAAGGCCCACGCCGCGCTTCTGGAGCGGATGCGCGCCCTGGGCGCCGAACGCGCGGCGGCGGAATAGCCGCCCGGCGACTGCGGCGACGCGCCGCCGGGGCCGTCCGCCGGCCCCGGCGATGCCGGCCGCCAGGGCAAGATGCTGCAAGGTGGAATCACCTTCCAGCTGAATCTTGCCCGCTCTTCAGGAAGTTAGAGCGACATTCAGCCCGAAGGCCGGTTCGGCCTTCGAGCATGTCGCTCTAGCTGGGCGGCGTCAGGCCACCCGCACCTCTCCCAGGAACCGCTCGACCTCGCCGCGCAGGTCCTTGGCGCGCCGGTTCAGCAGATCGGCGGACTCGTCGACCTGCTTCGCGGCATCGCCGGTCGCCCGGGTGCCTTCGGTCACATCGGTGATCGTCCGCGCGACCTCTTCGGTTCCGCTGGCGGCTTCCTGGACGTTGCGGGCGATCTCGGCGGTCGCCGCCTGCTGCTCTTCCATCGACGAGGCGATCGAGGTTGAGATCTCGTTGATCTTGTCGATCGTGCTGCTGACGTCGGTGATCGCGCTGACGGCGTTCTTGGTGACCTGCTGGATCTCGCTCACCTGCTGGCCGATGTCGTCGGTCGCCTTGGCGGTCTGGTTGGCCAGGCTCTTGACCTCGTTGGCGACGACGGCGAAGCCCTTGCCGGCGTCGCCGGCGCGCGCCGCTTCGATCGTCGCGTTCAGCGCCAGCAGGTTGGTCTGCTCGGCGATATCGCGGATCAGGGTCACCACGCGTCCGATGCTGTCGGCGCTGTCGGCCAGCTTCTGCATCGTCTGGTTGGTGGCCTCGGCATCCCGGGCCGCCTTGCCGGCGATGTCGTTCGACGTGCCGACCTGACGGCTGATCTCCGCGATCGAGCTGGACAGCTGCTCCGCGGCGCTGGACACCGTTTGCACGTTGCACGAGGCCTGCTCGCTGGCGCTCGCCACCGTCCCGGCCTGCCGGCTGGTATCGTCGGCGGTCCGGGTCATGCTCTGCGCGATCTCACCCAGTTGCCGGCCGGCCTGCTCGCTCTCCTCGACGATCTCGCCGAACTTGGCCTCGAAGGCCTGGATCAGGTCGTCGACCGTGTGCTGGCGCTGTTCGCGTTCCTTCAGAACCGAATCGTTATAAACCTCGATGGCGCAATCCATGTCGAGGAACACCGCCTTGTTCAGCGCCGTCAGGACCTTGGTCAACTGCTGCGGTCGACGCCGGTATTTCTGCACCGCCATCGTCACCAGTTCGTTGAGCGCGAAGCAGTAGCCGCCGATGTACCAGGTGGGCGAGAGATCTGTGCGGTGGTGCGCCTCGCCGATCCGCCGGGCCCGGTCCTGGTAGGACTGATCGAAATCGGCCTGGAACAACATCTCCCAGTGCCGTTGCTGGGCGCCGCGCACCTGCTTAACCTTGCTGTCGGAGCCGAGCAGGTCGCGCAGTTCCGGCACCGCGCGCACGTGGGCGTAAAACCGCTCCAGCAACCCCTCGATCCCGCCGTCCAGCATCGGACGCATGCTGCGCAGCACCTGACGGGTATCGTTGTCGACTTTCAGGAAGTCGAGCTTGACGTTCATATCTTTACAGTCGTTCGCCATATCAGTCTTGGTCCCTTGGTTGGCCCGACGCGGGCGCGATCCGGCGCGGCGGGCGTGTCTTCGTGTGGTAATCGTTGTTATTGGATCCCGGGGTCGACGGTCGG
>CAYRCO010000014.1:0-2741 GCA_964422775.1 uncultured Rhodovibrio sp.
GGCCCAGGGCGACGCGGCGAGGCGCGCCGCCAAGGAGCGGGAGGCGCGCGCGCTGTTCGCCGCTGCCGGCGGCTATCTGGACCCCGCGCCCGCGCGGCTGATCGCGGTTGGCGGCGTCTCCGGCAGCGGCAAGACCACGATCGCCCGCCGGCTGGCCCCGGCGATCGGCCGGCCGCCGGGCGCGCTGGTGGTGCGCTCCGACGTCGAGCGTAAGCGCCTGTTCGGCGTGGCGGAGACGGAGCGGCTGCCCGAGCGCGCCTACCAGGGCAAGGTGAACGCCGACGTCTACCGGGCGATGTTCGAACGTGCGGCCGAAGCGCTCAAGGCCGGGCAGAGCGCGATCGTGGAGGCGACCTTCCTGGACCGGTCCAGCCGGGCGGACGCGCGCAAGACCGCCGAGCGCGCAGGCGTCCCGTTCCAGGGCGTGTGGCTGAGCGCGCCGGAGGAAACGCTAAAGGCGCGGGTGGACGCGCGCACCAACGACGCTTCCGACGCCACCTCTGAAGTCGTCGAAGGTCAACTGACCCGCGCGCCCAAGGGCGAGATCGCCTGGCCGCGGGTCGATGCGGCCGGTTCTCCGGAGGACGTCACCGCCCGGGCGCTGGACCTGGTTGGGCAGGACTGAGCCGCGCATCGGCGCGGCGGCCCAGCCGGTGCCCGCCGCGGCGAGAGCATGTTGCTCTCCCTTCTGGAAGCACGAGCCAGGTTCAGCTGGAAGGTGGGGCCACCTTCCAGCATCTAGCCCTAATCCTCGAAGGAGATCAGGTCCTTGTAGGCGTACCAGGTGGCGTGGCCGATGATCGGCATGGTGACCGCGAGGCCGACGTAGCCGGCGACCAGGCCGGCGGCGGCGAACAGCACGATCATCGCCGCCCAGATCGCCATCGGCGCCAGGTTGAGGCGCACCGACTGCACGCTGGCCGCGATCGCGGTGGCGACGTTGACCTGCGGCTTGTCCAGCAGCATCGGGATCGAGACGGCGGAGATCGCGAACACCAGCGCCGCCAGGACGGCCCCGGTGCCCACGCCCACGATCAGGAACGGCACCGATTCGGGCTGGAAGAACACTTCGGCGACGAAGTTGTCCAGTGCCGGCGGCTTGAACGAGAAGAACAGCGCGAAGATCAGCGTGGCCAGCCGGATCCAGGCCAAGAGGAAGATCATCAGCGCCACGCCCATCAGCAGGATCTGGCTGGTGTTGCGGAAGATCGCCGTGGCCGCGTGGCCCAGGGTGGGTGTCTCCCCGTTTTCCAGCCGGCGGCTGATCTCGTACAGGCCGACCGCGACCAGCGGGCCCATCAGCATGAACCCGGCGGACAGCGGCAGGACGATGTAGAACCAGTTCAGGAACCACAGGGCACCCAGCAACAGGAACCCGACGATGGCGAAGAACAGGCCGTAGGTGATCGACACGCCGGGCGCTTTGCGCAGGTCCGCCCAGCCGCGGGTCAGCCAACTCCAGGGCCGGTCGATCTCGATCTTCTTGATCCGCGGGGCCGGCCCGGCCAGCACGGGCACCGTGTGTGTCGTCGTGGTCATCGTCCCAACCTTGCTTACCTAGGGTCCCGGCCGCCCAACAGGCGCCGATCCTACGCACCCGCGGCTTGTATTGCCGCGGTGCGCTCGACGCCGCCCTTTTATCCCGGTGCATCGTGCGGCAGGCTGACGCAGCATGTCCAGGGGTTTGGGGATGGTCTGGCTTGACGATTCTTGAGAATTTGACCAATGACAACAAGCAGGGGGCGAACGCCTTGCGCGGCAGCGACCGGCCCACCGCGCACCCCGGCGCGCCGGCGGAGGCCGCCCTTGACCCACATCATTGTTGGTCCTGCAAAGGTCCTGCATTGAACTGGACTAATTCGAACCTGGCGTTTGAGCCTGCGGAGACTGGCCGACCGATCGGCGCTTCCCCCGGCCCAGGACGCCTGTCGAACACCGGCCGCTGATGCGGCTTCCGTCTTGCGGCTTTGAGGGGACTGCCGAGCATGGCCCAAAGCGCCACAGCCACAGCTGACAACCGCGCGCCCGCGCGGGAATTCTACAACGAGGATGTCGTCCGCCTGTTCGTCATCGCGACGATGTTCTGGGGCATCGCGGCGTTCTCGGCGGGCGTGTTCATCGCCTTCCAGCTCGCCTATCCCGAGCTCAACCTGGGCTTCGCCGAGACCACCTTCGGCCGCCTGCGCCCGCTGCACACCAGTGCTGCGATTTTCGGGTTCGGCGGCAACGCCCTGCTCGCGACGTCGCTGCACGTGGTTCAGCGGACCTGCCGGGCGCGTCTGTTCGGCGGCGACGAGACGGCGCTATTCCTGTTCCTCGGCTACCAGGCGTTCCTGGTGATGGCGGGCCTCGGTTACGTCTTCGGCATCACCCAGTCGCGCGAGTACGCCGAGCCGGAGTGGTTCGTCGACCTGTGGCTGACGCTGGTGTGGGTCGTCTACCTGGTGGTTTACGTCGGGACGATCATGAAGCGCCGGGAGCCGCACATCTACGTGGCGAACTGGTTCTTCCTGGCGTTCATCATCACGATCGCGATGCTGCACATCGTGAACAACCTGGCGGTGCCGGTGAGCTTCTTCGGCACCAAGAGCTACTCGCTGTTCTCCGGCGTGCAGGACGCGATCACGCAGTGGTGGTACGGCCACAACGCCGTCGGCTTCTTCCTGACCGCCGGCTTCCTGGGGATGATGTACTACTACATCCCCAAGCGCGCCGAGCGGCCGGTGTACAGCTACCGGCTG
>CAYRCO010000014.1:2751-11571 GCA_964422775.1 uncultured Rhodovibrio sp.
CACCACCTGCACTACACCTCGCTGCCCGACTGGACGCAGACGCTGGGCATGGTGTTCTCGGTGATGCTGTGGATGCCCTCCTGGGGCGGCATGATCAACGGCATCATGACCCTGTCGGGCGCGTGGGATAAGTTGCGCACCGACCCTGTCCTGCGCTTCCTGGTCGTCTCGGTCGCGTTCTATGGCATGAGCACGTTCGAAGGCCCGGTGATGTCGATCAAGCCGGTCAACGCGCTCAGCCACTACACCGACTGGACGATCGGCCACGTGCACTCCGGCGCGCTCGGCTGGGTGGCGTTCGTCTCGTTCGGTGCGATGTACTTCCTGGTGCCGCACCTCTGGCACCGCAAGCAGCTCTACTCGATGCGGCTGGTCAGCTATCACTTCTGGATCGCGACGCTCGGCATCGTGCTCTACATCACCGCGATGTGGATCTCGGGCATCATGCAGGGCCTGATGTGGCGGTCCTACGACCAGCTGGGCTTCCTGCAGTACTCCTTCGTGGAGACGGTTGAAGCGATGCATCCCTTCTACGTGATCCGCGCGCTGGGCGGGGTCCTGTTCCTCGTGGGCGCCCTGATCATGGTCTACAATCTGGTGCGCACGGTGCGCGGCGACATCCGCGAAGAGAAACCGATGGTCGCCGAGCCGGCTGCCGCCGCAGCTCCGGCCGAGTAAGGAGTACCCGGCAGATGCACTGGCACAAGCGGATCGAAAAGAACGTCATCCTGCTGTCGATCCTGACCCTGATCACCGTGTCGATCGGCGGCATCGTGGAGATCGTTCCCACCTTCACCATCAAGTCCACGATCGAGCCGGTGGACGGGGTGCGCCCCTACTCGCCGCTCGAGCTGGCGGGCCGCAACATCTACATCCGGGAGGGCTGCTACACCTGCCACAGCCAGCAGATCCGCACCTTCCGCGACGAGGTGGAGCGCTACGGCCACTACTCGCTGGCGGCGGAGAGCATGTACGACCACCCCTTCCAGTGGGGCTCCAAGCGCACCGGGCCGGACCTCGCGCGGGTCGGCGGCAAGTACTCCAACGACTGGCAGGTCGCCCACCTCGTCAACCCGCGGGAGGTGGTGCCGGAATCGATCATGCCGCCCTACGCCTTCCTGCTGGAAAACCGGCTGGACATGGACGCGGCGGCGCACCTGGAGACCAACGTCGTCGTCGGCGTACCCTACAGCGACACGCAGATCGAACTCGCGCAGGAAGACCTGGTCGCCCAGCAGAACCCGGACGCGCAGGGCCTGGACGGGCTCAAGGAACGCTACCCGCGGGCCGAAATCGCGGACTTCGACGGCAATCCGAACCAGGTGACGGAGATGGACGCACTGGTCGCCTACCTCCAGATCCTGGGTCGGATGGTCGACTTCTCGGACACCAGCACCGAACAGCTGCTGCAGTAGGCAAAGGCGAAAGCCGATGGAATTTCTAGCTGACTTTATCGTCTGGCTACGCCAGCTGTGGGTCGTTTGGTTGCTGCTTCTGTTCCTGGCCGTGATCTTCGTGACCTTCCGGCCGAAGAACAAGAAGCACTTCGAGCGGGCGGCACAGATCCCGCTCGAAGACAACAACGAGGAGAAGTGAATCGATGCCGACGAAGCCCGAGAAAGACCACCTGACCGGTCAGGAGACGACCGGTCACGAGTGGGACGGCATCAAGGAGCTCAACACGCCGCTGCCGAAGTGGTGGCTGTACGTCTTCTATGCCAGCATCGTGTTTGCCGTGGTCTACATGGTGCTCTACCCGTCGATCCCGTGGCTGTCCGGCCACACCGACGGCCTGCTGGACTGGGACCGCCGGGTCGAACTGCAGCAAGACATTCAGCAGGCGGAGGCCGAGCAGGCGAAGTGGGTCGACCAGATCCGCGAGGCCGACCTGCAGACGATCGCCAACGACCGCGAGCTCCTCAACTTCTCCATGGCCGGCGGCCAGTCGGCGTTCGCCGACAACTGCGCCGCCTGCCACGGCCGCGGCGGTGCGGGGTTGCCCGGCGGCTACCCGTCGCTGGCGGACGACGCCTGGCTGTGGGGCGGCTCGCTCGATCAGGTCCACCAGACGATCGCCTACGGGGTCCGCAACGACCACGACCAGGCGCGCGCGTCGATGATGCCGGCCTACGGCAACATCCTGGACCAGGAGCAGATCCGCAACGTGGCGCACTACGTGAAGTCGCTGTCGGCCGACGTCGACGCGCCCGAGCGGGTGGACGCCGGTCAGCAGGTCTACGCCCAGCAGTGCGTCGCCTGCCACGGCGCGGAGGCCAAGGGCAATCCGGCCCTGGGCGCGCCCAACCTGTCCGACCAGATCTGGCTCTACGGCGGCGAGATCAGCGAGCTGGTCTCCCAGATCACCAACCCGCAGCACGGCAACATGCCGGCGTGGGAAGGCCGCCTGGACGACGAGACGATCAAGATGCTGGCGGTCTACGTCCACACGCTGGGCGGCGGGCAGTAACCACCGCCGGGTCAGAACGGGCCGTCGACGGGGGCCGCGGAAGCACACGCTTCCGCGGCCCTGTTTCGTTCCGCCCAAATTTGTTCAATAGACAGCTGGCGTGCATGAACGGCTCCGGCAGTGGGCGCCGACGCCAGGGGCTTCCTTGTCGTCGCAGCGCAGGCCATCTTCCAGGCGCTGTTGAAAAGAGACGCGCACGCCGCTATGCCGCGACACCTTGGCGCAGCGCATATGAGCGCTTGCTCAAACAGCCTTGATATACCGCAATGGCGGACCGGGCCGAGAGGCGTAGTTTTTTGGCATTCGCAAGCTTTGCCCCGTGCCTGTTGGGTCGGGGCAACGGCTTCGCGGATATGGGCGGCGCAACCGAGTAGCACACGAGCATGGCAGAGCAGACGATCCAGGAGGGCACCGAAGGCGCCCTCTCGCGGCGCAAGCAGAAGGAGCAGAACCTCTACGCCGGCCGGGTGAAGGTGCACCCGATGGGCATTCAGGGGTTCTACCGCAAGCTCAAGTGGGCGGCGGTGATCGCGCTGCTCGGCATCTACTACGTCGCGCCCTGGCTGCGCTGGGACCGCGGGCCGAACGCCCCCGACCAGGCGCTGTTGATCGACATGCCCGCGCGCCGGGCGTATTTCTTCAGCATCGAGATCTGGCCGCAGGAGGTCTATTACCTGGCCGGCCTGTTGATCATGGGCGCGATCGGGCTGTTCCTGGTGACCAGCCTGCTGGGCCGCGTCTGGTGCGGCTACGCCTGCCCGCAGACCGTCTGGACCGACCTGTTCATGCTGGTCGAGCGCTGGATCGAGGGCGACCGCAACGCGCGGCTGAAGCTCGACAAGCAGCCGATGACCGGCCAGAAGCTCGCCAAGCGCTCGGCCAAGCACGCGGTCTGGCTGTTGATCGCGCTCGCCACCGGCGGGGCTTGGATCATGTACTTCGTCGACGCCCCCACGGTGGTGACGCAGTTCTTCACCGGCCAGGCGTCGTTCAGTGTGTACTTCTTCGTCGGGCTGTTCACCGGCACGACCTACCTGCTGGCCGGCTGGGCGCGCGAGCAGGTCTGCGTCTACATGTGTCCCTGGCCGCGCTTCCAGGCGGCGATGTTCGACGAAGACACGATGACCATCACCTACGAGCGCTGGCGGGGCGAGCCGCGCGGTAAGCCGAAGAAGGGCAAGACCCACGTCTCCCCGGCCAACCTGCCGCCCAAGGGGCCGCAGGACAGCAGCACGCCCGGCCTGGCCGCGATCGACTGGGAGCAGGCGGACGCGCTCTACGGCCGCGACCAGATCGACGCCAAGGGCGACTGCATCGCCTGCGACAAGTGCGTCGCCGTCTGCCCGACCGGGATCGACATCCGCGACGGCGTCCAGCTGGAATGCATCGGCTGCGGCCTGTGCATCGACGCCTGCAATAGCGTGATGGAGAAGTTGGGCCGGCCGAAGAACCTGATCACCTACGACACGCTCGCCAACCAGGAGCGCCGGGCGCGCGGCGAAAAGCCGAAGGTCAACCTGATCCGCCCGCGCACCGTCCTGTACAGCGCGCTCCTGGCGGCGATCGCCGGCTTCATGGTGTTCACGCTCGCCACCCGCAGCAGCCACGACATCAACGTCCTGCACGATCGCAACCCGCTGTTCGTGACGCTGTCCGACGGGGCGATCCGTAACGGCTACACCGTCAAGATCCTGAACAAGGAGCGGGCCGAGCGGACCTATACCCTGGAACTGCAAAACCTGTCCCAGGGCACGATCTCCGTCGTGGGCGCGAACGACCCTAAGGCGCAGCAGGCCCAGTTGACGGCCGACCCGGACTCGGTGGCAACATACAAAGTCTACGTGGAGCGCCCGGGTGAAGCGGTCGAGCGGACGACGCGGGAGTTCCAGTTCCTGCTGACCGACGACCGGGGCAACACGGTGGTGCAAGAGACACTGTTCCGAGGGCCAGAGAAGTGAGCGCTCAGCAAAACCCCGTCCGCCGGGCGGTTCGTTGGTTCAAGCAGCCCAACGTCTGGATCCCCAGCTGCTTCTTCGGCATGTTC
Organism: uncultured Rhodovibrio sp.; assembly: GCA_964422775.1. Classification (GTDB taxonomy): domain Bacteria; phylum Pseudomonadota; class Alphaproteobacteria; order Kiloniellales; family Rhodovibrionaceae; genus Rhodovibrio. Next base: position 7,263 of record CAYRCO010000014.1, read on the forward strand.
TTCGTCATCTTCGCGGCCAACGCCGCGATGATCGGGGTGGCGCTGGACTCCTGGCGCGGCCTGGTCACCACCGACGCCTACGACAAGGGCGTCGCCTACCAGCAGGCGATCGACGCGGAGAAGCGGGAACAGGCGCTCGGCTGGTCGGTCGACCTGTCGGTCGACAGCCCGCAGCCGAAGCGCGCCGATGTGCTGGTCTCGCTCACCGACGATCAGGGCCAGCCGCTCGACGCCGACCGTGTGCGCGTCGGCTTCGTCCGCCCGACGCAGGAGGGCTACGACAGCCTGCACACCTTGACCGCGCTCGGCGGCGGCAAGTTCGCCAAGAGCGTCCAACTGCCGCTCAAGGGCCTTTGGGAACTGCGCATCGAGGCTGAGCAGGGTGCGGACGCCTATCGCGTCTCCCGACGGATCACCCTGAGCGAATGACCCGGCCCAGAACGAACCCGCACCGAACGCGCCGAGCCCGGATGCCCGCGATATGAGCTGCTGCACCACCGGCGTCGCGGACCTCGCCCGCAGCGAGGCGGATCGGGGCCGTCAGGCCGCCGATGCGGCACCGGAGACGATCGACGTCACCCCCTACGTCCAGCCCGACAGCCACGGGCGCAACACGCTCGCCCTGATGGTCGAGGGCATCCACTGCGGCGGCTGCGTCAAGACGATCGAGCGCGAACTGGGCGCCATGGCGGGCGTCGAAAGCGCTCGGGTCAACATGACCACCCGGCGCCTGCAGCTCGCCTGGCAGGGCGCGGCCGAGCAGGGCAGCGCGATGGTGCAACGCCTGGCCGAGCTCGGCTACCGCGCGGTCCCGTACGATCCTGAGCGGCTGAGCGACGACGACAGCCGGCAGGAACGGGAGCTATTGCGCGCCATGGCCGTGGCCGGCTTCGCCGCGGCCAACGTGATGCTGCTCTCGGTGTCGGTCTGGGCCGGGCACGCGCAGGGCATGGATAACGCCACGCGGGATCTGCTGCACTGGTTCTCCGCCCTGATCGCGCTGCCGGCGATCGTCTACGCCGGCCGGCCGTTCTTCCGCTCCGCCTTGAGCGCGCTCAAGGCCAAGCGTACGAACATGGACGTGCCGATCTCGCTCGCCGTGATCCTGGCAGGCGGGATGAGCCTGTCGGAGACCATCCAGTCCGGCCCGCACGCCTATTTCGACAGCGCGGTGACGCTACTGTTCTTCCTGCTGCTGGGCCGCTACCTCGACCGCCGGGCGCGCGGCAAGGCGCGCTCGGCCGCCGAGCGGCTGCTGGCGTTACGCAGCGGTGCGGTCACGGTGCTGGAAAGTGACGGCAGTCGGCGCGTACTGCCCGCCGACCAGCTGCAGCCCGGCATGCGCGTCCTGGCCGCCGCCGGCGAGCGGATCGCCGCGGACGGCCGGATCGTCGAGGGCACGAGCGAGCTCGACAGCTCGCTTCTGACCGGCGAAACCCTGCCGCACGCAGCCCAGCCGGGCACGCGGGTCTATTCCGGCACGCTCAACCTCTCCGCCCCCGTGACCGTCGAGGTGACGGCGGTCGGCGAGAATACGCTGCTGTCCGAGATCGTGCGCCTGATGGAAACGGCCGAGCAGCGCCGGGCGAAGTACGTCGCGCTCGCCGACCGGATGGCGCGCGCCTACGCACCCGTCGTGCACCTGCTGGCGCTGGCGGCCTTTCTGGGCTGGGTCTTCCTGGGCGCGCTGGCCTGGCAGCCGGCGCTGTTGATCGCGGTCGCGGTCCTGATCGTGACCTGCCCGTGCGCGCTCGGCCTCGCGGTGCCGGCGGTGCAGGTGATCGCGAGCGGCCGGCTGCTGAAGCGCGGCGTGCTGCTCAAGTCCGGCACCGCGCTGGAGCGGCTCGCCAACGTCGACACGGTGGTGTTCGACAAGACCGGCACGCTCACCCTCGGCCGGCCGGAATTGAAGGACCGGGAGGTCGATCCCCTGGACCTGCGCGCCGCCGCCGCGCTCGCCGGGGCGAGCACGCATCCGCTCGCCCGCGCGCTCGCCCGTGCAGCACCCGAGGCGCCGGTGCTGGACGGCGTGCGCGAGGAGCCGGGCTGCGGCCTGGCCTGGACGGACGCGCACGGTAACGAGACGCGGCTCGGCAAGCGGGCCTGGGTCGGCGCGCAAGCCGCCGGGGACGACCACGACGGCCCGGAGCTTTGGCTCGCCCGCCCCGGACAGGCGTCGGTGCGCTTCACCTTCGACGATCCGCTGCGCGCGGATGCGGGTGAGGTCGTGCGCGCCCTGCAGGCGCAGGGCAAGGAGGTCGTGCTGCTTTCCGGCGACCGCGCGCCCACGGTGGAGAAGGTCGCGGGCGCGCTCGGCCTCGCCGACTGGCAGGCGGAGTGCGCGCCGGGCGAAAAGGTGGCGCGGCTGGAGCAACTGGTCGCCGGCGGCAAGCGCGTGCTGATGGTGGGCGACGGCCTGAACGACGCGCCCGCGCTCGCCGCGGCCAGCGTGTCGCTGTCGCCCGCGAGCGCCGCCGACATCTCCCAGACGGCCGCCGACGCGGTGTTCCAGGGCGAGCGGCTGGCCCCGGTGCTTGAGGTTCTGGAAACCGCCCGGCGCGCCGGGCGGCTGGTGCAGCAGAACTTCGGCCTCGCGCTCGCCTACAACGTGGTCGCGGTGCCGCTCGCCATGGCGGGCTTCGTCACCCCGCTGATCGCGGCGGTGGTGATGTCCGCCTCCTCCCTCGCGGTCACCGGCAACTCCCTGCGCCTCAGCTTGGCGAAGACCGCGCGGGGTTAGAGGACTTCATCAGGCGCCGTAAATCCCCTCTCCCTCGACGGAAGAGGGAGGGGCCCACGACCCGACAGGGTCGTGGGAGGGTGAGGGTGGGACTCCTCGCCGACCGCCCGGGAGTCCCCCTCACCTGTCCTCTCCCGCAAAGGGGAGAGGGACCCACCGATACGGCCGTACCCCCCGCTAAAAGCCTTCGATGGCCCCTGCGGCGAGACGCCTTTACCGCCGCGCGGGCGCGCCTGCTACACTGCCGCCCATGACCGTCCTGATCTACCTGATCCCGATCGCGCTGTTCCTGGGCCTGTGCGGCCTGGCGGCCTTTCTGTGGTCGCTCAAGAGCGGGCAGTACGACGATCTGGAGGGGGCGGCCCACCGGGTGCTGTTCGACGACGACGAGAACGACACCGACGACCGCTCGCCGGGGTGATTGCAAGACATGGCACGCGGACCGTTCGAGGGGGTGCTCGCCCCGGTCGCCACACCGTTTCACGAGGACCTGTCGGTCGACACCGACCGCTTCGTCGCGTTCGCCAAGGATCTGTTGGCCAAGGGCTGCAGCGCGCTGGTCCCGTTCGGCACCACGAGCGAGGCGACCTCGCTGTCGCTGGACGAACGGATGGCGATGCTGACCGCGCTGCGCGAGGCCGAGGTGCGGGGCGAGAAGCTGCTGCCGGGCACCGGCCTCGCCAACCTGCCGGAGACGGTGCGCCTGACCCGGCACGCGGTCGAGCACGGCTGCGGCGGCGTGCTGCTGCTGCCGCCCTTCTTCTACAAGAAGATCGACGACGAGGGGCTGTATTCTTACGTCTGCGAGCTGATCCAGCGGGTCGGGGACGACCGGTTGAAGCTCTACCTCTACCACATTCCCGGCCACGCCGGGCTCGGCTGGTCTCACCGGCTGGTCGAGCGGCTGTCCGCCGACTTCCCCGAGATCGTGGTCGGGCTGAAGGATTCCGGCGGCGACTGGTCCTACGCCGAGGATCTGCTGCGCAAGTACCCGGGCTTCAGCGTCTTCGTCGGCAACGAGCGCTTCCTGCGCGACAGCCTGGAGCTCGGCGGACCGGGCACGATCACCGCGACCGCCAACGTCAATCCCGCCCTGTTGAACCGCCTGTACGAACGCTGGGGCCGCAGCGGCGGCGACCAGCTGAACGAGGCGGTGATCGCCTACCGCAAGGCGCTGGAGGGCTTTCCGACGATCCCGGGCGTCAAGGCGGTGCTTGCGCACAAGACCGGCCACGCCGGCTGGGCCCGCGTCCGCCCGCCGCTTACCCCGCTGCCGGCGGAGTCCGCCAACGATCTGGTGAAGAAACTGTCCGCCTTGGAGGCGCTCACCGCCGGCGCGGGGCGGACCCTGGGCGGCGGTTAACGGAGGGGTTCCCGCGGATCTCCGCGCCGCGGCTTGGCGGGAAGGCGACCGATCTATTAGTGAACCCCGGACCGAACACACCCATGTAAGCGTCAGGTGTCCCCTTAACAGCGGCCGCCCTCCTCGCGAACCAAGTCGGCAGCAGGTGACCCGGAGCGGTCAAAAGGCTTTGCACGGGTTTTCCGCCAAAATCGACAAGTAATAAA
>CAYRCO010000014.1:11581-24865 GCA_964422775.1 uncultured Rhodovibrio sp.
TCTCTATATAGTAAATATAAATGATGAAACTCATTACACATAAAAGAAACTATTTTTAAATGAAGTATTTAGGCATTTAATTAAGTCTTTCAATAGACGGCTGCAATTCAGGAGCTATTCATAATTAAGGGCAATATAAGCCCACGGCCTTTGGCGCAATCCTCGCGCGGGGCCTCGACGAGGTGCAGGAGGACTGAGTGTTCAGATCTCCTCGCGCACCTGCGCATAGGTCAGCGCGGCGAAGATACCCGTACCGCCCAGCACGTTACCCGCGAAGGCGGGAAGGATGCCGTCCACGACTGCCTCGGCAAGCCCGAGTTCTCCGTTGAAGACCAGAACGAACAACTCGATCGACCCAGCCACCACATGCGACATGCCGCCAAGCCCGATGATGTAAGTTACGATGAGGATCATCAGCACCTCGCCCGCGCTTTCCATGCGCGGCAGAATCCAGACCAGCGCGGCGATCAGGAAGCCCGCCGGAATGCCCCAGGCGAAATGCTCGAAAGAGGTCGCCTCGGCGTAGTGGCGCGAGATTGACAGGATGCCTTCGATGCGCGGCTCCGGCAGGATGTGCCCATGGACCAGCACCAGCGCCGCAGCGAGGCAGCCCACGAGGTTAGCTGCGAACACGATGCACCAAAGCCGCGCCGTCTGGATGACGTTCGTCCACGAGGGGGAGAGGAACAACGGCAGCATCGGCGTGATCGTGTTCTCGGTAAAAAGCTGCATCCGCCCAAGAATGACGATCAGGAAGCCCACCGTATAGCCAAGGTTGGTGATGCCTGCCGCCCAATCAGTGTGCGGCAGGATCGAGGCGAGAAAACCCTTGGCCAGAACCGAGGTACTGATCGCAAGCCCCGCCGCGACGCCGGACCACCATAATGCGCTTGCAGGACGGGACAGCTCATGCTCACCCTCGCGGCGGATCGCCTCGAAGATGATCGATGTGGGGACGCTGGAATACTCGTCGATCTTCTGTTCCTCGTCCCGGTCGATATCGGCTTCTTTGGACATGTTTCTTCTTTCAATATGCCCCAGCTTATGTTTGACGGTGCAGCAGCCTTACAGCCAATGATCGCGCCAAGCCGGTGCGCTTATGCCCCCGTCTCGCCTTCCGTCTCGATCTTCAGCGACTTCCCGCAATGCTTGCAGTGAATCGCGTCCGGCTCGTGCCGGTTCAGCCCGCATTCCGGACATTTATACTTGATCCTGGACGGCTGGAAGATGGCGCGCGCCAATCGCACGAAGAGCGCCACCCCAACGACCATGATGAACACAGACAAAAGCTTCCCGCCCGGCGTGGTCATGGTGATGTCGCCGAAGCCTGTGGTCGTCAGCGTCGCCACTGTGAAATAGAGCGCGTCGATATAGCCGACGAACCCAGCCGTTTCATCGAAGGCCAGGACGAAGACCAGCGACGTAGTCACGAAGATGAAGACGAACAGGTTGACCGCGGCGATGATCGCGTCCTCGTAGCGGCGGAAGAACGGGCTTTCGTGCCTCAGATCGCGCAGGAGGTGGTAGGTATGCAGCAGGCGTAGGCTCCGTAGCACGCGCAGGAATGCCAGGCTTTCCGTAAGGAGGGGCGCAAGGAGAAGGGACGCCACGACGATCAGGTCCGCCAGCGTGTAGATGCGCGTAATCTCCCGGCGCAGATTTTCTGAAGTCCAGAAACGGGCCGCTAGATCCAGGAGTATCAGGACGCCAAGCGCGCTGTTCAGCACGGCCATGATCGGCGTGGTCGGCAGCGCTACGGTCGCAATGAAATACACGATGGTCAGCGCGTCGAAGGCGATCAGACCGTAGCGGAATCGCCGGGCGCGCTGGCTTTGGCCAGTGTAGAGCAACCTGATTGCTCGGTGCAGTTCTTTCATGCAACTTCCAAGAGTTTTTTGGAACCAAGCGTCGGAAAAAATAGACTGGTTGCGGACCAGGTCGGGGCGGCCTTATCCGGCCACCCCGAAGCCGTGTCAATCGGTATTGAAATTTGGGTCTGGCGCTAAGGTCTTGCAGGTGGCTCACGCCTGATGATGGCCCATCCCTGCCCAGCGTCGGTTGGCACGAAGCTTCCGGGCTGCCTACAACAGCGGACGACCGGGACCCATCCGATGGGGCTGAACCACTAGCGTGTTGATGGGCGCCCAACCGTGGCCGCGCCCGTTACCGTGCCGCCAGCACCAAATCCGCGGCCGTGTGGCCGCTCAGGGTGGAGCCCTCGATGGTCGCGGGCAGGCCGGTGTCGGTCCAGTCGCCGGCGAGCAGCAGGTTGGGCACCGGCGTTTTGGCCGCTGGGCGCTGGCGGACCGCCTCCGGCGTCTGGGCGAAGGTCGCCCGGCGTTCCTTGATCACCCGCATCGGCGGCTGGTGCCGGGGATCGAGCGCCAACGCCTTGGCGACGTCCGGCCACAGGATCTCCGCGATCTCGCTGGCGGGGCGGTCCACCAGATCGCTGGCGGCGGAGACAGTGACGCTGGCAACGTCGTCGCGCAGGAACACCCATTCCGCCGTGCCGCCGACCAGGCCGATGAACGGGATCCCCTCCGCCAGGCGCGCGCGGTGGGGCAGGCGGATGTGGGCATTGACGATCGGCCGGACCTCCATGGGCGCGGTCAGGCCCGGGATCAGTTGTCGGGCGACCGGCGCGGGCACGGCGAGGATCACGCGGTCGTCCGGGCCGACGGGGACGTGACCCTGAGCGAAGTCCAAGCCGGTGATCCCGCCGTCGTCGCCCTTGAGCTCGCGCAGCCGCCAGCCCAGGCGCAGCTCGGCGCCCGCGGCCTCCAGCGCCGCCAGCGCGGGGTCGACGAAGGTATCGGACAGCGACTTGATCGCCACCAGCGGCCGGGCGTGCCGGCCGCCCCGGGCGAAGGAGTCCATCAGCACCCGGCGCAGCAGGCCCGCGTCCGCCTCCTCCGGCTGGGTGTTCAGGATCGAGACCGCGAGCGGCTTCCACAGCCGTTCCCAGATCGCGCTGCCGGGATCGCCCAGGCGCTCGGCCACCGTCTCGCCGTCGCGCGCCAACGCGATCCGGCCGCCCAGCAGGTGGTCGAGCACACTCGCCCCCTTCACCCGGCGGCTCGGAAACAGCAGCCACCAGGGCACCGGACCGTCGTTCGGCCGGACCGTCCAGCGTTCCCCGGTTGTGAGATCGACGAACGGAAAATACGCGCCCGGCGGCGCCGTCAGGCGATGTTCGGCGCCGGTCGCGCGCAGGAAGGCGAGCGCGTTCGGGTTCGCGCTCAACAGCAGGTGATTGCCGTTGTCGACGGTGCGCTCAAGCTGCGGGTCGTAGAGCGAGCGGCAGCGCCCGCCCGCCTGCGGGGCGGCGTCGTAAAGCGTCACCCGCTGGCCCGCCTGGGCCAGCCGCACCGCGCAGGCGAGCCCGGCCATACCGGCACCGATCACGTGCGTTTGCGCCATCGCTTTAACCGGCCCTCACGCGCTGGCGGATGCCGGCGACGGCCGCCGCAGGGCCGCGAGCGCACCGCGCCCGGCGACCCAGAGCTTGGCCGGCTTGGCCAGCTCGACGCGCACCGCCAGCGGGTCCTGCCGGCGCAGGCGGGCGTGCAGCGCGCGGGCGAGCGCCGCGATCGCCCCGGCCTCCATCGCCATCCGCCGGTCGGTCAGGTGGCCAGGCAGGGCGCTTGCCGCCGGCAGCAGCTCGTCGACGCCATCGAGCGCCCGGTCGATCGCCCGGCGCAATCGCGGGTCTGTGCGCGGCTCCGCCAGCGCTTCGACCCCGAGGCCCTCGGCCTGAAGCCAGCTTTCCGGCAGGTAGACACGGTCCAGCCGGCGATAGTCGTCGGCCAGGTCCTGCAGGTGGTTCAGGATCTGTAGCGCGGTGCACAGCGCGTCCGATAGCGGCCGGGCGGCCGCCGGCTCGCCGTGCAGGTCCAGAAGGAAGCGCCCGACCGGGTTGGCGGAATTCGCGCAGTAGCCGAGCAACTCTTCCCAGTCGGCGTAGCGGCCCTTGACCGCGTCCTGCTTGAACGCGGTCAGCAGGTCGAGGCCGCACGAAAGCGGGACGCCGGTCTCGAGCAGGCTGGCGCGCAGGCGATCTGCGACCGGTAGCGCCTCGGCGCCCGCCTCCCCGCGCAGCGCCGCACCCAGCCGGTCCAGCCGGTCGATCTTGTCCGCGGGCCCGAGTTCGGGGTTGTCCGCGATGTCGTCGGCCGCGCGCGCAAAGGCGTAGTACGCCATCACGTGGCCGCGCAGGCCGGGCGCGATCAGGCGGGAGGCGACCGGAAAGTTCTCGTCGCCGCGGCCTTTGCCGGATGGCGTTTCGATCGCGCTCAAGGGGCGGAGGGCTCCTGCGGGCGGGTGGACGGGGCGCGGTGGACAGGTTTGCGCGGACTGTAACGAACGCACCCGGGCGGGACTAGCGCGGGGGCTGCTCTTGTGGGGTGCACGGCGAGCCCCAGAACCCCTCTCCCTCGAGGGGAAAGGGAGGGGCCTACGCCGCGAAGCGGCGTGGCAGGGTGAGGGTGGGACTCACCGCCATCAGCCGAGGAGTTCCACCCTCACCCTAGCCCTCTCCCCTCAAGGGAGAGGGAACCCGCTCAGGCGATATGCCCGCGCATCGACATCCGGTTTCGGCCGGACCTTCGCATGGACGCCGCCGCGCTCTGCCAACGGGCCGAGCGTGCCGCCTTAACCCCCGGTCTCCCGGCCGTCGCCGATCGCGCCGCCGGTCGGATCGGCGGCCTGCACGTCGTCGGGCAGGGGCGGGTGCAGGCTGCGGGGCGCGTGCAGCATGAAGCGCTCCAGGTACAGGCGCTTGGCGGCGTGCGGCGGCAGCGGGTTCAGCGTGATCGGACCGCGGTCGTAGATCTTCTTCGGCGGCGGCTCGAAGATGTGGTCGGCGACGTCGCGCTCGAACCCGGCGAGCTGGGTCGCCTCCAGATAGGCGGCGGCGCGGTCGGCCTTCTTGATCAGCTGCTGGATTTCCTCCGGCAGTTCGCCCGGGAGGCCGAAACGCAGCAGCACCGCCTGCATCAGCCGCTGTTCCAGCGCCTTGTAGTCGATCCCCACGGCCGCCTTGAACGGCGTGATCAGGTCGCCGATCACGTATTCCGGGGCATCGTGCAGCAGGACGGCCAGCCGCCACTTGCGCGCGGTGCCCGCCCGCAGCCGCCCGGCGAGGTCGTCCACAAGCACCGAGTGCTGCGCCACCGAGAAGGCCCAGTCGCCGGCCGTCTGCCCGTTCCAACGCGCGACCCGCGAGAGCCCGTGGGCGATGTCCTCGATCTCCACGTCGAGCGGCGAGGGCTCCAGCAGGTCGAGCCGGCGGCCCGAGAGCATGCGCTGCCACGCGCGCTCCAGGTCCTTGTTCTTGGGCGGTTTCTTCGGGTTCGGGCGGTTGGCCATGCGAAATGTCGGCGCTCAGGCCGGCCAGGCTTTGAGCCGGACCAGGGACAGCCCCGAGCCAGGTGGAAAACGCGTGATCTCGCCCAGGTCCGGCAGCGGTTCGTAGCTCTCGATCAGATCGCGCGCGCCGTGTTCGGCCTCGGCCGTGTAGGTCCAGGCGTAATCCTTGCCGCCCCGCGACCAGGCGATCTCGTCGCCCGGCACCACCTCCGGATCGTACAGCATGGCGAGCGAGGGCAGCGGCGGGCCGCCGGTGGCGTGCACCTGGGTGGCGGCGAAGTTGTCGTCGACCAGCAACCAACGGAAGCCGCGGGCGTGCGCCTCCGCGACCCGCCGGGCGTGGTTGATGTGATCGTCGAAGAAGACGAGCGCCTCGGCGTTCGCCGGATCGGCGGCGACCGTCTGGGTCCAGTCGCCCTGATGCACCCGCAACAGCTCGTGCGACCAGACGAGCTTGCTCACGTCGACATCGAAGCTGTCGATCGGCGTGCCCGGACGAGCGCGATGGAAGATCCAGGCGCTGTGCCCGCGGTGGGTGCCGCTCTCCACGATCCGCGCGGGCCTGAGCGCGCGGGTGAGCACGAACAGCCAGAGCGAATCGTTCACCCCGCTGCCGCCCGGATTCTCGCCCGCCGGACTGTCGGCGTGGATCCGGAAGAACTCCCCGATCCAGGCCGCAAGCTCGCGCGAGCCGCCGGCGGGCATCAGCTGCAGCCGGGTCAGGACGGCGGCGGTCGTGTCTGTCAGCTGGCGTTCCAGGCGCGCCTGCAGCTTCTCCGACAGCAGCCTCCGGACCTGCCGGCCGTCGGCCCGCGGCGTGACGCGGTAGTCGTGGGTGGCGGGTTTCGGATCGGCGGACATCGGGTGAAGGTCTTGGCGTTCCGGGCGGATCGGCGGTGTCTGGCTTTGGCGCTCAGCGGTCATCCCCGCTCGGCCCGTGAGCTGTCAAGCCGGCGCGTCGCCTTGGCAGGTAAAGAAAAAGCCGGGCCCGCGGGGACAGGGAGAGACCGCCGCGGGCCCGGGGAGGGGCAGAGAGGCTCCAAGGAAGACGGGTCGTCAACTCAGTCGGCCATCGGACCGAAGTCCGCGCCCCCGGTCGGCCGCCCGGCCGCCAGAGGGGAGGGACGGCCGGACGGCCCGAGAGGGCATCGGCGCGGCCCAGCCATCGGGGGAGGGGGGAACCCCGCATGCGAGAACCGCACCGCCGATTGACGGACGACCGTGCGCGGGAGGGGGGAACCGCCGGCCGTCCGCCGTTAATCGGGAAAATACGATGGTGAGCGCCGGGTCGAAGTGATCGCGATCACAAGCCGTGCAGGGTCCTTGGGGACGGGCTTGCGTCACCCGCCGCGCACGCTCGCGACCATGTCCGCAAGCGCGGGCACGTCGTCGACCACCAGCACGTTGCGTTCCTTGCGCAGGATGCCTTCGCGGGTCAGGTCGGAGAACACGCGCGCCACCGTCTCGCGGGTGGTGGAGACCCGGCTCGCCACCTCGGAATGCACCGGGATCGGCGACAGCCGGGCGGTCTCGCCGTCGGGGCCGGCCGCCTCGCGGGCCAGGCGCAGGATCTCGGCATGCACCCGGTTGTTCGCACCCAGCGCGCTCAAGTCCATGATCCGCTCGCTCGCCTGCCGGACCATCCGGGTCAGGCGGCGCATGATGGCGAGGCCCGCATCCGGGTGGTCGGCCAGCACCTTTAGGAAGGTCCGCTGGTCGAGCGAGGCGGTCAGGGTGCGCTGTACCGCGATCACCGAGGCTGAGCGCGTGCCGCCGTCGATCGCCGCCAGTTCGCCGACCGATCCGCCCGGGCCGATGTCGTCGAACGCGACCTCCCGCCCGCTGGCGGCGTAGTCGAGCACGCGGACCCGGCCCCAGACGACGAAGTGCACCTCGTGGGTGTCCTGTTCGCGCGCGATCAGGGTTTCCTGCGGGGCGTAGGTACGCCAGCGGCAGCGCTCCTCGATCCGCCGTCGGTCGGCGTCGGCTAGGTCGCGGAAGATCTCGACCCGCGCCAGCGACCGGTCGCGCCCTTCCTGCTGTCCGCTCACGGCTGTTCCCCCTTGATAGCCTCGTGCCCCAAGTTTGAGGTCAGTGTGCGCTCACGACAGCACGACGCCAAGCGCGCCTATCGCCCGACCGCATACCCCTGCATGCCGCGCGGGTTGGCGCCGGCCTTGATCAGGCCGTCCTCCGTGCCGACCGCGGAGACGCGGCCGAGCGACCAGGGGTCGGAGATGCCGATGTGATGGCCGCGCCGGCCGAGCTCGACGAAGGTCTCCTCCGGGAACCGGCTTTCCAGGTCGAGCGTGCCCAGCTGCGCCCGGCGCGGGTAGAAGGAGGAGGGCATGTGGTCGGTCTTGAAGCCGGGCGCGTCGATCGCCTGCTGCAGGTCGTAGCCGGCGTGGACGTGCCGCAGGAAGGCGTGCAGCGTCCACTGGTCCTGGTAGTCGCCGCCCGGCGTGCCGATCGCCAGCAGCCGGCCGTCGTCGTGGGTGGCGAGCGTGACCGACAGGGTGGTGCGCGGGCGCTTGCCGGGCGCCAGGCTGGCCGGCTGGCCGGCCTCCAGCCAGAACATCTGCGCCCGGGTGCCCAGGCAGAAGCCCAGTTCCGGGATCACCGGGGAGGACTGCAACCAGCCGCCCGATGGCGTCGCGGTGACCGCGTTGCCGTGCCGGTCGATCACGTCGATGTGGCAGGTGTCGCCGGGGGCCTGCTTATCTCCATCGCGAGGCTTGTCCTTCTGCACCGTCGGCTCGCCGCCGCCGAAGGCGCCCAGCGCCTGCTCCGGCGGCGGAGCGAGGGCGATCTCGAGCAGCCGGTCCAGGTCGCCGCCGTGGTCCGGGATGTCGCCCGGGCGCAGCTCCCGGCTGGCCTCCCGCCCGATCAGCTCGCGCCGCCGGTCGGCGTAGGCGTCGGACAGCAGCGTCGCCAGCGGCACGTCGACGAAGTCGGGGTCGCCGTAGAACAGCTCCCGGTCGGCGAAGGCGAGCTTGGCGGCCTCGGTGATCGTGTGCACGAACTCCGGGCCGGTCGGGTCCATCGCGTCCAAATCGAAGCCGTCCAGCAGGGCGAGCTGCTGCAGCAGCACGGGCCCTTGCGACCACACCCCGGCCTTGTGCACCCGCCAGCCGCGGTAGTCGCGCGCGACCGGCGCTTCCTTGGTGGCGCGCCAGCGGGCCAGGTCGTCGCCGGTGAGCAGGCCGGTGTGGCGATGGCCGCTGGTGTCCATCACCGCTTGCGTGCGGCAGAACTCGGCGATCGCCTCGGCGACGAAGCCCTCGGCCCAGACGCGCCGGGCGGCCTCGATCGTGGCTTCCCGGTCGCGGCCGGCGCGCTCCGCCTCCCGCACGATGCGCTCATAGGTGTCCGCCAGCGTGGGGTTGGCGAACAGCTTGCCGGGCGTGGGCACACGGTTGCCCGGCAGGTAGGTCGCCGCACTGCTCGGCCACTCGCTGCGGAATAGCTCGGCCACCGCTTGAATCGTCCCCGCGATCCGGGGCACCAGCGGGTAGCCGTGGCGCGCGTAGTGGATCGCCGGTTCCAGCACGGTGCGAAGCGGCAGGCTGCCGTGGTCGCGCAGCAGCAGCATCCAGGCGTCGAACGCCCCCGGCACGGTCGCGGCCAGCAGCCCGGTGCCCGGCACGACGTCCAGCCCGTGCGCGCGGTAGGCCTCGATCGTCGCGGCCGCGGGGGCGGGGCCCTGGCCGCAGACGATCTCGACCTCACCGCCGGCCGGCTTGAGCGCGATCGGCACCTCCCCGCCGGGGCCGTTCAGGTGCGGCTCCACCACCTGCAAGACGAAGCCGCCCGCCACCGCCGCGTCGAACGCGTTGCCGCCGCGCTCCAGCACGCCCATCGCCGCCTGGCTCGCCAGCCAGTGGGTCGAGGCGACGGCCCCGAAGGTGCCGCGGATTTCCGGACGGGTGGTGAAGGTCATGGATGCTCTCTGGCTGGAAGGGGCAGGCGCATCAGCGGGTCCGTTTGTACCGCATACGGTAGGCCGGCCGTGCGCGCCCGCGCAACCGACGGCGCTTGTGGCGCGGCCGGGCGGCATGCTGTAGAGGAGGGCGCACACGATCACTATTCCGGGGCACAGGAAGATACCCATGGCCGCCATCGAGCATCCCTACCTCATGTTCCTGGGCGACGCGCCCGACCAGCTGGCCGCGAAGACCGCGCAGGGCGTGGCGCACTGGCGCCCGGAGTGGTGTCTGGGGCAGTTCCGGATGGACGGCTGCCAGGCCGACCTCGGGCTCGACGACATGTCGATCGAGGCGGCGGCCAAGGCCGGCTGCCGCACGGTGATCGTCGGCGTCGCCAACCGCGGCGGGGTGATCTCGGAAGCCTGGACGGACGCGCTCGAACTGGCGATGGACCTGGGCATGGACCTCGCCTCGGGCCTGCACAAGAAGCTCAACGACGTGCCGCGTCTGCGCAAGGCGGCCGAGCGCAACGGCCGGCAGATGCTGGACGTCCGCCACCCGACGCGGGACTTCGACGTCGCCGACGGCAAGAAGCGCCCGGGCAAGCGGCTGCTCACCGTCGGCACCGACTGCTCGGTCGGCAAGATGTACACCTCGCTCGCGATCGAGGCGGAATTGCAAAAGCGCGGCCTGAAGGCCGACTTCCGCGCGACCGGCCAGACCGGCATCTTCATCGCCGGCGACGGCGTCTCGGTCGACGCGGTGATCGCCGACTTCATCTCCGGGGCGACCGAATGGCTGACCCCGGCCAACGACGAGGACCACTGGGACGTCGTCGAAGGGCAGGGCTCGCTGTTCCACGCGTCCTTCGCCGGGGTGTCGACCGGCCTGCTGCACGGCAGCCAGCCGGACGCGCTGGTGCTCTGCCACGAGCCGACGCGCAGCCACATGCGCGGCCTGCCGACCTATGCCCTGCCGGATCTCGAGACCTGCCTGCAGCAAAACGAGCTGGTGGCGCAGCTGACCAACCCGAACGCCCGGACGATCGGCGTGGCGGTCAACACCAGCGCCCTCGACCGCGACGCCGCCAAGGCATGCCTGCAGGAGATCGAGCAGCGCCTGAACCTGCCCACGGTCGATCCGGTGCGCGACGGCGTCGTGCGCCTCGTCGACCAGCTGACGTAAGGGCGCGGTAGGCCGATCATGGTGGACCTGAGCGTCGCGCGCGAAAGCTGGCCGATCCGCGGCTCCTTCACGATCTCCCGCGGCAGCCGCACCACCGCGGAGGTGGTGGTGGTCCAGTTGTCCGACGGCACGCACGCGGGCCGCGGGGAATGCGTGCCCTATCCGCGCTACGACGAGACGGTCGACGGCGTGATCCAGGAGATCGAGGGGCTGCGCGACGCGCTCCCCGAGGGGCTGGACCGGCACGGCCTGCAGGACCGGCTGCCGGCGGGGGCGGCGCGCAACGCGCTCGACTGCGCGTTCTGGGATCTGGAGGCCAAGCGTGCCGGCAAGCGGGTCTGGGAACTGGCGGGTCTCCGCGAACCGGGGCCGGTTCCGAGCGCCTACACCCTGTCCCTCGACACGCCCGCGCGGATGGCCGTCAGCGCCAAGGACAACCGCGAGCGGCCGCTGCTCAAGCTCAAGCTGTCCGGCCCGGACGACCTGGACCGGGTCGCGGCGGTGCGGTCCAACGCGCCCGACGCCCGGTTGATCGTCGACGCCAACGAGGGCTGGACGGCCGACCAGTACCGCAACCTGTCGGAGGAACTGCGCGAGCTCGGCGTCGACATGATCGAGCAGCCGCTGCCCGCTTCCGACGACGAGGGGCTCGCCGGGATCGCCCGGCCGGTGCCGGTGTGCGCGGACGAGTCCTGCCACGACCGCGCCAGCCTGGAGGCGCTCGCCGGCAAGTACGACATGGTCAACATCAAGCTGGACAAGACCGGCGGCCTGACCGAGGCGCTGGCGCTCAAGGCGGAGGCGGAGGCCGCGGGCTTCGCCGTCATGGTCGGCTGCATGCTGGCGACCTCGCTCGCCATGGCGCCGGCGGTGCTGCTCGGCCAGGACGCTGAGATCGTCGACCTCGACGGCCCGCTGCTGCTGGCCAAGGACCGCGCCGACGCGCTGACCTTCGAGGGCAGCTTCATCCACCCGCCGAGCGTGCGGCTCTGGGGGTAGAGGATCTTAGGCGCCTCGCTCCCCGCTAGCAGGCGTTCGTTCAGTATTCGAGCGCTCGTGAATGATGCTTAGAGACCCCGCCTTGGCACGCCGTTTCTCAGCATGAAGTTATGTATGAAGTTGAAAAATCTATCTCTTCATTCTGAGGGGCCGGGCGTAGCCGGGCATCTCGAAGGATGCTTGACGGGGACCTCAAAACCCGCGCGGTCTCCCACGCGCTGATCGACCTCGCCCGCACCTGTGCGCGCAAGCTGCAGGCGCTGCTGCCGGCCGCCGGGCTGGCCGGCCCGCTGCTGCTGGCGGGCGGGATCGCCGGCGCGGCTGTGGCATTCGGCCGCGTGCCGGCCTTGCCGGCGTGGCCGGGACTGTTGGCGTTGGCCGCGCTGGCCGGGCTGTCGGGCGCGGCTGTGACGCTGGCGCCGGTGGTCGCCCTGGCGGCGCTCAGGCGCGGGCGTGCCGGGCGCGCGGCCGCGGCAAACCGGGCGTGGCTGGCGGATCACGGTTTGCAGACTGGCGCGCACGGTTTATCCTGGCGCGCATCAGCGCGCCGTGCCTGATCCGGCCCGGCCGTCACCGGCCAGGGCCGACCGTGGCGGGGTTTTCCTGCGGCGCGCGGATGTTTCTTGCGCACGCCCGTGATCCGACAGGCTTGCTCCCCGCGTAGTGAAGTTTACTTTGGCACTGGGATAATCGTAGCGACGAAGGGGCGACAAGGTCATGGCCGAGCGCAGCGACAAGGCCAGCACGGGTGGCGTCCGCGACGGCGGGGAGCCGATCTATCAAACGGACTTCCCGGGCGATCACCCGCCGATCAAACAGGAAAAGGTCGGCGTGCTGCTGCTGAACCTGGGAACGCCCGAGGGCACCGACTACTGGTCGATGCGCCGCTACTTGAAGGAGTTCCTGTCGGACAAGCGGGTGATCGAGCTCAACCCGGTGTTCTGGCAGATCCTGCTCAACACCGTGATCCTGTCCAAGCGCCCGCAGGCCAGCGGCAAGGCCTACGCGTCGATCTGGAACACCGAGAAGAACGAGAGCCCGCTCAAGACGATCACGCGCGATCAGGCGGACTCGGTCGGCGAAATCATGCAGCAGCGCTTCGGCGGGCAGGTCGTTGTCGACTGGGCGATGCGCTACGGCTACCCCCGAACCAAGGACGTGCTGCAGAAGCTGGAAGACCAGGGCTGCCACAAGATCCTGCTGCTGGCGCTCTATCCGCAATACGCCGCGTCCACCACGGCGACCGCCTACGACCAGGCGTTCCGGGCGCTGATGCAGATGCGCTGGCAGCCGGCGGTCCGCACCGCGCCGCCCTACCACGACGAGCCGCAGTACATCGACGCGGTGGCGAACTCGATCAAGAGCCACCTCAAGCAGCTGGACTGGACGCCGGAGGTGCTGGTCACCTCGTTCCACGGCCTGCCCAAGCGCTACCTGCTGAACGGCGATCCCTACCACTGCCAGTGCGCCAAGACCTCCCGCCTGATCCGGGAGCGGCTGGGCTGGAGCACGGACGGCGTGCAGCTGTCCTTCCAGTCCCGTTTCGGCCGCGAGGAGTGGCTGCAGCCCTATACCGACGAGAAGCTGGAGCACCTGGCCCAGCAGGGCGTGAAAAACGTCGCCATCATCGCGCCGGGCTTCGCCAGCGACTGTGTCGAGACGCTGGAGGAGTTGGACCAGGAGGGCCGCGAGTCCTTCCTGGAGGCGGGCGGCGAAAACTTCACCTACATCCCCTGCCTGAACGCCCAGCCCGACCACGTCCAGCTGATCGCCGATCTGGCGACCCGCGAACTGGGCGGCTGGG
>CAYRCO010000015.1:0-14185 GCA_964422775.1 uncultured Rhodovibrio sp.
CGTCGATGAAGACGATGCAGGGCGCGTTCTTCTTCGCCTGCTCGAACATGTCGCGCACGCGGCTGGCGCCCACGCCGACGAACATCTCGATGAAGTTCGAGCCGGAGATGGTGAAGAACGGCACGTTCGCCTCGCCGGCGATCGCGCGGGCGAGCAGGGTCTTACCCGTGCCCGGCGGCCCGACCAGCAGCATGCCCTTGGGGATCTCGCCGCCCAGCTTCTGGAACTTGCCGGGATCGCGCAGGTAGTCGACAATCTCCTCCAGTTCCTGCTTGGCCTCGTCGATGCCGGCGACGTCGTCGAACTTCGCCTTGCGGCTGTCCTCGGTCAGCATCTTGGCCTGGGACTTGCCGAACTGCATCGCCCCACCGGCGCCGCCACCGCGCGCCCGGCTCATGAAGTAGATGACGACGCCGATCAGCAGCAGCATCGGGAACCAGGACAGCAGCACCGACCAGACGGTGCGACCCTCCTCGACCGGCTCGACCTGGATGCGCACGCCGTTGTCGCGCAGCCGCTCGGTCGGATTGGCGCCCTCGGGCGCGAAGGTGTTGAACTTCTGCCCGCTGGACAGCGTTCCGGTGATGTCGCCGCCCTTCATCTTGACCGACCGGACTTCGCCCGCCTCGACGCGTTCGATGAACGCGCTGTAGCTGAGGTCGCGGCCGACGTCCTGCCGACCCTCGCTCTGCGCGAAGGCGAGGAACATCACGACGACGAGGCCGAGGATGATGAAGGGTAGGAACTTGCGAAGGCGTTCGTTCATGAAGCGGTCCGCCTGCTGGTGTTCGGGTGAAGGCGCGGCGTTGAGGGACGCGCGGGCGCCGAAACCCCTAGGGTGCGGCAAGCCGGCCACGCGCTCAAGGTGCCGCGGTGCTGCGTTAGAAACGTCTACAGGGCAAGTGGGGGTCCATACCAGGGCGTCAAGGACGCGTTACCCCGCCCGGTGCGCGCGCGCCGGGTATGAAAAAGCGCCCGGTGGCCGCCGTCCGGCGCGGCTGCAGCAGGCCGGGCGCTGGCAAAGCCGCGCGACCGCCCGCGCCGCCTCCTGCGTCACCGGCGCGCGATTCCGGCTTTTCGGCGGTGCGAGATCGGCCGCGAAGCGGTCAGAAGCGGCACTTGCCGCCGGTGAAGAAGGTCTGGGCCTTGTGCGCGGGCCGAGTGGTCTTGCGGTGCCGCCGGGCCGTTTGGCGGTGGGCGCGATAGCGGTTGGCGCGGTTGGAACGCTTCATCGCCGAACCTCCCTGTTTATGCCCTCGCTTCCGCTTGAACCCACATCCCGGACGTGGTTGAGGGTTGGCGGGCAGTGAAGGGAAGGGAGCTCAGATGGCCACCAACGCCGCGCCGACCGCCAGCGCGACCGGTCACCAGGGGGGCCGGCTCGCCGGCCGTACCGCGCTTGTCACAGGGGCGGGCTCGAGCGGGCCCGGCTGGGGCGTGGGCAAGGCGATCGCGGTTGCCTGCGCGCGCGAGGGCGCGCGGGTTGCCTGCCTGGACGTGCAGCACGCCAACGCCTGCGAGACCGCCCGGATCATCGAGGGCGAGGGCGGCACCGCGCTCGCGCTTCAGGCCGACGTCACCGACGGTGACGAAGTCGCGGCTGCGGTGCGGCAGCTGCTGGACGCCTGGGACCGGCTCGACGTGCTGGTCAACAACGTCGGCATCCTGGAACTGGGCGGCCCGGTGGAGGCCAGCGAGGAATCCTGGGACCGGGTGATGGACGTCAACCTGAAGTCGATGTTCCTGACCTGCAAGCACGCGATCCCCGCGATGCAGGCGCAGGGCCGCGGCGCGATCGTCAACATCGCCTCGATCGCGGCCACGCACTGGACCGGGATCCCCTACATCTCCTACGCCGCCAGCAAGGCCGGCGCGGTGCAGTTCACCCGCCAGGTCGCCCTGCAGCACGCCAAGGAAGGCATCCGCGCCAACGCCATCCTGCCGGGCCTGCTTGACACCCCGATGGTGCGCGAACCGCTGAAGGACCACTACGCCGACGGCGACGTCGAGGCGATGATCGCCAAGCGCGACGCGCTGTGCCCCACAGGCAAGATGGGCGACGCCTGGGACATCGCCCACGCCGCCACCTTCCTGGCGAGCGACGAGGCGAAGTACATCACCGGCACCGACCTGGTGGTCGACGGCGGTATCACCGCCAAGTTCGCGTAAGGCGCGCAGCAGCGTCGCTGTGCGGCCAACCTGATTCCCCTCCTCCACGTGGGAGGAGGGGTTAGGGGAGGAGGGTGCCGTCATCGTCTGACAGCGTGCGAACCTCCTCTCCCCAGCCCTCTCCTCCCGCGTGGAGGAGAGGGGGTAAGCCGGATTGCACACGAAAAGCCCCGCCGGGGCGGGGGACCCGGCGGGGCTCAACGCAATCAGGGTAGGCGCCGCGGCGGCCGGTCCATCGGCGGGGGCTTCCGCGCGGGGTGGCGCGGGCGCGAGGGGGCCTTGGGACCGGCCGCCGCGGGTACCTCCGGTCGCGCCGGATCCGCTGCGACACGATCCGACGCCCGGCCTGAGGCTGCCCTGGCGGGGCGACAGCCTCATGTTTCGGAGACTACAGAATGGGCCGGGGCTCTGCTGTGACAGGGTGAGGGCAAAAAGCTGACCGGCGGCCGCCCCTTACGCCCTAAATCTGTCACAGCCTGGCGTGTCGCGCGCACGTGCGCCCGACGCTGCTACCTTTAATCGATAAATATATCTGGTTATTGCCGCTTTCAGCGCGGCGTGTGACAACTTCTCCGTGCAGGCGCTTCGGCTGTCGGGCGCCGGATCTCGGGGAAGTGCGATGTCGATTCAACGAATCCGATGGCGCGTCGGCCTCACGGCGGTCGTTCTAACCCTCTGTTTTATCGGCGATCCAAAGGCTGCGAGTCCGTGCCGTGACCTGCTGCCCTATGGTGCACCCGTGCCCGGTAGCGCCGGGCAGCAGGACACGCAATACGTGTGTCATGCCCGGGCGGCCGACGCGGTCGGCTTTTTCGCCCTCGCCTACGACCGGAGCCGCGCCGGACCGCTGTGGGCGGCCTATCACCTCTCCCGCAGCAAGATGCTGGCGGTGGAAGCGCTGGATCTGCCGCGCGACGACTATTTCCGGGAGGACGACGCGGTCGAGACGGGGGGTTGGGACAGCCCGAACCACGACGATTACACCGGGGTCGGCGACCGCGGCCTAGCCCGTGGCCATCTCGCCCCGTCCAAGGCGATGTCCTGGGACCCCGACGCGCAGGACGCGACCTTCGTCACGTCCAACATCGCCCCGCAGCACAGCGGCTTCAACGGCGGCGCCTGGGCGAAGCTGGAGGGCAACGTCCGCGCCTGGGCGTGCACGCTCGGCACCGTCTACGTCGTGACCGGCGTGATTCACGGACCCGGGGCCGAGCCGCCGCTGCCCTGGGACGGCGGCACCGACATCGACGTGCCCACGCAGCTGTACAAGATGATCTACACCCCGGCGCGCGGCGGACGGGCGGTCGCGTTCCTGTTCGACAACGCCGACATGCCTGCCGACGCCCGGGCGATCCGCGCCGGCATGGTCTCGGTCGATGCGCTGGAGGCGGCGGCGGACCTCGACTTCATGCCGGAGCTGACCGAATCCCAGGCCAGGCGGTTGGAATCCGCCGAAGCCGATCCGCAGGCCTGGCCGCTCGATGCGGAAAGCACGTTCGCCTGCACCCGCGATTCACTGGCGGCCCGGCCGGAGTAGGCGTCACGGCGCCCGTCGGCTTAGAGCAATATGCTGAAAGGTGTGAACGCATTTCAGCTGAATATGACTCTATACTTGAGAAAGTAGAGCGAAATTCAGCCGGAAGGCCGTTTCGGCCTTCCAGCATTTCGCTCGAGGCGCTCGCGCGCCAACCGGAAGGCGAGCGGGGCGAACACCACGATCAGGAAGATTCGGACGATATGGTGCGTGGCGACCAGCGCGGCCTCGAGGCCGAGCGCGAGCGCGACCAGGCTCATCTCCGCGAGCCCGCCCGGCGAATAGGCCAGGGTCAGTTCCAAAACCGGCAGGCCGGTCGCGAGATGCCCCGCCCAGGCAGCGGCGACGGCCGTGCCCAGCAGCACCACCGTGCCGCCGGCCGCCCACAGGATCGTGCGCCCGATCAGCGCCACCGCGGTGCCCGCGAACCGGCAGCCGAGCGCGCTGCCGACGACGACCTGGGCGGCCGCGACCAGCACCTGCGGCGGCCCGGCCTCGATCACCCCGCCCAGGTGCACCGCCGCGCTCAACAGCATCGGTCCGACCACGGCCGGGGCCGGCACCCGCAGCAGCCGGGCGCCCACCCATCCGACGACGCCTGAGGCGGTCAGCACCAGCACGTCGAAGCCGCCGAGGTCGCTCACCGCGGGCCCGGCGTCCGGCCGGGCGGCCGGGTCGTAGCCCATGAACAGCTGGAAGGCGAACGGGAGGATCAGCACCACCAGCAACAGCCGGCTGGCGTGGGTCAGCGAGATCAGGCGGGAGTCGCCGCCCATCGCTTCGCCGACGAAGATCATCACCGACAGGCCGCCCGGCATGGCGGAGAAGTAGCTGGTGATCCGGTCGTAGCCGGCGACCCGGTGGAAGAACCAGGCGCCCAAGCCGCCGGAGACGACCGTGTAGACGCTCAGGATCACGATACTGAGGCCCCAGCCGGGCAGCTGGGCGGCGATCTCCGGGGTGAAGCTGCTGCCCAGCATGACGCCGAGGACGACCACGAAGCCCTCGCGCAGGCGCTGCCACAGCGCGACCGGCAGGCCGGCGACGGCGGCCAGGGTGGTCGCCAGCATGGCCCCGATCATCCAGGGCAGCGGCAGCCCGGCCAGGCTGGCGAGCCAGCCTCCGCCGGTGCCGAGCGCGAGTGCCAGCAGCGCGCGCGGCCAGATCGCACGGCGCGGCGGCGCCTGTTCCTCCGCCGGCGTCGTCATCGCACGCCTCAGGCGCTCAGCCGGTCCAACAGACCGCCCAGGAATCGTTCGCAGGCCGCCAGCTGGTCGAGGGCGACGAACTCGTCCGGCTTGTGCGCCTGGGCGATGAAGCCGGGGCCGCAGACCACTGCGGGGATCCCGGCGTCCTTGAACCGGCCGGCCTCGGTCCCGAAGGCGACCTTGCCGGTCGCGTTCTTTTCCGCAAGCGCCTTCGCCAGCACGACAACGTCGTGTCCCGGATCGGTATCCAGGGCTGGGAAGTGCGACAGCTCGGCGAAGCGGAAACCGGCTTGCGCGTGGATCGCCTGCATGGCGGGCTCGATCTCCGCACGGGCGTAATCGATCGCCTCCTGCACCAGCGCGTGCGGGTCGTCGCCCGGCAGGTTGCGCACCTCGAACTCCAGGCCGGCGGCGCTGGGCACGATATTGAGCGCGGTGCCGCCTTCCAGCACGCCCACGTGCACGGTGGTGTGCGGCACGTCGTAGGCGGCATCGAACGGGCCCTGGGCGATCTTGCGCTCTGCGAGCTCACCCAGCTTGACCGCCAGCCGGGCGGCGGCGAGGGCGGCGTTGACGCCTTCCGGCGCGTAGGCGGAGTGGCAGGCGAGCCCGGTCACCTCAGCGCGCATCGACAGCTTGCCCTTGTGCGCGTTGATCACCTCCATGCCCGTCGGCTCGCCGATGATCGCAGCACGCGGGCGCACCTCCCGATGCAGCAGCGGGGCCAGCAGCTTCTGTACACCCAGGCAGCCGACCTCCTCGTCGTAGGAGAAGCAGAGGTGCACCGGCTCGCGCAGCCGGGCGCGCGCGAACGCGGGCGCATAGGCCAGCACGGCGGCCAGGAAGCCCTTCATGTCGGCCGTCCCGCGGCCGAACAGCTTGCCGTCGCCCGCGCGCAGCTCGAACGGGTCGCTCGCCCAGGTCTGGTCGTCCACCGGCACGACGTCGGTGTGCCCCGACAGCGCGATGCCGCCGCGGTCCTTCGGCCCGATGGTGGCGTAGAGGTTCGCCTTGCGGCCGTCGTCGTCGTGGGTCAGCTCGCTGTCGACGCCGAGGTCGCTTAGCAGCGCGCGGACGTAATCGATCAGCGCCAGGTTTGAGTTCCGGCTGACCGTGTCGAACGCGATCAGGTCGGCCAGGATCCGGCGGGTTTCGGCGCTGGGTTCGGCGGACGGGGAAGACACCAACATGGCCTCCTGGAAAGCGGCGCTCGGCCGGGGCTGCCGCACGATGGCAGGTGCTGCCCGTCTGTAGCCGCTGCGCTCACGGATGGCCAGAGGGGGTGTTCAGATGGGATAGCGGCGGCGGGGCGTGACACGCGCGCCCCGCCGCGGGTCGGCCCTGGATAAAAAGGGCGGCCGGTCGCGCAGGACCGGCCGCCAGGGAGCGCCCCGATTGGGCAGTCACAGGGCAGGGAGGCGTTCGTCTACGCGGCCGCTTCCTGCGCGTCGGCCGCGTCCAGGAACTCCAGATCGACCGGCTGGGCCGGCTGCAGCTCGGTCGCGTTGGCGATCTCGCGCAGGGCGTCCTGCACCCGCTCCTCGATCGTTGGATGGTAGAACGGCATGCGCAGCACGTCGGCCGCGCTCAGGCCCTGCTGGATCGCCAGCGCGAACAGATGGCCCAGATGCTCGCCGTCCGGCGCCACCATGGAGGCCCCGCGCAGCCGACCGTCGCGCCGGTCGGCGTAGATCCGCGCCACGCCGGTGTCGGCGTGCTTGATCCGGCTGCGTTGGTCGCGCTCGAAGCGGCAGGTGCCGACCAGCATGTCTTCGTGCCGCAGCGTCTCCCAGCTCTCGCCGACCGTGACCACGTTCGGCTGGGAGAAGACGATCGCCAGCGGCGCACGCCGGCGGAAGCGCTGCGTGGTGCCGCGCGCGGCGTTGTAGCCGGCGATCTGCCCCTCGTCGCGCGCCTCGTGCTGCAGCGGCAGCTCGGCGTTGGCGTCGCCGGCGATGAAGATCGGCGCGCCCGGGACCTTCATCGTCTCCGGGTCGTAGGTCGGGACGCCGCGGCCGTCGAGATCCAGGCCGAGCTGGTCCAGGCCCAGCCCGTCGACGTTCGGCGTGCGCCCGGCGGCGACCAGCACCTGCTCGACCTCGACCGATTTATCGCCCGCGGCGACCCGGACGCGGCCCTCAGCGCCCTCGGACAGTTCGGCCTTTTCGCCCAGCCACACCGGGAATTCCCGGCGCATCGCCTGGACGGCGGTCTCGTTGACCGTGTCGTCGCTCAGACCGCCGACCCGCTCCAGCATGTCGACGCCGGTCACCTCGACGCCGAGGCGGGCCAGCGCCTGGCCCAGTTCCAGGCCGATCACGCCCAGGCCCAGCACGGCCATCGACTTGGGTAAGCTCGGCTGCTCGAACACGCGGTCGGTGGTGATCACCCGGTCGCCGAACGCCTGCCAGGCTTGCGGGACGACCGGCTTGGAGCCGGTCGCGACGATCACCCGCTTGGCGTGAACCGTGCCGCCCTCGACCTCGATCACGCCCGGCGCCTGGAAGCGCGCATGGCTGCGGATCAGCCGGTCGCCCAGCTTGGACACCGGACCGCCCATGACGTGCTCGACGAAGCTGTCGCGCATCTGCCGGACGTAATCCATCGCCCGCGGCGCCTCGAGCGCGAGTTGCTCGCCGCCGTCGATCCCCTGGACCGCGAGGTCGTGGCGGTGGTGATAATCCTCGGCCGTCTGGATCATCACCTTGGAGGGCATGCAGCCGACCCGCGCGCAGGTCGTGCCAAGCGTGCCGCCGTCGATCACCACATAGCTGTCGGTGAAGCGCTTGACCTGGCGAAGCGCGAACAAGCCTGCGGTGCCGGCGCCGATGATCGCGACGTCGACGTGACGTTCCATAGTGGGGGGACCTCCCTTGTTGCCGTCGTTCATCCGCCGTGCGGCACGCCCGATGGACAGCACGCGTTGACGTTGGGTCACGTGCGAGTTGGCTGTCGCGCAAGCGGGCGGCGCACCGGCGTGCTCTCGGCATTCATATAAGGGAGTCCTAAAGTGAGAAAACCGTGATCTGAATCACACCGCGTCGTCCCGCCGCATTCGTTCTTGAATTGTTCTTATATTCTGTCGTACACTCAAAGGCCGTCGTCGAAGGAGGCCCGTATGCCGATCGCCCAGTCCGTCGGACCCGACCAGCCGAACGCGCGCGCGGACGTGCGCATCCTGCAGCGCCTGCTGAACGGCCAGCCGTCCGCGCCGGGCTTGGTGGAGGACGGGCTTTACGGCACCAACACCTGGCGGGCGCTCGCGGCGTCGCGCCTGGACGGCGACGACCGGCGGCCGGTCACGCCCGGCGGGGACGACGTGGCGCACCTGATCGCCGGTCTGCCGGCGGGGGCCGAGCGGGTGCGCTTCGGCTGCGTTTTCGCGGAGGCGGCGAGCGACCGGCTGGCGCGCTTCCATCCCGCGCTCTCGGCTTCCATGACCGACGCCAGCATCGATACGCCGCTGCGCCGGGCGCATTTCCTGGCGCAGATCGCGCATGAAAGCGGCGGCCTGCGCTGGCTGGAGGAGCTGGCCAGCGGAGAAGCCTATGACGGTCGCGCCGATCTCGGCAACGACCAGCCGGGCGACGGTCCGCGCTTCAAGGGGCGCGGGCTGATCCAGCTGACCGGCCGGGCGAACTACACCGCTTTCGCCCGCGACCTCGGCCGCGATCTGACCTCGAGTACCGAGGCTGCGGCGCAGGTCGCCGAGGATCCGGATCTGTGCGTGCGCGCGGCGACCTGGTTCTGGTCGCAGAACGGCCTCAATGCGCTCGCCGACGCCGACGACCTCGAGGCTGTCACCCGCCGGATCAACGGCGGCCTCAACGGGCTGGCCGACCGCGCCAAGTACCTGGCCCGCGCCAAGGCGGTCTTCCCCGACCCTGTGATCGCCTGAACGCGACGCTTCGCGCGAAGCGATCCGCCGCCCTTCCCGAATCGCCCGGGGCTGGCGCATGCTCGCGCGCGTACACGCACCGCGCGGCCCCGGTCCGAGCCCTAGATGCCCGATTTCCGCTTCGTTCACGCTGCCGATCTGCACCTGGACACGCCGTTCGACGGCCTGAGCCGGCTGGGCGGCGACCTGCCCGCCCGGCTGCGCGATGCCTCGCTCACCGCGTTCGACAACCTGGTGGCGGAGACGCTGCGGGTTGGGGCGGACGCGCTGGTACTGGCCGGCGACCTGTACGACGGCCCGGACCGCGGCCTGCGCGCGCAGCTGCGCCTGCGCGAGGGTTTCGCCCGGCTGACGGACGCCGGCGTGCAAGTGTTCCTGGTCCACGGCAACCACGATCCGGTGCAGGAAGGCTGGTCGGCGATCGGCTCCTGGCCGGAAGGGGTGCACGTCTTCTCAGCCGAGGAGGTGGAAAGCGTGCCGGTAACCCGGGCCGGGCGCGAGATCGCCCGGGTGTTCGGCATCAGCTACGCCCGCGCCGACACCACCGAGAACCTCGCCGCCCGCTTCCCGCAGACGAGCGACGCGCCGTTCGCGCTGGGCCTGCTGCACGCCAACGTCGGCAACAACCCGGCGCACGCCAGCTACGCGCCGTGCGAGCTGGCCGAGCTGACCGGCGGGGGCATGGACTACTGGGCGCTCGGCCACATCCACGCCGCGCAGGTGCTGAGCCAGGGGCCCGTTTATGCGGTCTATTCCGGCGTGCTGCAGGGCCGCAGCCCGAAGCCGAGCGAGCAGGGCGCCAAGGGCGCCTACGTCGTCGACGTCGACGACGGCCGGGTGAGCGCGCTCGACTTCCGCCCGCTCGACGTCGTGCGGTTCGAGGAGCTGAGCCTCGAGGTCGCCGGGATCGCGGACGCGGGCCAGCTGCAGGACGCCCTGCAGGACGTCGCCGGGGATGCGGCCGAAGCCGCTGACGGACGTGACCTGATCCTGCGCGCCGAGCTGACCGGTCGCGGACCGGTGCACCGGCAGCTGCGCCAGGGCGACGGTCTGGACGACCTGCTGGCGACCCTGCAGCAGGCCCGTTCCGCGGCTGCGGGCGCGCAGGTCTGGTGGGACCGCCTGACCGACCGCACCGCACCGCCGCTGGACAAGGACGCGATCCGGCGGCGCGGCGACTTCTCGGCCGAGTTGCTAACCCGCGCGGACGCGTTGCTGGCCGATCCCGCGCAGCTGGACGCCTTCCTGGCCGAACACGTCCGCCCGAGCGACCGGCGCCTGAAGGGACTGCTCGGCGATGCCGACAAGGAGGCGGACCGCGCGGCGCTCGCGGCCGCGGTGGACGAGGCGCTGGACCGGTTGGAGCCGGAGGAATGATCATCCGCGGCTGGCAGATCGACGGCTTCGGCCAATTCCGCGACCAGCGCTCGCCCGAGCTCACGCCCGGCCTGTCGGTGCTGCATGGGCCCAACGAGGCGGGTAAGTCGACCCTGCTGGCGTTCGTCCGCGGGGTGCTGTTCGGCTTTCCGGACAAGCGCTCCAAGGGCAAGCAGCCGCTCTACGAGCCGCCGGGCGGCGGGGCCTACGGCGGCAGCGTGTTCGTCGAGCACGACGGCCGGCGCTATCAGATCCACCGCCGCGCCGGTTCGCGCAACAACCGGGCGACGATCACCGACGCCGAGGGTCACAGCGTGCCGGACGGCGACCTGCCGCAGATCCTGGGCGGGGCGGACGAGACGCTGTTCAAGAACGTGTTCGGCTTTTCGCTCTGGGAGCTTCAGGAAGGCGACAGCCTGACCGACGAGGGCGTACGCGACCGGATCTTCTCCAACGCCGTCGCCGGCGCCGGACGCGACGCCCGCAAGGCCGCGGAGGAGCTGGAGGGCCAGGCCAAGGCGTTGTACAGCCCGAACGCGCGGCAGAAGAGGAACCGGGCCGCCAAGCTGCTGGACGAGATCAAGCAGGTCGACCAGGAACTGGGCGAGGCCCGCGCGGCCGCGCGCGACTACCCGAACAAGCTGGAGGCCGAGCGTGCGGCCGCGGCGGAGAAGGAACGTCTGGACCGCGACATCGCCCACTGGCGCGCCCGCGGCCGCGAACTGGACGCGCTGCTGCGGCTCTGGGAGCCGTGGTGCGCCCGCGCCCGGGCGCTGGAGACACTGGCGCGCCTGACCGGCCGCAGCTTCACGCCGACCGATCCGGTACCCGCGGATAGCGCCCTCGACGCCCAGCAGCGCCAGGCGGACGCGCTGCGCGAAAGCCTGGGCCTGCAGCGCCAGCGCCTGCAGGAGGCGGACGAACAGGCCAACCAGGTTAAGGCGGAGGACGAGAAGCTGCAGCGCACGCTGGAGACGCTCGGCCCCGCCTGGACGGAAGAGCGCGTCGAGGCGTTCACCCTGCCGATCCCCGCGCGTGAAGAGGTGCGCGGTTGGGAACGCGCGCTGAACGATGCCGAGACGGCCGTCACGAAGGCCGACGAGCAGCGCGCCGAGGCCGAGCGCCGGCGCCGGGAAAGCGCCGAACGCCGGGACGCCCTGGCGCGCGATCTGGAGAACGTCAGCGACCCGCCGCCCGATCTG
Source organism: uncultured Rhodovibrio sp. (assembly GCA_964422775.1). Classification (GTDB taxonomy): domain Bacteria; phylum Pseudomonadota; class Alphaproteobacteria; order Kiloniellales; family Rhodovibrionaceae; genus Rhodovibrio. The sequence goes on from CAYRCO010000015.1 coordinate 11,389, forward strand.
GCAACGCTGCAGCAGCGCCAGAGCGCGCTCGAGGATCTGCGCGCGAAAGTGAGCGAACTGGTCCGGCTGCGCGACGGCGAAGCCAACGCTCGCCGGGAAGCGGAGGAGGCCGAGCAACGCCTGCAGCACGAGCGCGCGGAGCAGCCGACGCGCGCCGCTCAGCTCGGCGCGCTCGCAGCCGCGGCACTCGCGCTCGGAGCGGCCGTCGCGGCGGCTGGCCTGGGCGAACTGGTGGCCGCCGGCGTCCTTGCGCTCCTGGGCGCGCTTTTGGGCGGCGCTTGGGGTTGGCTGCGCGGACAGGCGCAACGGAGTGCACAGCGGCTACAGCAGGCCGAACGGACTGCGGAGGCGAAGCGCGCCGAGGCGGCGCGGCGCGCCGAGCAAGTACAGGCCCTGGAAGACGAGGTTCGGGCCGCGGCCCGCGCCCTCGACCTCGGCGATCTGCCGGGCGAAAGCGACCTCGCGCGGGCGCTCGCCGACCTTGGCCACCAACTGGAACGCCGCCGCCGGCTGGATCAGCAGATCCGAGAGGCCGAGGAGCAGCGCCAGGACGCCCTGAAGCGCCAGCAGGAAGTCGACCGGCTGGCGGAGCAGCTGCAATCGGCCAAGGACGAGCGCGCGCGCCTTCAGGACGCGTGGGCCGAATGGAAGCGCGCGCGCAGCTTTCCGGACGAATTGAGCCCGCAGGGCGTGCTCGACTTCGCGGGTCAATTGCGTGAGGCGCAGACCACGCTGCAGCAGAAGCGCGCGCTGGAACGCAAGCTGGGGCAGCTGCGCGAGGCGATCGCCGGCTGGGAGGACAGCGCCCGGGAGATCGTGCGCGCGCGCGGCGATGCCGCGGAGGCGACGGGCGAGGCGCTGATCGACGCGTTCAACGCCTGCGCCGAGGCGATTCAGGCGGAACAGGAGGCCTACCAGCAGGTCCGGGAGGTCGAGGCGGCGGTGCTGCGCGAGGCCGGCAACGACGCCGAGCGCGCGGCCGAACTGCGCCAGACGCTGGCCGGCGGCGATTCCCAGGCCTGGACGGACGAGCGGGCCGACCTCGACAGCTACCTGACGGCCCAGCAGGAGGCGCGCGACGAAGCCCTGCGGCAAGAGCAGGAAGCCACGCGCGACCGCAAGGCGGTCGAGACCTCCGACCGGATCGCCGAGCTGGAGACGCGGCGCAACCAGCTGGCGGGCGAGGTCGAGCGCGCGTTCCGTCAGTGGCAGGTTTACGAGAGCGCCCGCGTGCTGATCGAGGAGACGCTGGAGCGCTTCGAGCGGGAGCGACAGCCGGCCGTGTTCGCCCGGGCGAGCGAGCGCCTGGCGCGCTTCTCCCACGGCCGCTACACCCAGATCCGCCAGGCGGAAGCGGGGCAGGACTTCCGGGTGATCGACGCCGACAGCCGCGCCGTCCAGCCGATCGACCTGTCGCGGGGCACGCGCGAGCAGCTGTACCTGGCGGTGCGCCTGGGCCTGATCGAGGAGTTCGCCCAGCGCGGCACCTCCCTGCCGCTGGTGCTGGACGAGATCCTGGTCAACTTCGACCCCGACCGGATGGCGGCGGTCGCCGCCGAGCTCGCCCGCTTCGCCGAGGATCACCAGGTGCTGCTGTTCACCTGCCATCCGGAAATCGCCGAGCGCGTCCAGGCCAACGCGCCCGGGACCGCCAGCATCCCGATGGCGGAACTGGCGGCGGGGTAGGGCTGTCCCTTGGATGCAATTCCGCTCCGCCGTCGGGCCCGATCGGCTAGGGCAAGATGCTGAAACGTGGACTCACGTTTCAGCTGAATCTTGCCTGCTTTTCAAAAAGTTAGAGCGACTTTCAGCCCGAAGGCCGGTTCCGCCTTCGAGCATGTCGCTCTAGGTGGCCAACGCTGTCGCATGCATCGCGGTCGTCGGCTCTTGAAGGCAGCCCGGAAGCCTCGCGCCAACCCATGGTCGGCAGGGATGGGCCAGGAGCGGTCGCGCCCCAGTTTGCGGCACGGTTGTCAGAATTGTCTCCACTCGATTCTGGCCGACGGCAGAGCTCTACCGGAAATGGGACGCGCTGTTTGAGCAATGTGGCCCACTGTTGTCTGGCATGTGATTCGGGTATGGATAGTATCGCGGAAGTCGAAAAAAGAGCAGATCCTGGCCGTTTTTTCAGTATGTACTGCCCGACGCTTTGAGCGTCGTTTGCATTGGGCGCTCTCGTCGCTAATGCAATCGCGGGATGATTAGTCCATTGTCGCTTATCAAGCCAACCGCGACACGAAAGCCCCATACCATGGCCCCGATCTTTGCCATCTCACACGAGGACCTCCGCCGCATCCATACCGAGTCGTATGGGCGGTCTCCCCCTGCAACGACTCCAGCGAATTCTTCCCAGCGGCGTACCTCATCTGAAACAGTCGTGACCTATCTCGTCCGCCGATTGCTCTCGGCATGGCGCTGGCGCCGCGCGTCGCGGGAACTCGCGCGACTGAGCGACACTGCGTTGGCCGACATTGGACTCACGCGAGCCAAATTGCCGGAGTTCGCGGTTAAGATGGCAAAAGCCGCGCGTGGCCGCACGCCGCGAGCAGATATAGTCCGGGTCGTCGAAATTACAGATGCGGCAAGCTCGGTTCGGCGGGCGGAAGATGTCGCGATCCCGACATCGGCCAATGCGAACCTGGACCAAAAGGCCGCGTAGATAACAGTCTCATCAAGGCGGGGTCCGTGCCTACGGACCCCGGCAGGGTTAACCTCCGGGTGTACGTAATGCCAATCAACAATAAATCTTAAGCGACGCGAGGGCCACACCGCCGTAAACGGTTGACCGGCTACCGGC
>CAYRCO010000015.1:14195-15623 GCA_964422775.1 uncultured Rhodovibrio sp.
CGGCGGAGCGCCACGTGGGGGTGTCGCCTCGCTTACAATAAATCTCCAACGAGCATTGACTGGTTTGTCGTCGCCAGTGCCCTTGTAGGTGGCCTCACTATGACTGTCATGGTTTCTTGGATCGCCAGCACACACCTTTGGAATGTGATTACTTTGTTTTAATCGTACCTAAGCGTGTGCTTTTTTTGGTGTCTCTGAGGCGCTTGTTACAGAATCGCGCGCCAACGTGGTGGTGCACTCCGGTTTCGACTGACGATCGACCCGCGCACATCAGCCTGAGTCCATCGGGGTTGAGTTCGTGACCCCGGGAGGTGTCGGGGTGGCCGGTTTCTTCCCCGCTCCTGATCGCCGTCCATTACCACCTGTCACCGGTCGACATGATGGACTGGCTGCCGACCGACGACATCGTCAACCCGGTGGTCGATGCCATACCAAAGAGGCAACGATGACACCCTCTGTAGGTGCGCGAGCGCGTTGTTCACTGCATTCGCCCTGCAGAACAGAAAAGCGTCCTCACATGCCCCTCATATCTCCTGTGATCGAAAGATCCTTGCGGCGGCATCGAAAAGATCGGCCAGCTTGCGTGCTTCAGCCGGCGTCACCCCGTGGACGTGCGGGTCGTGTCGAAGGTTCGCGGCCCTCATTTCCAGGTCGATTTGCTGAGTGCGCAGCATGCTCTCAGCCCGATGCGCATTGCCCCAGGCTGAACGTCGCTCGTTTTGTCCGGGCATCGTTGTTTCCCTTCGATCAAACTACCTCGCCCAACCTCTTCACGCATGGTTCGGAGAGTGGTTCAGAGAAGTGCTTCATCGCGACGACGAAGCATGGCAAGGCCGTGAGACCTGGCGGCCTTGAGCGCCATCGCATCGCTTTGAGCCGCGACGGCGTGCTGAGATAGTCGACGTTCCAGATCGTCCTGTCCGAAAGTCTTTAGGATCTGGTCGATCCGATTCGACCTATACATCTCACTGAGGGTGCTGAGTTCCAGCACAGCTTCATCGAAGGTCTTGTTTTTTTAACATACCATAAATTATCATATGTGAACACCCGTTTTCGCCGACCGGTCTATTTCGGCCGCTTCGGGCACAAAACCGGGCGGCTGGCCGGGTGATCATGTCGGCGGCTTTCGAGGGCACTGCCGTTGCCGCTGGGCGTGAACGGCCGGAGTTATACCACTCGCGTCGATGGGCGGAGGCGAACCGAGCCTGTTCGATGCCGCCGGGAACCCCCTCCGCCCAACCTGTCCTCACAGGTCGAGCAGGGTAACGGTGTGCCGACGTGCCGAAGGGTGAACTCGCCGCAGCAGCGGCAGCCCACCCTTCAGCGCGCTGGGTGCGGGACCGTGGCGGGGTGCGGTGCAGCGTTCGCCAACCCCAGAGCAAAATCGATGAAATCCGAACCGGCTTTCATCGTGAGTTTTGCTCTAGC
>CAYRCO010000015.1:15723-24339 GCA_964422775.1 uncultured Rhodovibrio sp.
CCAGAGCAAAATCGATGAAATCCGAACCGGCTTTCATCGTGAGTTTTGCTCTAGCATCTTGCCCTATGCCATGGCTCGGGTTGCCGGGACGCCCGGCGTCGCTTACGCCGCGACCTGCGCGACGTAGCGGTCGATCGCGGTGCGCAGCTCGGTCGCCTGTCGGGCGACGTCGCCGGCGGTGGCGAGCACCTGTTCCGCGCCGGCCGAGGTGCTCTGGGCCCCCGCGCGCAGCCCGCCGACGTTGCCGGCGACTTCCTGGGCGCCCTCGGCGGCTTGCTGCACGTTGCGGGTGATCTCGTCGGTCGCCGCCGCCTGCTCGGTCGCGGTGGAGGCGACCACGCCGGCGATCTCGTTCATTTCCCGCACGATCCCGGCGACCTGCTCCATCGCGGGCACTGCGCGGCCGACGGACTGGCGCATCTGCTCGATCTGCTGGCCGACCTCCTCGGTCGCCTTGGTGGTCTGGGTGGCGAGGTTCTTGACCTCGTTCGCCACGACCGCGAAGCCCTTGCCGGCTTCGCCCGCGCGGGCGGCCTCGATGGTCGCGTTCAGGGCCAGCAGGTTGGTCTGCTCGGCGATGTCCTTGATCAGCTCGACCACCTTGGTCACCGCGTCGGCGCCGGCCTGGACCTCCTGAACGTTGCTCATCGCCTCGCGCGCCTGGGTGTCGGCGCGGTCGGCGACGCCGGCGGTCTTTTCGATCTGCTGGGTAACGTCGGCGATCGAGGTCGACAGCTCCTCCGTGCTCGCGGCTACCGTCTGGGTGTTCGCGGACGCTTGGTCGGAAGCGCCGGCCACCGTCTCGGTCTGCTGCGAGGTCTGTTTCGCCGCCGTCGACAGCTCGCCCGCCGTCGACTCCAACTCGGTCGAGGCCGCGCCCAGCGTATCCAGCTTCTCCGAGACCTCGGCCCGGAAGCGCTCGGTCTCCGCGCGCACGCGTTCGGCCTCCTTGGCGTCCTCCTCGGCCGCAACCTTCTGCTGCTCGGCCAGTTCCAGTTGCTGCTTCGCCGTGGTCTTGAACACTTCCAGCGCCTCGGCCATCTCGCCGATCTCGTCGGCGCGGCCGCGGCCCGGCACTTCGGTGTCGCGCTCGCCCTGCGCCAGGCGGGACATCGCGTCGGTGATCCGGCGCACGCCCTGGGAGATCTTGCCGCCGATCAGCCACGCCGCGAGCGCGCCCAGCGCCAGGCCGCCGACCGCGACGGCCAGCATCAGCGTCTGGGTGGTGTCGGTGGTGGCGTGCGTCGCCTTCTGCAGGGCCTGCTCGTCGCCGCTCACGCTCGCTTGGATGGCGTCCGCCCCGCTTTCGACGATCCGGCCATCCGCCACGATGACGTTCTGGATCAGATCGTTGCGCTCGAAGATCGCGTCCCGGGCGCCGGCGAAGGCTTCCTGGTACTTCGGGATCAGGTCTTGCGCCTCGCCCAACAGGGCCAGGCGGGCGGGGTTCTGGATGCCGGCCTCGACCGTCTCGTCGCTCAGCGTGTCGAGCCGGGCCGACAACGCCTCGAACTCCGCGCCGACGCGCTCGGCATCGGCCGGTTCGTTATTGAGCAGGAACTTGGCGGCGTAGAGGCGGGCCAGCAGCAGATGCTGGTTGGCGAGGGCCGCCTCGCTCGCGCTCGCGAAATCGGCATCGGCGTAGGCGCCTTCGCTGATCTCGGTCAGGTGCTGGCGGATCTCCGGTCCGATCCCGTCCATGCGCGCGCGCACCAATTCGTTGCGCCGATCCACGAGTTCGACGACCTCATCGAAGCCGGCGTGAAAGCGCTGCATCGCCGCATCGATCTCGTCGACCTTCTGGGCCCGCTCGGGGTCGGTGATCACCTGCTGCGCCTCGGCGATCTGCTCTTCGACCTTGTGCTCAAGGTCGATCACCTCCTGCTTGGCCGCTTCGTCCTCGGTGCGCAGCCAGGTGCGCACGGTCAGCATCGTCTCCACGATGTCGCCGCGCAGATGGCTAACCAGGGCGGCGTCGTCGCCCAGTTCGGCATAGGTGTCGAAGCTGCGCTCCAGGTCGCGCAGGCCCCAGATCCCCTGGGCGGCGATCACGCCCGCGACCAGGATGACCAGGGCGAAGCCGGCCAGGATCTGGCCGCGCAGCTTCAGGTTCAGGTTTGGCAAGCCGTTCATCGTCCCTCGTGCTCCCGCTGATCAGGTTGTCGGTCGCGCCCTCACGGCTCTGCGCGCTCTCCCAGGCCTGTGCTTGGATATCCGCCCGCCTTCCGGTTACCCCTCGTAACCGGAAGGATAGGCGGTGTTGCGCATGTATCCGTTGGTATAGTGACCGATCTTTTGAAGTCGTACGCGATATTAGGAGGCGAAAAATGAAGAAAACGTTGCCTTCAATTCGGGTTAACCTCACGGCTGAAAACTTCATCAGGTAGACTTTCTTTGCAAAACACATCGCGATCCGGGAGCCGGGCGCTCCCGTGCCGGAATGAGGCGATTGTGATTTGCCAAGAAACAGTCTGCGAGCGCGCGCTCCGTTAGAGCAGAGAGCGGTTGTTCTGGCGCAGGCGGTCGTAGTGAACGATCAGCCAACAGATGCGGTCGACCATCATCCCCCGGGCGCCCGCGATGACGCGAAGAACAGCCAAATGCCGGCGAGCTTCAGGCCCACCCACAGCAAGAAGACGGAGCCGACGTAGAAGCAGCCGTGCCCGACCATGCCGCGGATCCGGTGGTACCGCTCGGCCTCCCGCAGCGGCCCCGACAGCGCATCATGCTGATGCGCCCGGCCGCCCCTGCGCGGCGGGTCATCCGTCTTACGCCGTCGGACTTTCCCGTGGTCTTGCCCGTGGTCTTGCCTGTGCTCTTGCAGGGTGACCGATGGACATGGCCGAGCGACCTGCTAAGCGGCGAAGTGGGACAGCCAGCGAAGATAACCACTGGGCCGAGCGCCGCCGTCAATCGAGCGCGTGCACGCGCAGCCGCGGATGCGGGTCGGGGACCAGGCCGACCAGCGCGTGGTCGCGCACCGGGGCGCCTGTGGCGTCCTCCAGGCGGAGCGCCCGCAGGATCAGGCCGAGTGCCAGGATCATCTCCATCATCGCGAAATCGCGGCCGACGCAGTTGCGGTGACCCGCGCCGAACGGCATGTAGGCGCGCGGCTGCTGCCCGGTGTGGAAACGCTCGGGCCGAAATTCAGCGGGCGCGTCCCAGACGTCGGCCCGTCGGTGCAGGATCCAGGGCGCGACCACGCAGGTCCGCCCGGCGGGCAGTTCGGTCCCGCGCAGATCGATTGCCGCATGCGTCTCCCGGCCGACCGACCAGACCGGGGGATGCAGGCGCAGCGTCTCCTCGACGACCGCGCGGGTCCAGGGCATCTGGCGCGCCGCCTCGCGCGCAGGCGGGCCAGCGCCCAGCACCGCGTCCGTTTCCTGGCGAACCGTCGCCTGAATCTCCGGCCGGCGCGCCAGCTCCCAAAGCGCGAAGGCGAGCCCGTTCGCGGTGGTTTCCTGGCCGGCCATGTAGAGCGTGGCGGCTTCGTCGCGCAGCTGGCGCTCGCTCATGCCGCCCTCGGCGTCGCGCGCGCGCACAAGGCGGGCCAGCAGGTCGTCACACGCGTGATGGTCCGCACGCCGACCGGCGATCATGCCGTAAATCCGGGTGTCCACAAGGCGCACCGCTTCGGCGTAGCGCCGGCGGGCCGGACTGGGGTAATACTGCGGGTCGATCAGCGACCAGAAGCGCCGCGCCGACCAGTGCTCCATGGTCGATAGCGCGTGCGTCATCGCGTCGTCCGGCCCGCCGGCTTCGGCCCCGAACAGGGCGCGCACCGTGACGTCGCGTGCCAGCGCGCTGGCCCAGCTTTGCGCATCCACCGTCTCGCCGGCCCGCGCGGCCGACCGCCAGGCCGTGATCAGCTGGTCGGTCGCGGCCGCCACGTCCGGCACGTAGGCCTGCACGGCCCGCGGGGTCAGCAGCGGCTGGATCAGCGCGCGCTGGCGCTGCCACAGATCGCCCGAGCTGGTCAGCAGACCGTCGCCGAAGGCCGCGCGCAGCTTGTCGTAGAAGAAGCTTTTGCCGGCCCGGCTTTCGGGCTGGCGCAGCAGCGCCCGTGCGGTTTCCGGATCGCTCAGCAGGTCGACCTTGCGCGGCCCAATCGGCACGCGGACGTGGTCGCCGTGCCGGGCCTGCAGGGCCGCGAAGGTGCCGTGCGGCGCGCGGCGCATCGCCGGCAGGACACCGATCAGCGGCCACGAGCGGGGCGGGGCGTTCGGCGCGCTCATCGCCGGACCTCCGGTCAACCGGGTGCGGCTTTATTCCGCCGCCTGGCGGGTCGGCTGGGTGGGCGTGCGGAAGGCCTCCAGCAGCTCCGCCTCGCGGGCCTTGGCGGCCTCGGCGTTGCGTGCCTTGACGTGGCCGAAGCCGCGGATCTGCTGGGGCAGGGCGGCGAGCTCGACGGCCGTGGGCAGGCGCTCCGCCGTCAGGTCGCGGCAGAGCTCGCCCACCAGCGCCTCGAACGCGTCGCGCAGTTGGCGCTCGTGCTTGCGCTCGGAGAGGTAGGCGAACGGGTCGAGCAGGCTGCCGCGCAGGCGCTTGAAGCGCTTGAGCGTGCGCAGCACCGGAAATACCCAGGGGCCGAACTGGGTCTTCCTCGGCTCCCCGGTCGCGGGGTCTTTCCTGGCCAGGATCGGCGGGGCGAGGTGCAGCTTGACCTTTGGAGCCCGGGCGAACTGGCGGCTCAGCTGCGCGGCGAACTGCCCGTCGGTGTAGAGGCGGGCGACCTCGTACTCGTCCTTGATCGCCATCAGCTTGAAGGCGCTCCGGGCGACCGCCCAGGCGAACGCGTCGCTCTCCGGATCGACCTTGCGCTCGGCCGCCCGCGCCTGGTCGACCAGCCGGCGGTAGCGCTCGGCGTAGGCCGCGTCCTGGTAGTCGGTCAGGAACGCAACGCGCCGGTCGACCGCCTCCTCCAGGCTGTCGGAGAGCTTGTGCCAGCCCTTGGTCTCGCGGTCGTGGGCGGGTTCGATCAGCGCCTCGACGGCGCGCAGATCGTGGGCGGCGCGCCGGCCCCATTCGAAAGCGCGGACGTTGCTCTCGACCGCGACACCGTTCAGCACCACGGCCTGCAGGATCGACGTCTTGGCGAGCGGCACCGCCCCGCGCTGCCAGGCGTAGCCCAGCATGAACAGGTTGGTGGCGATCGAATCGCCCATCAGCGATGTGGCGATCCGGGTCGCCTCCAGCATCTCGGTCGCGTCCTCGCCCGCCGCCTCGGCCACGCGCTGCTGCAGGCGCCGGCCCGGGAAGCGGTAGTCCGGGTTGCGGGTGAAGTCGCCGGTGATCGTCTCGTGGGTGTTGACGATCGCGCGCGTGCGCCCGGCCTCGATCTTGCCCAGCGCCTCCTTGCCCGCGGCGACCACGAGGTCGCAGCCGAGCACGAGGTCCGCGCCGCCGGCCGACAGCTTGGTCGACTGGATCGCCTCCGGGCTCTCGCCCAGGCGGACGTGGGACATCACCGCCCCGCCCTTCTGCGCCAGGCCGGTCATGTCGAGCACGCTCGTCCCCTTGCCCTCGATGTGCCCGGCCATGCCGAGCAGCTGGCCGATCGTGACCACGCCGGTGCCGCCCACGCCGGTCACCAGGATGCCGTAGGGCCGCGCGCCCAGCGCCGGCACATCGGGTTCCGGCAGGGCGGCCCAGCCTTGCGTGGCGCCGTCGCTGAGGCCGTCGGCGGACTGCTTGGCGAGCTCGCCGCCCTCGATGGTGACGAACGAGGGGCAGAAGCCGTTGACGCAGGAGTAGTCCTTGTTGCAACTGGACTGGTCGATCGCCCGCTTGGTGCCGAGCTCGGTCTCCACCGGCACGACGGAGACGCAGTTCGATTTCGCCGAGCAGTCGCCGCAGCCCTCGCAGACCAGCTCGTTGATCATCACCCGCTTGTTGGGATCGGGGTAGGTGCCGCGCTTGCGCCGCCGGCGCTTCTCCGCGGCACAGGTCTGGTCGTAGATCAGGACCGAGACGCCTTGCGTGTCGCGCAGGGATCGCTGCACCTGGTCCAGGTCGTCGCGGTGGTGAACGGTGACCCCGGGCGCCCAGGGCGTCTCGCGCGGGTACTTCTCCGGCTCGTCGGTGACGATGTCGATCCGCTGCACGCCCTCCGCGGCCATCTGGCGCGAGATCATCGCCGGGTCGAGCGGGCCGTCCACGGCCTGCCCGCCGGTCATCGCGACCGCGTCGTTGTAGAGGATCTTGAAGGTGACGTTGACGCCCGCGCCGACGGCCGCGCGCACCGCCAGGCTGCCGGAGTGGAAGTAGGTGCCGTCGCCCAGGTTCACGAACACGTGGCCGGTCTTGGAGAAGGGCGCCTGGCCGATCCAGGGCACGCCCTCGCCGCCCATCTGGGTGTAGGTCTGGGTGTTGCGGTCCATCCACTGGACCATGTAGTGGCAGCCGATCCCGGCCAGCGCCCGGCTGCCGTCGGGGACCTTGGTCGAGGTGTTGTGCGGGCAGCCGGAGCAGAAGTAGGGCAGGCGGGTCAGCGGCGGCTGCTCCTGGGCGAGCTGCTTCTCCTTGGCTTCCAGGAACTTCAGGCGCCGCTCCACGCCGGGCGGCACGCCGTGGGCCTGCAGCCGGCGGGCGAGCACGCGCGCGACCATCGCCGGCGTCAGCTCGTGCCAGCTGGGCAGCTGCCAGTTGCCATCGGCGTCGAACTTGCCGGTGACCCGCGGGCGCTTGTCGGCCTGCCAGTTGTACAGCTGTTCCTTCAGCTGGTTCTCGATCACCGCGCGCTTTTCCTCGACCACCAGGACCTCGTCCAGGCCCTCGGCGAAGGCGCGCACGCCCGCGCGCTCCAGTGGCCAGGGCATGGCGACCTTGTAGATCGTAAGGCCGAGCTCCCGGCAGACGTTGAGGTCGAGGCCGAGGTCCTCCAGCGCCTGCATCAGGTCGAGGTAGGACTTGCCGCTGGCGATCAGGCCGAGCCGGCGGTTCGGCCCGTCGACAATGGTGCGGTCGAGGGCGTTGGCGCGGGCGAAGGCGAGCGCGGCGTAGACCTTGTAGCGGTGCAGGCGCTCTTCCTGCTCGAGCGGGCTGTCCGGCCAGCGGATGTTGAGCCCGCCCGGCGGCATCTCGAAGTCGTCCGGCTGCGCCAGCGCGAGGCGCTGGGGATCGGCGTGCACGCTCGCGGTCGACTCGACCGTCTCCGCGATCGTCTTCAAGCCCACCCAGCAGCCGGAATAGCGGCTCATCGCCCAGCCGATCAGGCCGTAGTCCAGGATCTCCTGCACGCCCGCGGGATTGAGCACCGGGATCATGGCGTCCATCAGCGCGTGCTCGCACTGGTGGGCGGTGGTGGAGGACTTCGCCGTGTGGTCGTCGCCCGCGAGCGCCAGCACGCCGCCGTGGCGCGCGGTGCCCGCCATGTTGGCGTGGCGGAAGGCGTCGCCGGAGCGGTCGACGCCTGGGCCCTTGCCGTACCAGATGCCGAACACCCCGTCGCAGTCGAAGTCGCCGAACACGTCGCCCTGCTGCGAGCCCCAGACGGCCGTCGCCGCCAGGTCCTCGTTGACGCCGGGGGTGAACTGCACGCGCGCGGCGTCCAGGAAGCGCTCGGCCGCCCACAGCTGGCTGTCGTAGCCGCCCAAGGGCGAGCCGCGGTAGCCGGAGATGAAGCACCCGGTCTTAAGCCCCGCCGCCGTGTCCAGCTGGCGCTGCATCAGCGGCAGCCGCACCAGCGCCTGCGTGCCCGACAGGAAGATCCGGCCGGACTCCAGCCGGTACTTGTCGTCGAGCCGCACCTGCGGCGCGGGCACGCCCACCCGCCCGGCGGCGGCGGTCAGCTTGTCGGACGTGCCAGTCTTGTCTGGCGCGGCGGCCGTGGATGCGTCGGCGGTCTTCTCGGCCATTGCGGCGCAAGCCTTCTATAGGGGCCGGGGCGATCGGGCGCCCAGCGCCGCCGCACCCGTACGGCGCGCGTGGAACACCCATCCCTCACCGTAAAATATCGCCGCCCCACCCCCTGCGACAACTCAGCGCTCGCTCACGATGTCGAGAAAGCAAGGATGTTGGGTGGGAGCGGGGCTCAACGTCAGGTGAACGTCGCAGGGTGGGTAAGGTTTGAAAGAATATTTCGCATAACGATCGTGAACTGCAAATGGCGGTTCATCAGTAAAAATTCCCAGAGAGCATTTACCTCCCACCTAAATATCTGCCTAGGACAACGGGTATCGGCTCGCAAAATGTGGCAGTGATCAGTCCGGGTTCGACGAACGCCTCGCCTTTCGGCAACGGGATTCAATACGGGTGGCAGGGTTCTCTCTTCACTAATTAAAAGCTGGCAACACTGACGTTTTGGATAGGCGGATAGAACCTCAGGCATCCCCTCGAATTAGAGCTTTGCGAAGGCGTTCTGGAACATCCGCCGCTGGTGGATGAGTTCGGCGAAGCGTTCGACGAGCGGCGCAAGGCGGTGTTCGGGCATACCGGGCATGAGCTCGTAGAGCATGCAGCCCTGGCGGAACAGGGAGTGGACGCGCTTCCTGGCGGTGTTGCTTTTCAGCAGGCGGTCCATGCCCAGGTCCTCGCCGGCCTCGCCGAGCAGCGTCAGAAACGTGATGGCGAAGGCGCTGAGCAGCAGCATCCGGTCGCGGCGTAGCGGCTCGGAGA
>CAYRCO010000016.1:0-24276 GCA_964422775.1 uncultured Rhodovibrio sp.
CCGGCATCGAGCCCGACTTCGCGCTGGTGAAGTTCAAGAAGCTGGCCGGCGGCGGTTACTTCAAGATCATCAACCGCACCGTGCCGGAAGCCCTGCAGACGCTGGGCTACGACGACGGCCAGGTCGAGGACATCATCCGCTACGCGGTCGGCCACGGCACCCTGCAGGACGCGCCCTACGTCAACCACGAGAGCCTGAAGAAGCTGGGCTTCACCCAGGCCGCGCTGGAGGCGGTGGAGAGCGCGCTCGCGAGCGCGTTCGACATCAAGTTCGCGTTCAACAAGTGGACCCTGGGCGAGGAGTTCTGCACCCGCGTGCTCGGCTTCGAGCAGGCGCAGCTGAACGACTTCAGCTTCGACATGCTGCAGGCGCTGGGCTTCAGCCGGGAGCAGATCGACGCCGCCAACACCTACTGCTGCGGGGCGATGACCCTGGAGGGCGCGCCGCACCTCAAGGTCAGCCACTATCCGGTGTTCGACTGCGCCAACCCGTGCGGGCGCAAGGGCACCCGGTCGCTGTCGGTGGAGAGCCACATCAAGATGATGGCGGCGGCCCAGCCGTTCATCTCGGGGGCGATCTCCAAGACCATCAACATGCCGCACAAGGCGGGCGTCGAGGACTGCAAGGATGCCTACATGCTGTCCTGGCGCCTGGGGCTGAAGGCGAACGCGCTCTACCGCGACGGCTCCAAGCTGTCGCAGCCGCTCTCCAGCGTGATGGCCGACACCGACCTCGACGAGATCGACGACGAGGTGGAGGAGATCGCCGAGGCGCCCAGCGCCCAGAAGGCCGAGCAGGTTGCCGAGCGCGTGGTCGAGCGGATTGTCGAGAAGCGCGCCCAGCGCGAGCGGCTGCCCGACCGGCGCAAGGGCTACATCCAGAAGGCGGTCGTCGGCGGCCACAAGCTCTACCTGCACACCGGTGAGTACGACGACGGCAGCCTGGGCGAGGTGTTCATCGACATGCACAAGGAAGGTGCTGCCTTCCGCTCGCTGATGAACAACTTCGCGATCGCGATCTCGATCGGCCTGCAGTACGGCGTCCCGCTGGAGGAGTACGTCGACGCCTACACCTTCACCCGCTTCGAGCCGGCGGGCGGCGTGCAGGGCAACGACCGGATCAAGTTCGCCACCTCGCTGCTCGACTACATCTTCCGCGAACTCGCGGTCTCCTACCTCGGCCGCGACGACCTCGCCCACGTGGGTGGCGACCAGACCGCCCCGGACGAGCTCGGCGAGGGCGAGCGGGAGAGCCAGCGCGAGCAGGTGGCCGAGACCGTCCGCCGTTACGCCTCCACGGGCTACGTCCGCTCCTCGCTGTTGGTCTACGACGGCGGCCGAGGCGCCGCCCAGGCGACCGGCACCGACGGGCCAATGGCCCGCGGGACCGACGCCGGGGGCAGCGGTACCGGAGCCGGTGGAGCCGGGGTCGGGCAGGCGACCACCGCCTACGCCGCCGCCCGGGAGACGGTGAGCGCCAGCACCGAGACGGTGACCACCACCGCCCGCAGCGGTGCCGGCGGCGCCGCCGGCGCCGCGCTCGCCGAGGCGCCGGTCAGCGAGCAGGACGAGCGGAACCGCGAACGCGCCATGCAGGCCCGCCTGAAGGGCTACGAGGGCGACGCCTGCGGGGCCTGCGGCAACTTCACCCTGGTGCGCAACGGCACCTGCATGAAGTGCGACACCTGCGGCTCGACGAGCGGGTGTAGCTGAGTAATCCGCTTGCGGCTGTCGGGTCCGAGCCAAGCGCTCGGGTTCGGCGGCTGTAGCGGATGACGGCCGGCGAGGTGGCTCTGCGGCATACGCCAGCCGGTCGTGACGTGCCTGGGATACCCCTACGCGATCCTGGACCCGGATCGGCCGTTTGGCCGGTCCGGGTTCTTTATGTTCGCGCGTGGCTCAGCGCCGGCGAGGGGTTGGCGGCGGCGCGGTCGGCTACCTACGTGGAAAGGCGGACAGAAAAGGAGGTCTCGGAGAGATCGTGCAAGAGACCAGCTAGGGAGGTTGCGCGATGAGTGAGCGGCAGATTCCGGTGCACGGTGAGCGCGGCTTCCTGAATTCGCTGCTGGAGCCGATCCGTGAAGCCGGCGGGCGGATTGCCGAGATCATCCGGCCGGCCTCGCAGGCGAACTCCTCCCAGGACGCCTACACGATCGACGTCGAGCTGCCGGGGGTGAAGGCCGAGGATGTCGACGTCGAGCTGGTCGGCCCGGACACGCTGGTGGTGCGCGGCAGCAAGCGCGACGCCCGGGAGGAACGCGGCGACGGCTTCATCTTCTCCGAGCGCAGCTACGGCAGCTTCCAGCGCTCCTTCCAGATCCCGGGCGACGTCGATACCGACAAGATCGACGCCGACTTCGCCGACGGCGTGCTGACGGTGAAGCTGCCGCGCAAGGCCGAGGCCGCGCGCAGCATCAAGGTCCGGCGCGCGGGGTAGGGCCTCTCACACCGCCAGGTGCAGCAGCCAGTCCTCGTAGCGGCGGTCCAGCCCGTCCGGGTCGCCCGCCTGCGGCCCGGCGATTTGGCCCGACCGGCGGACCTCGCTCGGCGTGACGCCGTAGCGGGCGGTGAAGGCGCGGGTGAACGCGGCTTCGCTGGTGTAGCCGGCGGCCGTGGCCACCCGGTTGATCGCCACGGGCCCGGCGCTATGGGCGGCCAACTGCAGCAGCGCTCGGCGTAGCCGGCGCTCGCGGATGTACGTGGCGACGCCGTCGAACGGCTCGAACAGCGAATACAGCTTGCTGCGCGAGACGCCGCCCTGCTTGGCGATCCAGGCGGCCGACAGCTCCGGGTTCGACAGGTTGGCCTCGATCAGCCGGCGCAGGCGGGCGAGTTGCGCCATCGCGACCCCGCCGGCCTGCTCCGGGCGGTCGTCGATCGCGCCGTTGAGGCAGGCGGCGGCGAGGCCGACCGTGCTGGGCGAGACCTCCCCGGCCTGCTCCAGGGTCATCCGCCGGGCGAGGCGCTTGAGCGAGACCATGTGGTCGCGCAGCAGATCGACCATCGGCTCGCGCCCGTCGAGCACCCGCAGGTGCTGGCCGTCGCCGGTCTTGAGCTGCGGCTCAAGCATCTGACGCGGGATGATCAGCGACAGGTTGGAGAAGTCGTCCGTGGTGACCGTCACCGGCTGGGCGAGGTCGAACACCACCAGCCCATTTTCCGGCATGTTGCGGTCGCCGGTGCGGGTCGACCAGCGCATGTCGCCGCTTTCATACAGCTGGATCATGAAGTGATCCATGCCGTCGCGCGCCATTACCGCGGGCGTGCGCCGCCACAGTTGATTGCGCGAACTGGTGCGCGCCAGCATCACCGAGCCCAGCATGTGCGCGTCCACCTCGGCGTGGAAGTCCGCGCCGCGCACGTCCGACTTGGCGTCGACGTCGAAGATGCAGGCGATGCTGTCGTGCCAGATCTCGTAACGTTCGCGCGCGCCGACGCCGTCCACCGAGAAGACGGCATGCGGAACGCCGGCTGCCGGCGCGCCAGCTGATGCCGTCTCGGATGCCGGAGTGCCCGGCCGTGGCTCGGCGGTCGCGGGCGATCCGATCGTGGCGTTACCGGGACCGGCGTCGCGTTTCGACTGCATTGCGGCTGCCTCTCGGCTGAAGCGGGCCGGTCCGCTGCCCCCGGGCGACACCGGCCACACCCATCCCGCAACCCTACCTCATTCGGTGTAACTCGTGCATTCCAAATGCCTTCGCCTGGCCGCCTAAAAATGGGTATGTTCGGGCCGAATTCATGACAATGCGTTTCTACAAGTATTTATATTGCCCCGAATGTGTGCGAAGGACGAGGCGGATATGTCGATTTCGCGTCTGGCGCGTACCCGCATCGACTGTGGGAACATCGCTGCACAAGTGGCTTAATACTATTTTTGCTGATCGTCCCTAAAACTTGACTGGATGTTCCGGGTGCCGATTGGTCCGTTGATCGATCCACGGCCTCCAGTACCTTGCTTATTGGCGTATGCGGGGACCGACGACGTGCAGCTTATAGGACGAGAGAACTGCGCTGGGCGGCAGCCCTGGGCGGTGGGC
This sequence comes from uncultured Rhodovibrio sp., assembly GCA_964422775.1. Taxonomy (GTDB): domain Bacteria; phylum Pseudomonadota; class Alphaproteobacteria; order Kiloniellales; family Rhodovibrionaceae; genus Rhodovibrio. The sequence goes on from CAYRCO010000016.1 coordinate 4,037, forward strand.
GGATGACCGGCGCCGGGCGTGGGCTCCCGGCCGTTGCCACGCCGCTGGGCACGGCGGCTTGGCTGCTGTGCCTGGGCGGTGTGCTGGGCGCGGCGGCCACCGGGGTCGACGACAGCGCGCAGCTGTGGCTGGCGCTGACGGTGTTCGTATTCCTGTTCGCCTTCCGCAACCGCTGCCAGCACGGGCTGTGGCGGATATTCTACGTCTTCTGTCTGGTGTTCGTGATGGCGCGCTACTTCGTCTGGCGCACCACCGAGACGATCGCCTACTACGACCCGTTCAGTTTCATCGGCAGCCTCGCGCTCTACGGCGCCGAGGTCGCGAGCCTGCTGATCGGACTCTTGGGCGTGCTGGTCAGCATCCGGCCGATCGACCGGCCTAAGGTGGATTTGCCGGACGCACCCGAGGCGCTGCCCAGCGTCGACGTGTTCATTCCCACCTACAATGAGACGGTCAAGCTGCTGGAGCCGACGGTGCTCGCCGCCTGCGCACTGCGCTACCCGGCGGCGAAGCTGCGCGTGCACGTGCTGGACGACGGCGGGACCGCGCAGAAGCTGGCCGACCCCGATCCAGAAAAGGCGCTCGCGGCGGCCGAGCGCGCCGCGGCGCTGCAGCGGCTGTGCCGGGAGACCGGGGCGACCTACCACACCCGGGCGCGCAACGCGCACGCCAAGGCCGGCAACATGAACGCCGCCCTGCCGCATACCGACGGCGAATTGATCCTGGTGCTGGACGCCGACCACATCCCCACGCGCGATCTTTTGGAGAACACGGTCGGTCAGTTCCTGGACGACGACCGGCTGTTCCTGGTGCAGACGCCGCACTTCTTCATCAACGCCGACCCGATCGAGCGCAACCTCGGCATCTTCGGCCGCGCGCCCGGCGAAAGCGAGATGTTCTTCCGGATCATCCAGCGCGGCCTGGACTTCTGGAACGCGACGCTGTTCGCCGGTTCCGCCGCGCTGCTGCGCCGCTCAGCGCTCGCGGAAATCGGCGGCTTCGCCCACCACACCGTGACCGAAGACGCGGAGACGGCGTTGGAGTTGCACGCGCGGGGCTGGCGCAGCGCGTTCGTCAGCCGGCCGATGGTAGCGGGGCTGGCGCCGGAAACCTTTACCGGTTTCGTCGTGCAGCGGATGCGCTGGGCGCAGGGGATGGTGCAGATCTTCATGCTGAAGCGTCCGCTGACCCGGCCCGGCCTGTCGATGTGGCAGCGGATCTGCTATCTCAGCAATTGCGCCTACTGGTTCTTCCCGTTCGCCCGCCTGATCTTCCTGCTGGCGCCGCTGGCCTATCTGTTCTTCGGCCTGAAGATCTACGAGGCCAACGTTCACGAGATCTTCGTCTACGTCTTGCCGCAGTTCTGGGCGGCGATGCACTTGAGCGCCTTCCTGTTCGGGCGGGTGCGCTGGCCGTTCATATCGGTCCTGTACGAGATGCTGCAGTCGGTGTTCTCGATCGGCACCGTCTGGAGCGTGCTGCGCAACCCGCACGCGCCAAGCTTCAAGGTGACGCCGAAGGGCGAGCAGCTCGAAGACGACTTCATCTCGCCGCTGGCTTGGCCGTTTTACATCATTCTGTTGGTGCTCCTGGCGGGTTATCCGGCGGCCTTCTTCTGGTGGCAGCAGGAGCCGGAATATCGCCATGTGCTGCTGACCGGTCTGATCTGGCATAGTCTGAACGTCCTGGTGATCGCCGCGGCGCTGGGCGCGCTCGCCGAACGCCGGCAGCGCCGGGACGCCCCGCGCATCCCGACCGACATCGCGGCGACGGCCGTCGCCGGGGCCCAGGAGGCCCGGTGCCGGATCGTCGACATGTCGGCGTGCGGCGCGTATCTGAAAGTCTCCGCGTCGGCGGACTGGCCGGTCGACGCGCTCGACCACATCGTGGTCGCGGCGAACGGCGTAGACGCCGGCGGACCGGTCGGGCTGCGGCCGGTCAAGCGGTCCTGGGCGGACGGGCACTGGCACCTGGGCTGCGCGCTCGCGGCGCGCGACGCGCGGGAAAAGATGCGCCACATCACGCTGGCGTTCGGCGACAGCGAGCGCTGGCTGACCACCTGGACCGGACGGACCGGCAGCTCGATGGGCACGATGCGCGGGCTTTTCCTGCTCGCGCTGCTCGGCATCAAGCACAGCGACCAACACCTGATTTATATCGCCCGGCGCGTCTGGAACGCGTTGCGCCGAGGCATTGGCGGGGCGGCGCAGGCGTTGGCCGATCCAGTCGCCGGGCTGGCCATGCGCATGGCCGCCGCGCAGGACGGCGCGCAACCGCTGGCGGCGGCCCCTGCGTCGCCGTCCGTAGAAGGCGGGCGCGTGGGGACGGCCGGCGACGCAGCCGCGGCGGGCTATCAGCTATCCCTCGCAGCGGCGAGCGCGCAGGAAAACGACCCGTCAGGGCCGACGGCCCCGCCGGAGCAGGCCGGCCCCGCATCGTCCACCGGGAGCATCGGCGCTTGGACCCGGAAACGCCAGGGACGCGGCTCGGCTCGCCCGCCGGGCCGGCGCCCGGCAGGCCGGCAGGCGGGCCGACGCTTCGGTGCCCTTGTCCTGCTCGTCCTGGGCCTTTCGGCGCTTGGCGGCATCGCCAGCACGGCGCTGGCCCAATCGCAGGCGGCCCAGCCAGAGTCCGGTACGGCGGTCGCGATCGAAGGTGAGGGCCCGGCTCAGCCGAGCGCCGGCACCGAGTCCGGCCGGGCCCCGGCCAGCCAGACCTACACCCTCGCGCTACAGGAGTTGATGGCCGCGCCCGGGCCGATCCGTCTGCTCAACGACCGCGACGACGAGGACCTGTTCGTGCCGCTGTCGCGGCGCTTCCACATCGATCGGGCGTCGATCCGCCTGGACTTCGTCAATTCGATCGCGCTGCGCGGCGACCGTTCGCAGATGCGCGTCCTGGCGAACGGCGCGGTGGTCGCGCAGCTTCCCCTGCAGGGCAACCAGCCCAACGTGCAGGTCGAAGCCGCGATCGACCCGGCGATGCTGGTCGAGGGCTTCAACCGGCTGCGCTTCGAAACCGCGCAGCACTACGCGGACCGCTGCGAGGATCCGGGCGCGCCCGAGCTCTGGACCCAGATCGACACACAGGCCTCGGCGATCAGCTTCCGCGGCCAGCTGCAGCCGGTGGTGCCGCTGTTGTCCGAACTGGACCGGCTGATCAGCCCCGCGCTCGGCCATCCCACGCGCTATCGCATCGTGACGCCCGGCCCGCTCAGCGAACGCACGCTGGAGATCGGCGCGCTCGCCGCACAGGCCGTCGGGCTGCGCCTGGACTATCGCCCCGGCGTGTTCAGCCATGCGCGCGCCCAAACGCGCGCCGAGCCGATCGCCGAGCATTCCTTGGGCGGCCTGGATCAGCAGCCGCTGGCCGGGCAGGATAGCTTCCTGCTGGGGACTCGCGACGAGCTCGCGCCCTATCTCTCCGAGGCGACGCGCGCGGCGATCACCGGCCCATATCTGGGCGTCTACCCGCAGGCGGACGATCCGCGCTACCTGATCGTTCTGATCTCCGGCCGGACGGAAGCGCAGGTGCGCGAGGCCGCCCAGGTCCTCAGCCTGCTCGACTTCCCGTTCGCCGACGACGCGGAGATGCGCGTCGACCTGCAGGACGGCGCCGCGACGGCCGCGCTCGGACGGCAGCAGCGGGTCCGGCCCGGGCAGCGGTACCGCTGGCGCGACCTCGGGTTCGACACGACCAGCCTGAAAGGCAGCAACCCCCAGGCCTTCAAGCTCGACTTCGAGCTGCCGCCGGACTTCTACGTCTCCGAAGACGCGCAGGTCCGGCTTAGCCTGAGCTTCGCTTACGGTGCCAAGCTGCGCTCGGACTCCGTACTGAACCTGTACCTGAACGACCGGTTCGAGCGGGCGCTCGCGCTCGACAATCCGAACGGCGCGGTGCTGCGTGGCTACGACGTCTACGTCCCACTGCGCTCCTTCCGTCCAGGCCGCAACACGGTGGAAGCGGAAGCGGTGATGGTTCCCGGGATCAACGAAGACTGCGTAACCGCGCAGTCCGGCAACTTGCTGGTCACGCTGTTCGACACCTCCACGATCGGGTTCCCCGCGGCGGCTTCCTATACCGAACTGCCCAACTTCGATTTGTTCGCCGACACCGGCTTCCCTTACGTCAGCGGTCACGGCACCTCGGCACCCACATTTGCCCTCAGTTCGCTCGCGCCGGAGGTGGCGGCGTCGGCCTGGACGCTCGCCGGCAAGCTGGCGCAAATCAAGGATGCGCCGATGCTGGACGCCCGCTACGTCGTGGGCGCGCCGGACGAGGCGTCGAACGTGATCGCGGTCGGTCCGCTGAACGAGATCGATCCCAAACTGCTCGCCGGGGCGGCCCTGAGCCGCAGCGACATGGGCCTCGAGGTGCCGTATCCGATCCAGGAGACGCCCAACCTGGAAAGCGACTGGGACCGCATCCGCGCGCAGGCGGCGCGCATGTTCGACACGATCGGTTCACCCAACGCAGCCCCGCCGGCGCAACTGCGCATCCGGCAGAGCGCACTGCCGCAGCGCTACGGTAAGGTGTTCGCCTATCAATCGGCGGCGCATCCGGGCCATCTGGTCACCTTGTTCACGGCGATCGACCGGCCGCGCCTGCAGGCCCGGGTGGAGGAGATCGTCCGACCGGAGTTCTGGGGACAGTTGAAAGGAGATGTCGCGCTCTGGCGCGGCGACTCCCCGCAGGTCCACTGGCTGCACGCCAACCAGCGCTTCTTCATGGGCGAGATCGGTCTCCCGGACTTCCTGCGCTACCACCTCTCGGCGCAGCCGTACTACTGGGTCGCGGGGGTGCTGGCTACGATCCTGCTGCTGGCGTTTCTGACCCGCTGGCTGCTGATCCGATTGGGCCGGAAACTGCACGGGCGCCGGCAGATTGCCGATGACTAGCCCGCGAATGCGTCGCGCCCGTTCCGTCCTCCTCTGGATCGCCGCGTGGGCCGCGGGCGTTCTGGGCAGCGCTAGCGCAGGCGCGGCAGAGTCCGACTGGGCGCGCTATAAGGCGCTGTTCATGGCCGACGGCGGGCGCATCGTCGATACCGGCAACGGCGGCGTCAGCCATTCCGAAGGGCAGGGCTGGGGCCTGCTGCTCGCGGAAGCCGACGGCGACCGCGCCGGCTTCGAACGCATCTGGGCGTGGACGCAGACGCACCTCGGCGTGCGCGAGGACCGGCTGCACGCCTGGCGCTGGCATCCCGACCGCCCCGATGACCCAACGCCGGACCTGAACAACGCGAGCGACGGCGACATCTACATCGCCTGGGCCCTGCTGCGGGCGTCCGCGCGCTGGTCGGTGCCGGAATGGCGCGTGGCGGCTGAAGGGATCCTGGACGACCTCACGACCTGTTGCCTGCGCCGAGAGGGCGGTTACACGTTACTGCTGCCAGGCGCCGAGGGCTTTGGCCGCGACGGCGGTGTGGTGATCAACCCGTCGTATTGGGTGTTTCCCGCGTTCGACGCCTTCCAGGCAGCGTTCGACGCGCCGGTGTGGGGTGCGCTGTCGCTGTCCGGACGGGATCTGCTGCGCGCCGGACGCTTTGGCCGGTGGAACCTGCCGGGCGACTGGCTGCTGCTGGACGCCGACGGCGGCCTCACGCTCGCCGACGGGTTCCCGCCCCGGTTCAGTTGGGACGCGATCCGGGTGCCGCTGCTGCTCGCGTGGTCGGAGATCGGCGCGCCCGACCTCTACGCACCGTTCGCCGCGTACGCTGACGACTTTCAGGCCTATCCGTATCAGCCCGCTTTCACCAATCTGGATGACGACTCGCTGGCGTCCTTTGCGCTCGATCCGGGTGGCCGTGCGTGCCTCGGGCTCGCGCGGCTGATGCACGCGCACCTGACCGGCATCAGCGTCCCGCAGATCGACTTCCCGCAGCCCGCCGCCGAGCACAGTTACTATAGCGCAAGCTTGCTGGCCCTCGCGCGTCTGGCGCGCCGGGAGCTCGGCTTGTGAACCGTGCCGGCGTGTGGATCGCTGTCGGGCTCGTGGTTTCGCTGTGGCCCGGCGCGGCCGGTCCACGGGCGCAGGACCGGGCGCCGATACTCGACGCGGCCGATCGGCCGGCCCGGGCGGACCGGCCTGAGGCGTCAGGAACCGCCGACGGCACGGCCGCGCCGGAGTCGATCGTCAATCAGCCCGGGGTTGTCCGCCACCGGGCCCAGGGCTACCGCAACCTCTGGTTCCCGAACCTGGAATCTCCGCCCGAGGAATCGCTGAGCGCGGACGGAGCCGAGAGCGACGAGCGGCTGGGCACACGCACCCGTTCGCTGGTCGACGAGCGGCCGCTGTGGCGGATGTTGAGCCAGGAGGAATACGCGACCGCGCGCGCATGGCTCGACAAGTTCCGCGCATGGCACCCGGACTGGGAGCCCTCCGAGGAGCTGCTGCGCGTGCTGCAGGAGGGCGAGCTGCTGGCGCAGATCGCGCGGGCGCGGGAAACCGGCGACTGGGCGACGATCGAGGAGCTTGCCGCCCGCCATCCCGAGCAGTTCGCCTGCGAGACGGTGTTCAACCTGTGGGCGCTTGCCGAAGCGCGGGCCGCGCGCGAAGGCTCGGAGGCGGCGCGCGCGGTCTATCAGGAGATCCTGGACAGGTGTCCGCGCCCCGTCGACCGACTGGTGACCCTCCAGCGCGCGGCGGCGACGATCGGTCATCCGGAGACCTGGCCGCTCGTGCAGCAGGAAGCCCAACGCGACCTCGTGGCCGAGCCGGCGGCCGCCTTCAGGCAGTTCAGAACCGAGTTTCACGCCGCGTGGCTGGCGCGCGCGATCGAGTTGGGCGCGCCGGAAGCTGGCACGGTGCCGGCAGGGGAACTTGGCCAGATCGTGCGCGCGGACCAGGACGCGGAACGCGCCCGCCTGCTCGGCTGGTACGCCATGGAAGGGCGGGCGTATCCAACGGCCCGGCGCTGGTTCGCCCGGGCGCAGGCCTGGGCGCCGAACGCCGACGGCGCCTACGGTCTGGCGGTCGCCTGGCTGCGCGACGGCCGGCGCGGCGATGCCTTTCGGGTCGCCCGCGCCTGGCAGGGTAAGGACCCGCGGTTCGACGCCTTGCTAGCGGAGATTGCCGGTCTGCGCGCCCGCCGGGCGTTCGACGCAGGGGATTACGCGGCTGCGCTCGACTATGCCGAGGCGGATCTCGCGCGCTACGCCGGCGATCCCGCGGCGCCAGCCGCCCGCGAACTGCGGCGCATCCGCGCCTGGAGCCTGTTCAACCTGGCGCGCACCAAGGAAGCGCTTACGGCCTTCCAGGCGCTCTACGCCCGCAACCCGGACGACCCGGACCTCGCCGCGGCGCTGGTCTATAGCGGCGTGGATGCGAAGGCATTCGAGCGCGTCCGCGACCTCGCCCAGGAGCGCGGCGGCGCGCTGACGCCGCTCGTGCTGGGCGGCCAGACCGACAGCGGTCTCGCGGCCGACGGCCGGGACCTGCGTCACCTGTTCCACACCGCCTGGTTCGCGGAGGCGGCAGCGGCCGAGAGATCGGAGCTGGCGATCGCGCGGGTTCGGCCGGTCATGGACCTGATCGTTGCAAAGCGCGACGCGGACACGGCCGTGCCGCTGGGCTGGGCCTACATGCAAGTCGACCGGGCGGACGATGCGGCACCATGGTTCCGCCGTGCGCTCGCCTGGCGCGGCGAGGAGAACGCCGCCGTCGGGCTGGTCGCGGCGCTGCGGGCGGAAGACCGGGACGGCGAGGCGGAGACGCTGGCCCGCGCCTGGGCCGACCGGTCTGACGCGTTGGCCGAAGCCGCCCGCGACCTGACCCTGACACGCGCGGATCGCGCCTACGCGGCGCAAGACTACCGGCGGGCCCTACAGCTGACCGGCGAAGCGCGCGTGCTCGCCAGCCCGTCGCGCCGCGGCCGGCTGCTCGCGGCGTGGAGCCACTATCAGCTGGGCGAGGCGGATCGCTCCGCCGACCTGTTCGAGGCGCTGTACCGCGAAGCGCCCGACCCGGCGAGCGGGGAAGGCCTGTTCTTCGCCGGCCTGGAAGCCGGGCGCGAGGCGCGGCTGGCGGAACTGGCGCGGACCACCGACGGACCGCTCACCGCGCGCTGGCGCGATCATCTGAGCCAGCGATACCTGGACCTCGACCTCTACGCCGAATCCGCCCGCACCGCCCAGGGCAGCGATCCCCGCGTCGCCGGCGCGGAGGCCGGCCACGTCACCAGCCACACCTACTGGCGCAACCGCGATGGGGACAGCGGCGAGGGGCAACTGGAGCAGATCGGTAACCAGCTCACCGGGGCCATTTGGCGCGGCCGACACCGGTTTGGTGGCGGGCTCGCGATCGAGCGGCTGGATGCCGGGGCGCCGGACAACAGCACCGACCTCGGGTCCGCCGTCGATGCCGGGGCGGCGGCGGGTGCCGACACCCGCGAGACGGTGATACTACCGAGCGTCTCCTACGCCTACAGCTGGCCAGATCTCTCCGGCGCGACCCAGTTGGAGGTCATACTCGGCCTGTCGCCGTTAGGCGGCGCCGTAGACCCCTCGCCGATCGGGTCGATCGGACTCGAACGCCGCGAGGTCGGCCGGCGGATTGCCTTGGAGGCGTTCTCGGAACCGCGCACGGATTCCCTGCTGTCCTATGCGGGAGTCGATGACCCCGGCGGCCGCAACGATTTCGGCCGGGTGATCGAGACGGGGCTCGAGCTCTCGGGTCTGCAACGGCTCGGTGGGCCTTGGTCGCTCGACGCGCGCCTAGGCCTGAGCCTTCTTCACGGCGAGAATGTCGACGATAACCGGCGTGTCACGTTTGGAACCGGCCTGATCTACGAGCTGGGACTGGACGGGTTCGACTACTTGACCGTCGGCCCGCGCTACGCGTTCGAGACGAACGAGGAGAACCTTAGCCGTTTCACCTTCGGCCACGGGGGCTACTTCAGCCCGCAGAGCCTGCACCGCATATCCCTCGGCGCCGCGTTCCAGACGGATGACGGCGACCGTTTCGTGCTGCGCGGCTCGGGTGGGATCGGCTGGCAGGCCACGGACGAGGACGCCACCGTGCAGTTCCCGCTGGAGAGTGGAGACGCGCGCGGCGATCCGGTCGACGGCAGCCAGAACAGTGGGCTTGCCATTCAGGCCCAGCTCGACGGCGTCTACCGGCTAACCGACCAGGTCGCGCTCGGCTTCCGAACCGACACCATCTTGAGCGGGGATTTCCAGGAGTTCGGCGCGGGCATTTTCCTGCGCTTCTCGCTGGACGACCGCGGCGGCGCGCTGGCGGGCGACATTCCAGGCCTGCCGCTGCGTTAGGCGAGCAGGCTGGCGACTGCCCCAGTCATCAGGGTGGCGAGCGTGCCCGCCAGCACGGCGCGCGGGCCCAAGCTTAGGATCTCCGCCCGACGCTCCGGGGCCAGGCCGGTCAGACCGGCGATCAGGATGCCGAGCGAGCCCGGGTTGGCGAAGCCGCAGATCGCGTAGGTCATGATCAGCCGGCTGCGCTCCGACAGTTCCTCGGCCGGCGTTCCGGCCAGCTGCTGGAAGGCGATCAGCTCGTTGAGCGCGGTCTTCACGCCCATCAGCTGGCCGGCGGTGGCGGCCTCGGCCCAGGGGATTCCGATCAGCCAGACCAGCGGCGCGAACGCCCAGCCGAGTAGCCGCTGCAGGGTGAGCGGGTCGCCCGCAAGCGGGATCTGGCCCAGCAGGATGTTGACCAGCTCCACCAGCGCGACCAGCACCACCAGCATCGCCGCGATGTTGAGCAGCAGCCGCAGACCCTGTTCGGTGCCGGCGACCAGCGCGTCGAACGTGCCGTCGTAGGGCCGGGTCTCCCCCGCATCGACGCTGTCGTCCGGGGCGCCGTCGGCGGGTGCCGTGGGGACCATCACGCGCGCGAGCAGGGCTGAGGCCGGCAGCGAGATCACCGAGGCGGTCAGGATCTGGCCCAGCGGGTTCTCGACCGTGCCCTCCAGGAAACCGGCGTAGAGTACGATCACCGTGCCGGCGACGGTGGACAGGCCAACCGTCATGATCAGGAACAGGTCGGCGCGGGTCAGGCGAGCCAGCACCGGGCGGATCAGCAGCGGCGCCTCCACCATGCCGACGAACACGTTCGCGGCGGTGGCGAGCGAGACCGCGCCGGAGAGGCCGAGCACCCGGCGCACGCCCCAGGCCAGCCCGCCGATCACCCAGGGCAGCACCCGCCAGTGCCAGAGCACCGCGGACAGCGCCGACATCACCAGCACGATCGGCAGCGCCTGGAAAGCGAGCACGAAAGTGGCGCCCGGGTTGGTCACCTCGAACGGCGGCTGGCCGCCGCCCAGGTAACCGAAGACGAAGCTGGTACCGGCCTCGGTCGCCTGCGACAGCGCGGTGACCACGCCGTTCAGCACCGCCAGCGCCTCGCGCACCGGCGGTACGCCCAATAGCAGGCCGGCCAGCACCAGCTGGCTCGCCACGCCGATTCCGACGGTGCGGACGGGAAACGCCCGCCGCCGCTCGCTCGCCAACCAGGCGAGCGCGATCAGCACGGCGATGCCGAGCAGCCCGCGAATGCCGTCCAGCGCCATGACGCGATTGTCCCCCCGAATTGCGCCCTTTGTCGCTACACGACTGCGGTACGTGGGGGCAAGCGGTTGGGGCCGGTCACCACCAAGACACGAAGACACCAAGCGCGAACGGGCTGTCGCGGAGATCCCCTTGGGCCGCCTTCGGTGCGCGAGGCCAGTCGCTTCTTATGCAAAGGATTGGACGGCATACACGCTTTATTCACAGGAAGTTACGGTCACAACTTCATGCGGGGAAGGGGTGCGGGAGCCAAGTTTCTCCCAGTCCGACGGGCGATCGGGGCCGCGCGGCTCCTTTGTGTCTTGGTGCCTTGGTGGTGAACCCGGCAACGCGCGCTAGGTGGAGGGCATGAAGTTCCTGTGCGACCGCATGCTGGTGCGCCTCGGCCGGTGGCTTCGTGCGGCCGGCTACGACACGACCGTTGCCGCCGCCGACGACGCCGACCCCGATCTGGTGGCGCGCGCCCGCGCCGAAGGACGCTGGCTGCTGACCCGCGACCGGCGGCTGGTTCGGGAGGATGCGGGCGACGGCGATCCCGTCGTCCTGCTCGCGGCGGAGAAACCGTCGGCGGCGGCGACCGAGTTGCGCGCGCGCCTGGGCGTCGACTGGCAGGCCGCGCCGTTTACCCGCTGCATGCTGGACAACGCGGAACTGGTGCCGGCGGGGCAGGGCGATCTGGAGCGCGTCCCCGACGGCGTGCCGGACGGGCCGGTGATGCGCTGCCCGGCCTGCGACCGGGTCTATTGGCCGGGCTCCCACCTGCGCCGGATGCACCGCCAGCTCGCGGTCTGGCGGGATGGGGAGAGTGGCCTGTAAAACCCCACTCCCCCGAGGGGAGCGGTAGGGACCCGCGCCCGAAGGGCGTGGGAGGATGAGGCTGGGATTCCCCGGCGAACGCCCGGGAGTCCCACCCTCACCCTGGCCCTCTGCCCTCGAGGGAGAGGGGACCCGCCGAGGCGGTTGGTCCCCCTAAGCATCTTGGCGCCTCAGCCCCGCAGCTTCTTCGCCTCTTCCAGCACCTTGTCGACGTGGCCGTCGACCTTGACCTTGCGCCAGGCCTTGCGGATCACGCCGTCGGCGTCGAGCAGGAAGGTCGAGCGTTCCACGCCCATGGTCTTCTTGCCGTACATGTTCTTCTCTTTCCAGACGCCGAACGCCTGGGCGAGCTCGGTGTCCTCGTCGGCGATCAAGGGGAAGGGCAGATCGTACTTGGCCTTGAACTTGTCGTGGCTGTTGGCCGGGTCCTTGGACACGCCGACGACGTTGATCCCGGCGTCGCGCACGTCCTCCCAGGCATCGCGGAAGCCGCATGCCTCCTTGGTGCAGCCGGGCGTGTCGTCCTTCGGATAGAAGTAGATCACGGTCGGCCGGCCCTTCAGGTCGGCCAGCGACAGGGTGCCGCCGCCGTCGCGGGGCTTCGAGAAGTCCGGTGCAGGATCGCCGACGTCGACGGTCATGACGGCTGGTAGCTCCTTGGTTTTGAATGATTAAGGGTCGCTGCTTAGGCGGGCTCGGAGGACACGCCGGCGGGCGCCTCCACCTGGTCGGCAAAGATCTGGCGCACCCGTTCGGCCGTGGCCACGAGTTTTTCGCGCAGGTGGGCGAAATCCGGCTCGCCGACCGCCTGGGCCAGGCGCTGGCGCACGCCTTCGGGCGCGGTGTCCTCGTCCACCGCCTGGCCTGCGGTCAGGCGCTGGATACCCTGGATCTGGCGCAGGAAGCGGGTGGCCGCGATCAACTCGTCGGCGAGGTCGCGGTCCAGCTTGCCGGCCGTGGCCAGCTTGTCGAATGCGGCCTGGGTGTTGGCGTCGACCACTTCGGCCGTGTCCTGCGCGTGGGTTAGTTGCAGGACCTGGGCGATGAATTCAAGGTCGACGATGCCGCCGCGCAGGTGCTTAACTTGCCAGATCGTGCCGGCCTTGTGCGCCTGCGCGATCCGCCGGCGCATGTCGGCGGCTTCGCCCAGCAGTTTCCGGGTGTCCCTAGGGGCGGTCAGGACCTGGGTGATCGCCTCCGACAGGCGCCGGCAGAAGTCGGGATCGCCCAGGATCGGCCGGGCGCGGGTCATCGCCATGTGCTCGAACGTCCAGGCCTGTTCCTGCTGATAGCGCTGGAAGCCGTTGAAGGTCACCGCGATCGGGCCCGAGGCGCCGGACGGGCGCAAGCGCATGTCGACCTCGTACAGCCGGCCCTCGCCGGTGGGCGCGGAGATCGCGTTGATCAGGCGCTGCGCCAAGCGGGCGTAATAGCGGGTCGGCTCCAGCGGCTTCGGGCCGTCGCTCTCCTGGGTCTCGTCCTCCGCCTCGTAGACGAAGATCAGGTCCAGGTCGCTGGAGATGGTCATCTCCCGGCCGCCCAGCTTGCCCATCGCGATTACCGCCATGCCGGGGCCGGGCAGGTGGCCGTGCTTCTCCGCGAACTCCGCCTGCACGTGCGGCCAGACGCCTTCGAGGGCCACTTCCGCGATCTCGCTCATCGCCCGGCCGACCTCGTCGACGTCGGCGGCCTGCTCCAGCAGGTGCACACCCACCTGGAAGCGCCGGTCGTTGGCCCAGCGGCGCGAGACGTCGAGCACGTCCTGAAAGTCGCGCGCGTCGGCCAGCAGGTTGGTCAGTTCCTCGGCGAGTTCGCCGCGTTCGGGGATGCTCTCGAAGAAGCCCGGCTGCAGCACGGCTTCGAGCAGCCCCGGGTGCCGGCTCAAATGGTCGGCGAGGGCCGGGGCGGCACCGACGATCGAGGCCAGCAGCTGCAGCAGGCGCGGGTTGGCGTAGAGCAGCGAGAAAAGCTGCACGCCGGCCGGCAGCCCGGCCAGGAACTCGTCGAACTTGGTGAGCGCGCTATCGGGATGCGGGGTCTTGCCGAGCTCCTCCAGCAGATTGGGGATCAGTTCGGTTAGAAACTCCCGCGAGCGCCGGGACCGGGTCGCTTTGTAGCGGCCGCGGTGCCAGTTCGCGACGACGTGAAAGACCTTCTCGCCGTCCTGAAACCCGAGTGTGGCGAGCGTCTTCAGCGTCTCGGGATCAGGCTCGCCGCCGGTGAACACGAGGTTGCCGGGTCCGGACAGCGACGGCTCCTCCTCGAACAGGGCCGCGTAGCGGTCCTCCACCGTGTGCAGGTGGCCCAGCAGCTCGGTCCGGAAGCTGTCGACGTCCGGATAGGCCATGAAGCCGGCGATCTCGTCCAGCCCCTCGTCGTCTTCGGGCAGCGACTGGGTCTGCTGGTCCTCCACCATCTGCAGGCGGTGTTCCAGTTGGCGCAGGTAGGCGTACGCCTGCGACAGGGCGCGCGCGTCGTCGGCGTCGATGTGCCCGGCGTCGGCGAGCGCGGCGAGCGCGTCCTGCGTGCGCGGGGTGCGAAGCGCCGGTTCCCGGCCGCCCCAAATCAGCTGTTGGGTCTGGGCGTAGAACTCGATCTCCCGGATGCCGCCGCGGCCGAGCTTCACGTTGTGCCCGGCGACGGTGACCGTGCTACCGCCCTTGTGGGCGTAGATCTGCCGCTTGATCGAATGGACGTCCTGGATCGCCCAGAAGTCCAGATGCTTGCGCCAGACGAACGGGTGCAGGACCTTGAGGAACTGCCGGCCGAGCTCGACGTCGCCGGCGTGCGCGCGGGCCTTGATCATGGCCGCGCGCTCCCAATTCTGCCCCAGGCTTTCGTAATAGGTCTCCGCCGCATCGAACGAGAGCGCAAGCGGCGTCGCGGAAGGGTCCGGGCGCAGCCGGAGGTCGCAGCGGAAGACGAAGCCGTCCCGCGTCCGCTCCTCCAACAGGCGGACCAGTTCGCGGGTGATCCGCACCGCGACGTCGTGGAAATCCTTGGAGCCCGTGTAGGGCGCGCGCTCGGGATCGTGGATCACGATCAGGTCGATGTCGGAGGAATAGTTCAGTTCCCCGGCGCCCAGCTTGCCCATCGCCAGGACGGTGATGCCGCAGCCTTGCGTCGGGGCGGTCGAATCCGCCATGTCCCACTGACCGCGGGCGGCATACTTGCGCACCTGGTTCGAAAGGGCGGCGTTGACGGCGGCATCGGCGAAGTCGCTCAACGCCTGCGTCACCTGATCCAGGTCCCAAGTGCCGGTGATGTCCGCAAGCGCGGCTCCCAGCGCCGTGCGCCGGCGACACTGACGCAGAACGCGCATGCAGGTGTCGACGTCCTCGGTGTCCGCCTCGCTGTGCACGCGCCCGATCTGGTCCGACAGCACGGCATCCGGGCCGCGCTCGAGCAGGTCGCGCAGGCCGGCCATGTCGGTCAGCGCGCAGTCGCTGAGGAACGGGGAATTGGCGAACAAGGCTTCCAGCAGCGCCTTACCGTCCGGCTCCTGGGCCAGGTCCTGGCAGAACTTGGCCAGCTCCGGGTCGTCCAGCCGGTCCAGGCGCTCCTGCCAGTGCTGGAACCCCAGATCGACGCGCTGGCGATTGGCAGCGCGCGGCAGGCAGTCGGCGCGATAAGCGAGGGGCTGGCCAGCGGTCATGTGCGAGTCCAAGCGTTTCGGTCTACCGATGAAGCGTGCGAAGGCCGTGACGCGGGGTCAAGGCATCTAGCCCGCGCCGCGCGGCCCATGCGAACCTGAGGAAGATGGTAAAGCGTACGACCCGGATCGTCCTTGAACTGTTGGGCGCGCTCGTGGCGCTGACCCTGATCGTTGGTGGCGTGTTCGTTTGGCGGATCGCGCAGGGACCGGTCCAGCTCGACTTCCTGACCCCGCGGATCGAAGCCGCGCTGAGCGACGGCGCGGGCGAGTTCGACGTGCGCGTCGGCACCACGGTGCTGACGTGGGAAGGCTGGCCGCAGACGTTCGCGCTTCGGGTGAGCGACTTGCGCGCCAGCCGGGATGGCCAGACGGTGGCCTCCTTGCCGGCGGTCGACCTGCGGCTCAGCCTGCCGGCGCTGGTCCGCGGTACGCTCGCGCCGACGGCCGTGACCGGCCGCGGGGCCAACCTGACGATCGTGCGGGATCGCCAGGGTCTGCGATTCGCCGGCGACCAAGCCGCGGCAATGCCGCCACCGCCGGCGGAGCGGGGGACGGGGCAGGGGGCGTCTGCCGTGGTACCGGCCCTGCTGGACGATCTGATGGCCGCGCCGGGACCGGATCGGCCGCTCAGCTATTTGAACAGCCTGCGGGTCGTACGCACCCGCATTACCCTGCGTGATGAGGTCTTGGGCCAGACCTGGGTTGCGCCCGATGCGTCGGTGCAGTTGCGGCGGTCGGAGGCGGGGATCGACGGGGAAGCGACCCTGTCGCTCGCGCTGGGCGGCCAGACCGTGCGTGCCCAGGCCGGCATCAGCTACGCCCGGGGCAGCGGACGGCTGGACGTGCGCGCCGCGTTCGACGGTCTGCGGCCCGACGTGCTGGCGGCACGCCTGCCGCAATTGTCGGATGCCGGCCGGATCGACATGGCCCTGTCGGGTGAGGCTGAGGCGACGCTATCGTTGGACGGCGACCTCCGCGCCGCCTCCGCCCGACTGACCGGCCAGAACGGCACGGTGGCCTGGCCGGAGTTGCTGCCGGAACCGCGCCCGGTCCGCCGGCTGCTGGCCGAGGTCAGCTACGATGCGCCCGCGCGGGAAGCCAGCCTGGAGGCGCTGGAGGTTGCGTTCGGCGCCGAAGACAGCGGCGAGCCGACGATCCGGGCCAGCGGATCGGCGAAGATGCTGCAGGACGGGGCCGCAGCCGCCAACCTGAAGGTCAGCGCGCGCGGTTTGAACCTGGACCGGCTCGGCGACTACTGGCCGGCCGACATGGCCGCGGACGCCCGCGACTGGGTGGTGCCGAACATCCGCACAGGGACCGCCGAGCAGGCGGAACTAACAGCCGACCTGCGCCTGCAGCCGGGTGCCGGGCTCGATGGCATCGAACTCGCCGAGTTGTCGGGCTCGATCGACTATACGAACCTCGACGTGCACTACCTGCGCCCGATGCCCCCGGTCACCAACGTCGACGGGACCGCCAGCTTCACCGCGGAACGGTTCGACCTGCAGATCGCGGGGGGTCGCCTGGGCGATCTCACCCTGCCCGACGGCGACATCGCGATCACCGGTTTTCAGGAGGACGATCAGTACATCGACATCGCCTTCGGTCTGCAAGGTGACTTGCGCCAGGCGCTGGCGCTCCTGGATCATCCGCGGCTCGACCTGTTGGGACGACTGGGGCTGGATCCGGACAGCGTGTCCGGCCGGATCGAGCGCGGCGACGTTACCTTCGAGTTCCCGCTGATCGACGAGCTCACGTTCGAGCGCACGCAGGTGCAGGCCGACGCCAAGCTGTCGGGCGTGCGCGTTGACGACTTCGCACTCGGTGCAGACGCGAGCGACGGCGATCTCGATCTCTCGGTTAACAAGGCCGGGATGACGGTCATCGGTCCGGTCCGACTGGGCGGCGTCCGGGTGAGCGAGATGACCTGGCAGGAACGCTTCGAGGCCGGGGCGGACGTGGTGACCCGGATCGACGCCAAGGTGCCGGCGCTGACGGCCGCGGCGCGGGCCGATCTTGGCGTCGAAACGCGCCCGTACCTGGATGGGCCGGTCGGCATCGACGTGAGTTATCGGTCTTTCCGCGGTGCCCGGTCCAGCGTGCGGCTGAGCGGCGATCTGACACCCGCGCGGGTCGCCCTTAAAGCCGCCGATTGGGTCAAGCCGCCCGGCAACAAGGGTACGCTCGACGCAACGCTGGTGCTGGAGGACGGCGACCCCGTCGCCCTGCAGGACTTGCAAGCGTCGGCGACGGCGCAAGACGGCGCGCGGCTTCAGCTCGACGGCGGCACCGCTAGCCTCTCGGACGGTGGGCGGCGGTTCGAGCAGGCGCAACTCGCCCGGGTGCGGCTGGGCCGTAACGATTTGAGCGACCTGTCACTGGCGCGCACGTCGACTGGCTGGACCGCTGAGATCGGCGGCGGCGTCCTCGACCTTGCGCCCTATCTGACGGACGCGCTTGCCGGCGCGCGCGGCGAAGGCGGCGACATGGGCGATGCGCCCAGCCTGGAGCTGCAGCGCTCTGAGCTCCAGCGCGTCTACTTTGCGCAGGACCGCTACGTCGAGAACGTCAGCTTGTCGGCCCGGCGCGGGGCCGATGGCTGGTGGCGGAAGGTGGCGATCAAGGGCGAAGCGCCGGCGCGCTTTACCCACAAGGGCGGGGCGGCCGACGGGCAGGCCCGCCCGTTCGATCTCGACTACGGTCCCGGGCCGCAAGGCGGCCCGCGCCGCTTGTCGGTTCAGGCGGCGGACAGCGGCGCCATGCTTCGTGCCCTCAACGTCTACGACAGCATCGAAGGCGGGAAAATGCGCGTGACTGGGACCGCGCGCGGGCCGGCGCCCACCAGCCCGCTCGACGCCGAGGTGCGGATTACCGACTTCCGCTTGGTCGATGCCCCGACGATGGCCCGTATTCTGACGCTCGGATCGTTCACCGGGATCCGGAACGTGATGCAGGGCGAGGGAATCGGCTTTGATTCGCTGACCGGGAAGGTTGTGTTGGACGGCGGCCGCCTGACCTCCGAGCTGCTGCACGCCTACGGGCCGGCGCTGGGGGTCACTTTGCAGGGGGCGGTGGATCTGGCGGGCGAGCGGATCGACATGAACGGCGTCGTGGTGCCCGCCGCGTCCACCAACAAGGTGCTCGGCAATATCCCGGTCCTGGGCCGGCTATTGACCGGCGGGGAAGGCGAGGGTCTGTTCGCGGTGTCCTACGACATCACCGGACCGCTGGAGCAGCCGGAGGTATCGGTTAATCCGCTGTCCGCGCTCGCGCCCGGTTTCTTGCGCGGGCTGTTCGGGCGGCTCGGCGATCTGCAGCAAACCGAACCCAACCCGGATTGGCCGCCGACACGCGAGAACCAGTAGCCAGTTGCCGGACGTCAACACACGCCGGGCCGGAACAGTGTAGCTCCGGCCCGGCCGTTTACGTCAAGAAGCGTTGCGCCACCGGCGGCCCTCAGGCCAGGCGCGCGACGTCGTAGGCGCTATGCGGCTTGGTCTTGAAGTAGGGCGTGTCGGTCGCCTGCGCGCTGCCCTTCGGCGGCACGGCGAGCTCCGCCTGCTCCTTGGCGATGCGTGGGATCTCGGTTCGGGTGATCCCGACATCGCGCAGGACCTCCGTCGGCAGCTCGTTCAGTTCCCGGCGCACGCGGGCGCGGACCAGCGCCCGGGCAATCCCCGGAAAGGTCCGGGTGAGCCCGCCCTTCAGCCGGGTCCGAAGGTCGCGGACCGTCGCGCTCCGGGCCGCCTGCGCACGGCGGTCCAACTCGTTCGGGTCGACGTCCGTGGCCTGCTCGCGCTCGGCGATCTGTTCGAACGCGTTCACACGCACGCGGGCCATTTGATCCTGTTCGGTCTCGGTCAGTCGCGCCATGGTGTCCCCCATCGTGGAAGGTCGTGATCAACGGTTTCCAGACGGGCACCCACGTCCCGAGGGCAAACAGGGCACTGCACCGTTCAGTCCGGTGCCAGGCCGACGGAGTGCCCCCATGTCGGGCGGTTGGAGCCGAGCGTCGAGCCGGTGTCGGTGGTGACCCGGGTCGTGCTCACTCCAGGCGCGATCGGCCAGGATCCGTCGATCAATCAACCGGCGGGTCGGTCGATCACGCCCATCCCCGGGAACCGGCGTTCCCATGGGGCGCGGGCGTCCTTCCTTCTACTGCAAGCAGATATGGCCCTACGCCACTTAGGGGCACAGCGCAGTTTTCGCAGCGCAGCAATGAACGTGCCGCAGAGCGATTTTGTCGCAGTTGGAGGACGTTACCGCTTTACTTTGAGGTAACCAATCATCCGGCTCGACGGGAAAAACCACCTCTGGCCAACCGCCGTTACGCCACGGTGACGGTTCTATCCGAACGCCTTGAATCCGATCAGCGTGAAGGTGTCCGCGATGCCGGGCAGGGTCTGCACCTTCTCGGTGACGAAATGGCCGATATCGGCCTCCTCCGGCAGATAGCACTTCACCATCAGATCGAACTGGCCCGAGATCGAGTGAACTTCCGAGACTTCCTCGACCTGCTGGATGAGATCGTCGGCCACGGCGTACGCCTTGCCGAGGTCGCACTTCACCTGAATGAAGATCGTCTGCATGAAACAAGCTCTCGCGGCCTAGAGGTGGCGATGACGGTGTCAGGATAGGCGGTGGCCGGCGCGCGCCCAAGAAAAGACTGGCGACACGGACGAAGTCGCTGACGCCCCGGGAACCGAACGGGCCCGAAATCCGGCGGGCCCAAAATCCGGCGGGCCCAGAATCAGACGGGCCCAGAATCCGACGGGCCGGACGCGCGGGTGTCCGGCCCGTCGAAGTCTTAACCGTTGATTGCCGCTAGGCGGTCGCGCGTTGGGGCACGGGCTTGAGCAGGAAGGCCGGGGTATGGTCGCCGAATGGCTTCGACTGCTTACCGTTGGAGGCCTGGTCGACGCGTTCGCCGCGCTTGTCCTTGCCGCCCTTCTGGCCGCCGCTCTTCTCGTCGTTCTGTGCGCGAGCCGCGGCCGGCTGGCTCTGCGGCTCGGCGTCGCCCTGCGCGCCAGGTTGCGCCTGATCGCCGTTGGCCGCGGCCGGCTTGTCGGCTTGCTTGGCCTTCTTGCCGCCGCGCTTGCTGCGGCTGCGGCCCTTGCTCTTGCCGCCGGTCTGGTCGTCGCCAGCCTGCTGTGCGTCGGCCTGCTGTGCGTCCGCCTGCTGATCGGCCTTGTCGGCGGTCTGGCCGTCGTCCGTCTGCGCGTCGTCGTTGGCAGCGGCCGACACCT
>CAYRCO010000017.1:0-24222 GCA_964422775.1 uncultured Rhodovibrio sp.
CGCTCGCCGCCTGGGGGGGGGGGGTAGGGGAGGGGGGGGTGCCCCGGCTATCGCCGCGCCGACACCGCTGCCCTGATGACCTCCTGGACACCCTCGAAATTCTCAAAGACTTCGTAGTTCCAAAACCGCAGAACGGTATAGCCGAGGGCTTCGAGTTCACGGGTTCGGGCCGCGTCCTCATCCAGCTGTTCGGCGTGCTGTCCGCCGTCTAGCTCGATGATCAGCTTGACGTCTGGCGAGGCGAAATCCGCAACATATCGACCGACAGGATGCTGGCGACGGAATTTGGTTCCGAGCGTGTGCTACCGGCGCAGCACGTACCAAAGGCGTGCCTCGGCATCCGTCGGTTCTTCGCGCAGCTTTCGAGCGCGGCGGTTACGGGCATAGCTCATCTGGCGATGATAGCGGCTTCCTCCTCTCCCTGTCCCTCTCCTCCCACTGGAGGAGAGGGGATAAAGTGGTCCCGACGGAGCTGACAGAGGCCCCACACACCACCCCCAAGCTTGCGCCCCACCCGCTCCCCGTCCCATATCAGGACCAGCCCACGACACGACGCACACGAGACAGGAGAGCCCCTTGGCCGACGCAGCGCCGAACCTGCCGACGGACGCCGCGCGCGCGCCGGACACGCCGGTGGGCCGCGCCGCGGCGAACCGGCGGACGTTCGCGATCATCTCCCACCCCGACGCCGGCAAGACCACCCTGACCGAGAAGCTGCTGCTGCTGGGCGGCGCGATCCACATGGCGGGCCAGGTGAAGGCCCGCGGGGAGCGCCGGCGCACCCGCTCGGACTGGATGCAGATCGAGCAGCAGCGCGGCATCTCGGTCACCACCTCCGTGATGACCTTCGAGTACGACGGCGTGACCTACAACCTCCTGGACACGCCGGGCCACGAGGACTTCTCGGAGGACACCTACCGCACGCTGACCGCCGTCGACAGCGCGATCATGGTGATCGACGCCGCGCGCGGCATCGAGAGCCAGACCCGCAAGCTGTTCGAGGTCTGCCGGCTGCGCGACGTACCGATCGTGACCTTCGTCAACAAGATCGACCCCGAGGGCCGCGACCCGTTCGAGATCCTGGACGAGATCCAGGAGACCCTGGCGCTGGACACCGCGCCGATGAGCTGGCCCGTGGGCATGGGCGGGCTGTTGTCCGGCGTGTACGACCTGGCCGGCCGGCGCTTCCTGCCCTACGCCAAGCAGGGCCCGCACCCCGAGCCGATCCAAGCCGAGCCGTCGGAGCTCGGCCAGTACGTCGCCGACGAGCAGGCCGTCCAGCTCGCCGAGGAAGCGGAGCTGGCGCAGGAAGCCTGCCCCAAGTTCGACCTCAAGAGCTACCGGGAGGGGCACCTGACGCCGGTCTTCTTCGGCTCCGCGCTCAAGGAGTTCGGGGTCGAGGAGCTGCTGGCGAACCTCGGCAAGATCGCCCCCTCCCCGCGCACCCAGCCGGCGGAGCCCAAGCCGGTCGAGCCGGCGTCCGACAAGGTCAGCGGCTTCGTCTTCAAGGTCCAGGCCAACATGGACCCCAACCACCGCGACCGGATCGCCTACGTCCGCCTGGTCTCCGGTCACTTCAAGCGGGGCATGAAGCTGAAACAGGCGCGCACCGGCAAGACCATGGCGGTGCACAACCCGATCATGTTCTTCGCCCAGGACCGGGATCTCGCGGAGGAGGCTTGGCCGGGCGATGTGATCGGGGTGCCCAACCACGGCACCCTGCGCGTGGGCGACACGCTGGTCGAAAGCGGCGACACCAGGTTCACCGGCATCCCCAACTTCGCGCCCGAGATCCTGCGCCGCGTGCGCCTCGACGATCCGATGCGCGCCAAGCACCTGAACCGCGCCCTGGAGGACCTCGCCGAGGAGGGCGTGACCCAGGTGTTCCGCCCGGTGATCGACAGCTCCTACATCGTGGGCGTGGTCGGCCAGCTGCAGCTGGACGTGCTGGAGCAGCGCATCCAGAGCGAATACAACGTCAAGGCCCACTTCGAGCCCGCCCCCTACGACACCGCCCGCTGGGTCGCCTGCGACGACGGCGACAAGCTGAAGCGCTTCCTGGACCGTAACCGCTCGGCGATCGCGATGGACCGCGACGAGGCCCCGGTCTACATGGCCCGCAACTTCTGGGACCTGGGCCGGATTCAAGAGGACTGGCCGGATATTGCGTTCTCTGCGACGCGCGAGCGGACGTAGGTCCAGCCTGCGACCAGCGCACAAAAAAAGCCCCGCCGTCCTTATTGTGCGGACGCGCGGGGCGCGTTGAGGCTGGAGGCGCCGGGGCGGCGGAAAGCGTAAGCGCCGCACCGGGGAAACAGTCCCTGCCCGCTGAACGCTCCGGCGCGAGCGTTCGGCCCGGGACCGCGCCCGGGCGGCCAGCCTAGGGGCCGCCCGGGACGTCATCGGTGGTCAGTCGTCTCTCTTCAATCGTCTCTCATCGCTCCTCAGGCCTGCATCCCAAGGCCTGCATCCTGAGGCCGGCGTCCCGGCCGCACGCCTTAGATCGAGAAGTACTTGGCGTGCTTGTTCAGGAGCACGATGGCGCTCGTGCTCTGCTCGGGGTGGAGCTGGTCCTCGTCGGACATCTCCACGCCGATCTGCTCGGCGCCCAGCAGGTTCAACAGCGGCTCCTGGCTCTTCAGGTCCGGGCAGGCCGGATAGCCGAAGGAGTAGCGGCTGCCGCGGTAGTGCTGGTGCATCAGCTTGTCGATGTCCTTGGCGTCTTCGCTGGCGAAGCCGCATTCCGCGCGGATGCGCTTGTGGACGTACTCCGCCATCGCCTCGGCCATCTCCACGCCCAGGCCGTGCAGGTAGAGGTAGTCCTGGTAGCGGTCCTCGTTGAACCACTGCCGGGCGACCTCGGAGACCTTCTGGCCCATGGTGACCACCTGCAGGCCGATCACGTCGCGGTTCTCCGGACCTTCGGAGATGTCGCGGACGTAGTCGGCGATGCACTTGCGGTCCTTGTTGGGCTGCCGGGGCAGCTTGAAGCGGTGGACTTCCGTCTCGCCGTCGGGCTCGAACAGGACCAGGTCGTTGCCCTCGCCCGCGGCCTTCCAGTAGCCGTAGACCGCCTGCGGCTTCAGGATGTCCTGCTGCTCGCAGATATCCATCATCCGCTTCATGATCGGGCGCAGCTCGGTCTTCGCCCACTTCATGTATTCGTTCAGCTTGCGGCCCTGCTTCCGGTAGCCCCACTGGAACTGGTAGAGCATCCGCTCGTTCAGGTAGGGCAGCACGGTGCGCGCGGGCACGCGGGCGAGCACGGTCGGGCCCCAGAACGGCGGCTCCGGCGGCGCTTCCTCGCCCGCCAGCTCGATCCGGCGCTTGCGCAGCTCCTCCGGATCCATCGTGGCGTAGGCGTCGTTGGCCGCCTGGGCCTCGCGCTCGCGGCGCTTCTTGCCCTTGCTGCCCTTGGCCGACGACTTGCCCTGCTGCTGGCCCTGGCCGGAGCCGCCGCCCGTGCCGGCGGAAGCGCCGTCGGTGCCGGTCGCCTGCTCGGCCTCGGCTTGCTGGCCGATCGTGCCCTTCTTGACCTGGTCCATCAGGGTCAGGCCGTCGAAGGCGTCGCGGGCGTAGGCGACCGCGCCAGTCTCGTAGGCCTGGGCGCAGTCCTCCTCGACGTACTGCCGGGTGAGCGCGGCGCCGCCCAGGATCACCGGAACCTTGAACCCCTGGCGGGACATCTCCTCCAGGTTCTCGCGCATGATCACGGTCGACTTGACCAGCAGGCCGGACATGCCGACGGCGTCGGCGTCGTGCTCCTCGACCGCCTTCATGATGTCGTTGAGCGGCTGCTTGATGCCGAGGTTCACGACCTTGTAGCCGTTGTTGGTCAGGATGATGTCCACGAGGTTCTTGCCGATGTCGTGGACGTCGCCCTTCACCGTGGCGAGCACGATCGTGCCCTTCTCCGAGCCTTCCTGCTTTTCCATGTGCGGCTCGAGGTGGGAGACCGCCTGCTTCATCGTCTCCGCGGCCTGCAGGACGAACGGCAGCTGCATCTTGCCCGCGCCGAACAGCTCGCCGACCTCCTTCATGCCGTTGAGGAGGTGGTTGTTGATGATGTCGAGCGGGTCGTAGGACTGCAGCGCCTCGTCGAGGTCCTCCTCCAGGCCGTTGCGGTCGCCGTCGACGATCCGCTGGGCGAGACGCTCGTCCACGTTCTCGGAGCGCTTCTTGGTCTCCTGCGCCTCGCCTTCGCGGCCCTTGAACAGGTCGATGAAGGCGTGCAGGGGATCGTGGTTCTCGGTGCGCTTGTTGTAGATCAGGTCGAGGGCGGCGTTGACCTCCTCCTCGGGGATCGCGTGCAGCGGCTTGATCTTGGAGACGTGCAGGATCGCCGCGGTCATGCCGCGCTTTTCCGCCTCGTGCAGGAACACCGAGTTGAGCACGTGGCGGGCGACCGGGTTGAGGCCGAAGGAGATGTTGGAGAGCCCCAGCATCACCTGCGCGTTCGGGATCTCCTCGCGGATCCGCTCGATCGCGTCGAGTGTGTTGACGCCGTGGTTGCGGTCCTCGTCGTTACCCGTGCAGATCGTGAAGGTCAGCGGGTCGAAGATCAGGTCGTGTTCCGGCAGGCCGTGGTCGGCGGCGAAGTCGCGCAGACGCTTGGCGACCTCCAGCTTCTTGTCGACCTCCTTGGCCATGCCGTCTTCGTCGATCGTGAGCGCGATCACGGCCGCGCCGTACTTCTTGGCGAGCTTGAGGCGCTCGGCGGGCGGCTCCTCGCCGTCCTCGAAGTTGATCGAGTTGATCGCGCCTTTGCCGCCGTAAAGCTTCAGCGACGCGTCGAGCACCTTGAGCTCGGTGGAGTCGAACACGATCGGCGGGGTGACCTGGCCGCGCAGACGGCTGATCACCTCGTGCATGTCCGACACCTCGTCGCGGCCGACGAAGGCGGTGCAGACGTCGAGCGCGTGGCTGGCCTCGCGCTGCTGCTCCTTGGCGATGTCGATGCAGGCGTCCCAGTCGTTCTGGTCCTGGGCGTCGCGGAAGCGCTTGGAGCCGTTGGCGTTGCAGCGCTCGCCCACGGCCAGGATGGTGTTCTCCTGGCGCATCGGCACCTGGGTGTAGAGGCTGGCGAGCGAGGGCTCCAGCGCCTCGACCTGGCGGTCGACCGGCTTGGGCCGGATGGCGTCCTTGTCGCCCTGCTCCTGCGCCACCTCGCGCAGCATCTTATCCAGCGCGCGCAGATGGTCCCCGGTGGTGCCGCAGCAGCCGCCGATCATGTTGACGCCGTCCTCGGCGACGAAGCGGCGCAGCCAGTCCGACAGCTCGCCCGCGGTCAGCGGGTAGACGGTCTGGCCGTCCTTCAGCTCCGGCAGGCCGGCGTTCGGCTGGACCGAGATCTCCTTGGGCCAGTTCTGGCAGATCCAGGTCAGGTGCTCGGCCATCTCCTGGGGACCGGTGGCGCAGTTCATGCCCATCGTGTCCACGTCGAGCGAGTCCAGGATCGTGCCGGCCGCGGCGATGTCGGTGCCGACCAGCATGGTGCCGGTGGTCTCCACCGTCACCTGGACCATGATCGGCACCTCGCGCTTGAGCTTGCGCATGGCGTCGCGCGCGCCGTTGACGGCCGCCTTGACCTGCAGCGGGTCCTGGCAGGTCTCGATCAGGAACGCGGAGATGCCGCCTTCCAAGAGACCGTAGGCCTGGTCGGCGAAGCCCTTCTCCAGGCTGTCGTAGTCGATGTGGTCCAGGCTGGGCAGCTTGGTGCCCGGGCCGATCGAGCCCAGCACGAAGCGCTCGCGCCCGTCGTCCTTGAACTCCTCGACCGTCGCCCAGGCGAGCTCGGCGGCCTTGCGGTTGATCTCGAGCGCCTGGTCCTGGAGGTCGAACTCGCCCAGCGTGATCGACGAGCCGCCGAAGGAGTTGGTCTGGATGATGTCGGAGCCGGCCTCCAGGAAGCCGCGGTGGATCGTCTGCACCGCGTCCGGACGGCTCAGGTTCAGAATCTCGGTGCAGTTCTCGGCCCCGCGGAAGTCGCGCTCCAGCTCCAGGTCGAGGGACTGCACGGCTGTCCCCATGCCGCCGTCACACAGCAGCACGCGGTTCCGAATGGCATTGAGGAAGTCGCTCATGATTTATGCGGCCTCCTTAAGGCGCGGCTTGACCCCCATCCGGCGGCAGACCGCGTAGGTCAGCTCGGGCCGGTTGAGCGTGTAGAAATGGAAGTGGTGGACGCCCTCGCTGAGCAGCCGGTTGCACTGGTCGGCCGCGACGGAGGCGGCGACGAGCTGCCGGGTCTCCGGGTCCTCGTCCAGGCCGGCGAAGGTGTCTTCGAGCCACTGCGGGATCTTTGCCCCGCAGCCCTGGGAGAAGCGCTTCACCTTGCCGTAGTTGAAGATCGGCATGATCCCGGGGATCAGCGGCACGTTGATGCCGGCCTTGGCGCAGCGGTCGCGGAAGCGCAGGAAGTCCTCCGTCTCGAAGAAGTACTGCGTGACGATCCGATCCGCGCCGGCGTCGACTTTGCGCTTCAGGTTCTCGGTGTCGGCCTCCTCGGAGGGGCTGTTCGGGTGCACCTCCGGATAGCCGCCGACGGCGATGTTGAACGGCGCGATCTCCTTCAGCGCCGCGACCAACTCGGCGGCGTGGCCGAAGCCGTCGGGGTGCGGCTGCCATTCGGTCTCGCCCTTCGGCGGGTCGCCGCGCAGCGCCAGGACGTTGCGCACGCCCTGCTCCCACCAGCGGTCGGCGCGGTCCATGATTTCCTGCTTGCTCTGGCCGACGCAGGTCAGGTGCGCGGTCGGCGTCTGGTTGGTCTTCTTCAGGATCTCGGTGACGATGCGCTCGGTGCGGTCCTGGGTGGAGCCGCCGGCGCCATAGGTCACCGACAGGAATTCCGGCTCCAGCGGGGCCAGCTTCTCGATCGTATCCCACAGCTTGGCCTCGCCCTTGTCGTCGGCGGGCGGGAAGAACTCGAAGCTGACCTTGATATCGCCGTCTTGAAGCTTGCTCATGATCTCAGGCGCTCCCTGCTCGGGCCGTAATACGGCTGTTGTCCGAAGTTGTGTCGTTGGCGGCGTCGTTGGCCGGCCGGCGCGCGCACCAAAGGCACACGGTCAGCGAACGGCCGGGTAGACGGTCCGTCTCGGCGGGCACCAGGCCCACCGCCCGGAACCAACGTTCCAGTTCCTCGTCGGCGAAACCCAGCCGACGGTGCGCGTGCTGTTCGCGCAGGTACTCCTCGTGGTGCGGCGCGAAGTCGACCACGATCAGCCGGCCGCCCGGCTTGAGCGCGCGCGCCGCCTCCGCGATCGCGCCGGCGGGGTCGTCCGCGTAGTGCAGCACCATGTGCACCGTGATGGTGTCGAACGACTCCCCCGGCGTGGGCAGGGCGTACATGTCGCCCTGCCGGACCTGGCAGTCGCGCATGCCCGCGCGCTCCAGGTTCGCCCGGGCCACCGCCAGCATCTCGCGCGAGCGGTCGATGCCGAGCGCCCGCTTGTACCGGTCGGCGAACACTTCCAGCATCCGCCCGGTTCCCGTGCCGATGTCGAGCAGCCGACCGACCTCGTCCTGCGGGACCAAGCGCCGCAGCGCGGCCTCGACCTCGGCGTCGTCGACGTAGAGTCGGCGGAGTTCGTCCCACTGCTGGGCGTTCTTGCGGAAATAGGCGTCGGCCATTTCCGCGCGCTGGCGCTTGACCTGCTCCAGGCGCTCCAGATCGCGGGCGTGCGCCTCGTCGCCCTCGGGCAGCAGGTCGACCAGCACGTTGGACAGCTTCGACGCCGGGCCATCCTGGGCGATCCGGTAAAACGCCCACTGACCTTCCCGGAAGCGCTCCAGCAGCCGCGCCTCCACCATCAGCTTGAGATGGCGGGAGACCCGCGGCTGCGACTGCCCCAGGATCTGGGTCAGGTCGCTAACCGTCAGCTCGGCGTGCGCGCACAGGCCCAGAATCCGGAGCCGGGTCGGCTCGGCCACGGCGCGCAGGCCTTGCAAAAGGTCGTCCATCGGCTCGGCTGCCCCTCTTCCATCGCGGCTCGCGGCAACCGGTTAGCGGCCGCGCGAGCACTACATAACGATATCCTTATGTCGTTATGTCGTATCAGACCCGTGAAGTCAACATCCCACCGAAACGGGTCGGATTGGGAACAGGCGGTACAACGGCGGGAGACTGCGTCAAAGCGGCCAAGACACCACGGCCGACCTTCGGGTCCATCAACTACAACGTACGCCTGACGGTCGGGAAAGTTCCCGCGCGTCCGGCGTGCCGCGGCTCACCGAGTCGGGCTAACGCGTGCGGGCAATAGAAAGAGTGGGTTAAAGAGAGAGAGAGAGAGAGAGAGAGACGGCATCCGGCCAGACACACGAAACCCCGGAACCGGGGTTGCCGGCACCGGGGCTTCTAGCCGGCGCTCCGACGGGTGGGTCTTGGCGTCATCAGACGGCCATGGCCCCCAGGGTCAGGAGCGCGATCGCGAAGACGTAAGAAACGCCGAGCATGTTGAACGGGGTCATGGCGCGCGAGCTCCCAGCTATGCGGTTAAGGTGACCTGCCCGGCATTTGGGTGGCTGACACCACCCTCCGGACACCTGATTAAATGCGCCTGACGAGCCCTGTGGACAACTGCAATCGCCGCTCGCCCGCCCTGTCCCAATTGCATGGCTTCCGGTTAATCGGGTTAACCTGTTTCTGAACGATGATCCGACACGGGATCGTGCGCGCGGTCCAGCAGGCTTGCCACCAGAACCCGGCGGTTCTGCGCCGGCATCGTGCCGTCCAGGCAGAGGCGCAGCAGCAGGCAGGTGCGGGTAGCGTCGCACGCCTGACCCGGCGCGCGCCCGCCAAGCTCGGTCGCAAGCTCGCGCCCGGGTTCCGCGATTCGCCAGGTAACGTCGCCGGCGGCGTCCAGCCCGTCGGCGTCCAGGTAACCATCGGCGTGCAGCCGTTCGACTGCGGTGCCGATGCGGTTACGCTCGGCGGCGAACCCGGGCGCGGCCAGGTTCTGGACGCGTGCCGCGATGGCCGGAAAGCTCAACGGGCCCGCTTGCACCGCCATCAACACGGCGAGTGTGAGCAGGCCATCGGCGTCGATCGGCTCGGTCGCTTGGGAACAGGTCTCGGTCATCGCAGCCGCAGACTACTTGACGCGCAACGTCCGGTCATCAAGCCGGCTTGGCCGGGTCGGCGAACGGTCCCGAGCCCGGTCCGGACGATGTGGCTTGCGCGTCACTAAAATTGGCAGCCGACAGCCGGCTCAGGCCGCTTCACCGTCGGGCACGGGCCGGGCGCGCGCCTTGGCGTGCTCGTGCCGGGCGATCAGCTTGCGGCCCTTCTTGCTGTCGGGCTTGGCGTGCGTCTCCAGGATGCGCATCCACACCGCGTGCTTTTCCTGCGGCGTGAGCTTCTTCCAGCCCTTCTCTTCCGCCTTGGTGCGGCCACAAGCCTTGCAGATCTTCTTCTTGGTGAAGTCGCAGACGTCGACGCAGGGATTTTTCGTCAGAAGACCGCTCACGCGCCTACCCCGCGACCGTCTGGAGCAGGGCGCCCGCGAGCGCGACGACGCCGAGCGTGCCGAGCATCGCCGCGACGACCCGATGACCGCCCGTGCTGTCCGCGATCCGGGCGGTCAACGCCCGCCGCGCCCGGCGCGGGGCGACTTGGCGGGCTTGCGGCAAGGTCCCAGCCTCAGCCGTCGCCTCGGCGTGCGGTGCGGCGTAGGTATCGCCTAGCGTTGCGGTCATGCCTCTCTCTCGCATCATCCGGAATGGCGGCGCCGGCACAGCCAGGCTGCGCCGCGGCCATCCCTGTCTGCCCTGGACCGCCGATCGATGCGGTCCGGTTGCGTGCCATGCCAGGAGCGCCGAATTTCCACGGTCGGCTCCTGTAATTGCAGATCAGTCGCAATTGCACGATACCCGGCGGTCGCGCGGCGTGTCAATCGCGTCCACATGCCGCCCGGCCTTCGCCGGTCGGCCTGACAGGCGGGGCCGGCTCGGTTAGGCTTCGCGCCGCCGAAAGCTGAGGCAGGGGAGCAGCTATGAGGATCGACGATCTGCGCGGCAAACGGGTGCTGATCACCGGCGCCAGCACGGGCATCGGTGCGGCGGTCGCCCGCGCCTTTGGAGAGCAGGGCGCACGGGTGGGCGTGCACTACAACGCAAGCGCCGAGCCCGCCCAGGCGGTCGCCCGCGACGTCGAGGCCGCGGGCGGTGCCGCCCGCCTGCTGCAAGCCGACGTACGCGATCCATCCGCCCTGCGCGCGATCGTCGCGGCGTTCGCCGACGCGGAAGGCGGCCTGGACGTGCTGATCAACAACGCCGGCGGCACCTACGGCCGGACGCCGATCGAGCAGGTCGACGACGCGCATTACGACAGCCTGGTCGACCTCAACCAGCGCTCGGTGTTCGTCGCGAGCCAGGCGGCGGTGCCGTATCTCCGCGCGGCCGGCGGCGGCGCGATCATTACCACCAGTTCGATCGCGGCCAGGTCTGGGGGCAGCGGCGGGATCGCCGTATATGCCGGCACGAAGGGGTTCGCGGTGTCGTTCACCCGCTCGCTCGCCAAGGAACTCGCGGGAGACGCGATCCGGGTGAACGCCGTGTCGCCGGGGACCGTAGACACGCGCTTCCACGAGATCGCCTCGACCCCGCAGCAGTTGGAAAGCGCCAAGGGCAAGATCCCGATGGGCCGGCTGGGCGCGCCCGACGATCTCGTCGGGACCTTCCTGTATCTCGCCAGTCCCGGTCTGTCGGGCTACGTCACCGGTCAGGTGATCGAGGTCAACGGCGGCGCGATGCTGCGCTGACAGGCTGCGCGTGGGTGCTGCCGTCCTGAACCCAACGCCGGGGAGCGGCCACAATGCCCGTGGTGGAATTCTACAGCGTGATGGCGATCGCCTTGGTCGGCTACCTGCTGCCGCTGGGCGTCGCGCTCTACTTCAAGCACCGGCGCACGCGCACGATCGCGCTCGTCAACATCCTCGCCGGCTGGACGGTGGTCGGCTGGTTCCTGGCCATGCTGATGGCCTTCGCCGACCAGCCGGCCGGCCGCGCCGGCCCGAAGGACCCGCCGACGCCCGACGACCGGCGGTAGGCTCCCCGTCCGGTCGCTACCCGGCTGCCCGCCGCGGGGCCTTATAGGTCTCCGGGTCGAGCATGACCCGGTCGGCCGGCAGGACGCAGGTCGCGGTCGTCCCTTCGCCAGGTTCGGTGTCGACTTCCAGCGCGCCGCCGTGCAGCTGGCTTAGCGTGCGCACCAAGGCGAGGCCGAGTCCGGTGCCCTGCTGCCGTCGGCTGTAGACGTTGTCCAGCTGGGCGAACGGCTCAAACGCGCGCGACAGCTCGTCCGGCGCCATCCCGACGCCGGTGTCCGCCACGCTGAGGCGCATACGCCCCGCCGAATCCAGACCGGCGGACAGGACGACGCGGCCGCCCGGCTCGGTGAACTTGATCGAGTTGGACAGCAGGTTGATCAGCACCTGCTTGATCCGGGTCTTGTCGGCCAGAACCGGCGGCAGATCGGTGGGCACCTCATGGCTCAGCTCGAGCAGGGCGCTCTGTGCCCGCTCGCCCAGCAACCGGGTGCACGCTTCCGCCAAGTCATGCAGCTCGACCGGCTCCTCGCTCAGCTCCAGACGGCCGGCCTCGATCTTGGACAGATCCAGCACGTCGTTGATCAGTTCCAGCAGGTGATTGCCGCTTTCCCGGATATCGCGCAGGTATTCCAGGCGCTGGTCCTCCGGCAGGTGCGGGCAACTCACCAACAGGTCGGAAAAGCCGATCACGGCGTTGAGCGGCGTGCGCAGCTCGTGGCTCATCGCGGCCAGGAATTCCGACTTGGACTTGCTCGCCACCTCCGCCTCGTGGCGGGCGCGTTCCATCGCTTCCTGGTGCGCCTCGCGGTCGGTGATGTCGCGCATGAAGGCGTTGAAGGTCCGCCCGCGCGGGGTCCAGGTTTCCGTGATCGCGAGTTCGCAGGGGAACACCGCGGCATCCCGCCGCCGGGCGGTCGTGCGCACCCGTTTATTGAGGAACCAGGCGTCACCGGCGCACAGCTGCGCCATCATCTCGCGGTGCGCGTCCAATTCAGGCCCGGGCACGATCAGCGCGGCCGCGGGCCGGCCGAGCACGTCCTCACGCGGCCAATTGAAGGTCTGCTCGGCCGCGCGGTTCCAGTCGACCACCAGCCCATCCGGATCGATCGAGAAGAAGGCGTCGAGGGCGGAATCCAGCACGCCGCGCGCGTGCGCCTCCGCGGCATCGGCGTCGGCGCGGGCGGTGATGGTCTCCGTCAGGTCGGTTCCCGTGCCGCGATAGCCGACGAACCGGCCGCGCCGGTCGAACATCGGCTTGCCGTTGATCTGGAAGACGTAGCGCCGGCCCCGCTGGTCGATATAGCTGTAGCGGAAGCCGTGGAACGGCTGGCGGGCCCGGATCGTCTCCAGGTGCTCGGTCCATTCGCTGGGGACGAAGCCGTCACGGGCCGCGAGGCCTTCCCGGTCCTGGCCGAGGAACAGCTCGCGCGAAAGGCCGGTGACCTTTTCGAAACGCTCGGAGAAGTAGACGAAGCGGTTCTCGGCGTCAGTCTCCCAGACCCAGTCGGCCGCGAGTTCGACCACGTCGGCGAGCCGCTGCCGGGTCTCCCGCGCCTCAGCCCGCTGCCGGCCGATCTTGCCGAGCGTTGCCGCCAGATAGCTGACGCCCAGGATCAACAGCGCCACGGCCACGATGGCCGCGACCGCGATCGCACCGAAAAGGTGTGTAGCCGTCACCCTGTCTCGCCCCGCTCGGTCTACCTCTCTTAGCGTTCGATTGTAGTGAACCGGACGTTAATAACTCGTTTCGCTGGTCATACCGGCAGTCCAGACGGCCGCGCTCCGGCGCTTAGCGGCTGTCGCCCGGACCTTCGTCCGCGGCAAGCTGAGCCAATCCCAGGTCGACCAGCCCCGGCGCCTGACCCAGCAGGGATTCCCGCGTGCGCAGTGCCGACCAGTCGACCGGCGCGTCGGTCTGCCGAGCCAGGACGTCCAGCAGGTGGCCGCCGCCGTCCGCGGCCGTCCGGCAGGCCTGGGCGACCAGCTCCTCGGCCCGGGCACGCGACAGGTGCCGGGCGAGCGCGAAGCGGGCCGCTTCCGCTATCGGCAGGCCGGCCCCGCCGGTCACGGCTGCAGCCATCCGTTCGGTATCGACATCGAGCGCATCCAAAAGCGCGCTTGCCCGGCTCAGGCCGCCGCCTGCCGCCACGGCGACCTGCGGCAGGGCGAGCCATTCCAGCGTCCAGGCCGCCCCGTCGCGCTCCAGGGCGTGCAACTGGGCCTGGTGGACGGCGGCCAGACTGCCGGCGGCGTGCCGTCCGAGCGCGACCAGCGTTTCCGCC
Source organism: uncultured Rhodovibrio sp. (assembly GCA_964422775.1). Classification (GTDB taxonomy): domain Bacteria; phylum Pseudomonadota; class Alphaproteobacteria; order Kiloniellales; family Rhodovibrionaceae; genus Rhodovibrio. The sequence continues at coordinate 13,331 of CAYRCO010000017.1, forward strand.
GCCACCGGGTTCGCCTTGTTGGGCATGGTTGAGGAGCCGCCGCCGCCCGTCAGGCGCAGTTCGCCCACCTCCGCCTGGCAGCCGTGAGCGACGTCCTGCCCCAGCTTGCCGAGCGCGCCCGCGATGCGGGCCAGCCCGTCGCTGAGCGCCAGCAAGCCGTCCCGTTCGCCGTGCCAGGCCGGCACCGACGGCGTAAGGCCCAACTCCCGGGCAAGCGCGTCCGCCACCGCCGCACCGCGGTCACCCAGGGCCGACAGGTTGCCGGCGGCGCCGCCGAACTGTACGCACAGCACCTCCCCGCGCAGCGCGGCGAGACGCGCCCGTTCGCGAGACAGCGGCCGCGCCCAGGCAAGCGCACGCAGCCCGAAACTGGTCGGCACGGCCGGCTGGGTGCGCGTGCGCGCCAGACACAAGGTCGCCCGGTGCCGGGCCGCGAGTGCGCCCAGCCGCTGCACGAGGTCGCGCGCCCGCCTGTCGATCAGATCGCACAGATCGCGCAGCGCCAGCACGCAGGCGGTATCCACGATGTCCTGGCTGGTCGCGCCGTAGTGCACGTAGCTTGCCGCCTCGTCATCCAGCGCGGCGCGCAGCTGTCGGACCAGTTCCGGTACCGGCACGCCGTCGCGCGCGGTAGCGGACCCGATCGCCGCCAGATCCGGCTGCAGGGTCATGCTGGCGTCCGCGATCCGGCGCGCCACGCCGGGTGGCAACAGGCCGAGCCGGGCCTGCGCGCAGGCGAGTCCCCTTTCGACCCGCAGCATGTCCGCGATCTTGCGGCTGTCGGAAAACAGTGCCCGGACATCCGCGTCCGCGAGCAGCTCGCCGGTCAGGGCGGAATCGAACGCGGACACGCTCATCGCTCGGCCGCGTTCAGCCGGCCGGCACGGTTTCCGGCAGCGACAAGAGCCGCCGGGCTTCCGCGCAACTCGCCGGATGACGGCCATAGTCGCCGCACAAATCGGCGACGCGCTGCACCAGTTCAGCGTTGCTGGCCGCCAGCCGGTCCTTGTCGAAGCGGATGTTATCCTCCAGCCCGGTGCGGCAGTGGCCGCCCATTTCAAGCGCCCAGTGGTTCACGGTCAGCTGGTGCCGCCCGATGCCGGCTGCGGTCCAGGTCGCCTGCGGCATGTGCTTCTGGAGCTGGGCCACCTCAAACTCCAGCACCTCGCGGTCGGCAGGCATGGCGTTCTTGATCCCCAGCACGAACTGAACGTGCAGCGGCGGGTTCAGTTCCCCGCGCTCGGCCATCTGGAAGGCGGTGTAGAGCATCGACAGGTCGAACACCTCGATCTCCGGCTTGATGCCGTAGCGCTGCATCGCCGCCGCGAGTTGGGCCACGAGCTCCGGGTGGTTCTCGTAGATCATGGTCGGGAAATTGCAGCTGCCGGTCGCGAGCGATGCCATGTCGGGGGCGAGGTGCAGCATGCTGCCGCGCTCCTCAGCCGCCCGGCCGCGTCCGCCGGTGGAGAACTGCACGATCATGCCCGGGCAATGCCGACGCACGCCCTCCTGATACCGGGCGAACTTGTCGGGGTCCGAGGACGGGCTCTCGTCGTCGTTGCGCACGTGGACGTGGGCAATCGCCGCCCCGGCTTCCCGGGCAGCGTGGGTAGACTCGATCTGCTCCTCGACCGTGATCGGCACGGCGTCGGTGTGCGCCTTGCGGGGGACCGAGCCGGTGATCGCGACGGTGATGATGCAGGGATCGGTCATGGCAGCCGCCTTGGGTTGCGAAAGCGCGCGGTTTAGAGGTCGAAGAACACCGTTTCGCCAGGCCCCTGGAGGCGAATGTCCCGTTCGTAGAGTGGGCCGTCGGCGGTCTCGCGGCGTGGCGCGATCAGGGTGTCGCGCCGGTGTTCCGGCACCTGCGCCAGGACGGGGTCGCCCGCGTTGGCGCTGGCTTCGTCGGCGAAATAGACGCGGGTGAACAGGTGGTTGAGCAGCCCGCGGGCGAACACGACCAGACTGATGTGCGGTGCCGCGCCGGCGTCGATCGCGCCCGGCTTGACGGTGCGGAAGACGAACCGGCTGTCCGGGTCCGTGCCGGTGCCGCAGCGCCCGAAGCCGCGGAACGCCGGCCGGTTGCCGCCGCCGCCCCCGGCGCGGGTCGGCAGCCGGCCGTGGGCGTCCGCCTGCCAGATCTCGACCAGCGCGTCGTCCACCGGCGCGCCGGCGGCGTCCAGCACGCGGCCGGTGAGCCAGATCCGCGTGCCCGCGACATCCGGGCCGGTCAGATCGGCGCCCACGGGGTCTGGCAGCGGATAGCCGTACTGCCGCGGCGTCAGGCCGTAGGCGAAGAACGGACCGACCGTCTGCGAAGGTGTCTGGCCACGCTCAGCCATGATCTTGCTCGCCGTCGGGCGGCGTTTGGCCGCGTCCGCGCAGCACGATGTCGAAGCGGTAGCCGAGCGCGATCCCGGGCTCGGTCAGAGACCAGTCGAAGTCCGCGATCAGCCGCGGCCGCGCCGCCCGCGGTGTCGCGAGGAAGATCGGGTCGGCGTCCAAGAGCGGATCGCCCGGGAAGTACATCTGCGTCACCAGCCGGGTCGCCAGCGCCGGGCCGATCACGGAGAAGTGGACGTGGTTCGGCCGCCAAGCGTTGTGGTGGTTGCCCCAAGGGTAGGCGCCCGGCTTGATCGTGCGGAAGGCGAACCGGCCGTCGGCGTCGGTCAGCGTGTGCCCGGCACCCAGGAAGTTCGGGTCGAGCGGCGCATCGTGCCGGTCGTTGGCGTGCACGTAGCGCCCGGCGGCGTTCGCCTGCCAGACCTCCACCAGGGTGTGCGGCACGCCGCGCCCGGACCCGTCCAGCACCCGGCCGGCGACGACGATGCGCTCGCCGATCGGCTCGGCGTTGACGCGGGCGTTGGCGGTCAGGTCGGCCTGGGCGGGGTCGATCGCGCGCGCATCGAAGCTGGGCCCGGCGGCTTCCGGCAGGTCGCCTTCGAGTGGGACCTGCGGCTGTCCGGGTCCGCGCGTCTTGGTCGACTTGTAGTCGGGCGCGATCAGCGGGGGATGGCTCGCCCAATCGCGCGCGCTGAAGCCGCCCACGCTCATGATCCGTCCGTCCCGGCCGTCCCATCGGGCGCGGCGTCGATCTCCGCGAACACCCGCTTGGCGACCCCGAAGGCGGCGTTGGCGGCGGGCACGCCGGCATAGACGGCGACCTGCAGCAGGGTTTCCTTGACTTCCGTGCGGCTGGCACCGGTGTTCGCCGTGGCGCGCAGGTGCATCGCCAACTCGTCGTGATGGCCGAGTGCGGCCAGCATCGCGATCGTGAGCAGGCTGCGCTGGCGCCGGTCCAGGCCCTCGCGCGTCCACACACTGCCCCAGGCGACCTCGGTGATGAACTGCTGGAAGTCGGCGTCGACCTCGGTCGTCTTGGCCTGCGCCCGGTCGACGTGGGCGTCGCCGAGCACCGATCGGCGGACCTGCATGCCTTGCTGGTAGCGTTCGTCAGCCACCGGCCGTCTCCTGCACGAACCGGCCGATCAGCCGGGCGACCTCCGCCGGCTTCTCGATGCAGGGCAAGTGCTTGGTCTCTGCGATCTCCTGGTAGCGGGCGTTTGGCAGCAGCTCCGCCAGCTCCCGGTTCAGCGCCGGCGGGGTCGAGGGATCGTCGCTGCCGCACAGCACAAGGGCCGGCTGGCGGACCTCCGACAGTCGCGGCGTCAGGTCGGTGTCGCGCAACGCCGCACAGGTCCCGGCGTAGCCATGGCTGGCTGGGGTGCGCGCGACCATGTTGCGCCACGCCTGCGCCGCGCCCGGGTTCTGCTGGCGATAGGCGTCGGACAGCCAGCCGAGGATGATGTTGTCGGCGAGATCGCCCAGCCCATCGGCCATCACGGTGTCGATGCGCTGCTGCCAGCCGTCGGACGTCCCGATCTTGTGGCCGGTGTCCATCAGCACCAGCCCGCCGATCCGCTCCGGCGCGTCCAGGGCGGCCTGCAGCGCGATCATGCCGCCCACGGAGATGCCGCACACGACGGCCCGGTCGATCGCCTCGGCATCCAGAAGGCCGATCAGGTCACGGGCATGGTCGGCCATCGTGTACGGCGGCTCGGGCGCGCTGGACAGGCCGTGGCCGCGCTTGTCATAGCGCAGCCCGTCGAGATCCGGCGGCAGAGCGGCTACCGTGTCGTCCCACAGCCGGAGATCGGTGCCGAGCGAATTCGCGAACACGACCGCCGGCCCGCCGCGCGTGCCATCGCGCCGAACGTTCAGGTAGATGCCGTTCGCTTCCACCACCTGCATGGCTGCGCCTTGTTCCGTCCCCATCAGTTGGTTGACCGGTCAAGCCGTCGGCGCCGTGCCGACCTCGGCTGCCAAGCCTGCGCCGGGCGGCGGCGCCTGTAAAGTCGGCAGCCGGCGGCAATTCACAGCCGGGCCGGGAGCGCTTAAGCTGGCCGCGCGACAATGAACGAGGGTCCCGGCGAAAAGCCCGGATCCCGCAAACAAGGAACAGGCTTCTTTACGGGGAGACGACCCATGACACGGCTGCTCAAGCTCGCCGCGGGCGCTTGCGCCGGCGCTTTGATCGCCGGAAGCGCGCAGGCGCAGGAGGTGACGCTCACGGTGCACCACTTCCTGTCGCCCAAGTCCGTGACCCATACCCAAATGATCGAGCCCTGGGCTAGGCAAGTCGAGGAGCGCTCGAACGGGCGGATCGAGATCAAGATCTTCCCGTCGATGTCGCTGGGCGGCAAGCCGCCGGAGCTCTACAACCAGGCGCGCGACGGCACCGCCGACATCGTCTGGACCCTGATCGGCTACACCCCTGGCGTGTTCCCGCGCACGGAGGTGTTCGAGCTGCCCAACGTGCACACGGGCGACGCGCGCGCAACCAACCTCGCGATCCAGGACACCTTCGACCGGCTGGAAGCCGACTTTGAGGCGGTCGAACCGCTGCTGGTCCACGTCCACTCGGGCAACGCCCTGCATCTGCGCGAGACCGAGGTGACCAAGCCCGAAGACGTGAAGGGCCTGAAGCTCCGCACCCCTTCGCGCACGGGGGCGTGGATGATCGAATCCTGGGGCGCTGAGCCGGTCGGCATGCCGGTGCCGGCCCTGCCGCAGGCGATGTCCAAGGGCACCGTCGATGGCGCGCTGATCCCCTTTGAGATCCTGACCCCGCTCAAGCTGCACCAGTTGACCGAATTCTCGGTCGAAGGCGCGGACGGCAACCGCTTCGGCACCAGCGTGTTCCTCTACGCGATGAACAAGCAGCGCTACCAGGAACTCCCGGCGGACCTGCAAAAGATTATCGACGAGACCACCGACCGCGCGTTCGCCGAGCGGATGGGCGAGCTGTGGAACAGCGTTGAGCAGACCGGCAAGGACCTGCAGCGCGAGTCCGGCGGCGAGGTGATCCAGCTCAGCCCCGAACAGACCCAGGCGTTCAACGAGATCACCCAGTCGGTCACCCAGCGCTGGATCGACCAGGCTAAGGAACGCGGCATCGAAGGAGAGGCCCTGGTCGAAGCCGCCAAGCAGGCGATCGCCAAGCACGAGGGCGGCGGGTCGTAGCCCGCGCAGACGTTGTCGTAGGGTGGATTCGCTGCGAAAGCGGCAATCCACCGCTCGCCGCCTGCCCGCTTGGTGACGCCGCGCGGTGGGTTGCTGCGCGAACCCACCCTACGGTCTCGTCGCCATGCTTCCCGCCCCGCTAACCGCAACGGATGCGCGCGCGGCTCGCCTGTCCTAGACTGCGCGCGAGCCGGCCAACCTCCGCCGGCCCGCCCCTTCCCCGCCACGCGGAACCCACTTCGCCGACATGCAACAGGCTCTCCACCGCGCGGCCGCGGCCTGGGCGATCCTGGGCGGCGTGGTCTTGTTCGCCATCGTGGGCGTCACAGTCACCAACGTCGCCGCGTTCACGCTCGACCGGATCGCCGGTCTGGTCGGCCGGGACGTGACCGGCCTGCCGGGCTACGAGGACTTCGTGCGCCTGGCGGTCAGTTCGGCCGCGCTGATGCTGTTCCCCTATTGCCAGGCACGGCGCGGTCACGTCGCCGTGGACATCCTGGCGGAGACGGTGATGCCGAGGCGCGTGCAGCGCGTGCTGGACGGTCTGTGGCAGCTGCTGATCGTCACGCTCGCGGTCTTTCTCGCCTGGAAGATGACGCTCGGGATGCTGGAGTCCTACGCCGACCATGCGCTCTCGCGCGTGCTCGGCTGGCCGGTCTGGCCGTTCTACCTGCCGGGGATCGCCTCGCTCGTGCTCTGGGCGGCTGTGGCGCTCGCCGACGTCGGGCCGGACCGGGCGGAGGCGTAGACCCCGATGGGCGCACTGGAAGCGATCGGGATCGGCGGGCTCGCCGTGCTGTTCGGCCTGCTGGCGCTGCGCATGCCGGTCGGGCTCGCCATGGTGGCGGTCGGGATCGGCGGCAACTACGCGCTGTCGCTGGCCGCCCCTTACCTGCGCTTCGGCCCCTACCTCGACCAGTTCAAGACGCTGCTCTGGGGCACGGTCGCGAACTACGACCTGTCGGTCGTGCCGCTGTTCGTGCTGATGGGCTACCTCGCCTCCGAAGCCAACCTCAGCCGCGACCTGTTCCGCGGGGTGAACGCGCTGTTCGGGCGGATGCGCGGCGGGGTCGCGATGGCGGCCGTGGGGGCCTGCGCGGGCTTCGGCGCGGTCTGCGGCTCCTCGCTCGCCACCGCCTCGACGATGGGCCGGGTGGCGCTGCCGGAGCTCAGGCGGCTGGACTACCACCCCAGGCTCGCGACCGGCTCGCTCGCCGCGGGCGGGGTGCTGGGTATCCTGATCCCGCCGTCGGTGGCGCTGGTGATCTACGCCATCATCGTCGAAGCCTCGATCATCGACATGTTCCAGGCCGCGGTGATCCCGGGAGCGATCGCGGTGCTGTTTTTCATGGCGGTGATCGCGCTCACCGTCCGGCTGAAGCCGTCGGTCGCGCCGGCCGCGGTGGCGATGGCGCCGGCGGCACGCCGGGCTGCGCTCCTGCGCCTGATCCCGGTGCTAGTGATCTTCTCGGCGATCATCCTGGGGCTGGGCTTCGGACTGTTCACGCCCACGCCCGCGGCGGCGGTCGGGGTATTCGCCGTGATCGCCTATGGCTTGGTCCTGCGCGCCTTTGGCGACGGCCTGACGGCGGCCGGGATCGTGCGCGCGCTCAAGGATTCGGCCGTCACCAGCGGGATGATCTATTTCATCCTGTTCGGCGCGGAGGTGCTGAAGGGCTTCTTCACCCGCGCAGGCCTGCCGGCGGCCTTGGCGGACTGGGCGTCGTTCAGCGGCATGGACCCATGGCTGGTACTGATCGCCGTGCTGGTGCTGTTGATCCTGCTCGGCTGCTTCATGGACAGCCTGTCGATGATCCTTGTGGTGGTGCCGTTTCTGTGGCCCACGCTGGTGGCGATCAACGGCGGCGACTACGCGGTCGCGGAGACGGCGGCCTTCGGCATGGGCACGGCCGATCTGAAGATCTGGTTCGGCATCCTGGCCCTGGTCGTGGTGGAATTGGGATTGATCACGCCGCCGGTGGGGATGAACGTGTTCATCATCAACGCGCTCGCCCAGGACGTGCCGATGAAGGAGATCTTCCGCGGGATCGTGCCGTTCTTCGGCGTGGAGATCGTACGGGTCGCCCTGCTGCTGGCGTTCCCCGCCCTGACGCTCGCGTTGCCGCACCTGCTGTCCGGCTAGCCCGCTTTCAGTGAAAGGCCCGATCCATGAAGCGCACGCAAGTCGCCATCATCGGCGCAGGGCCCGCGGGCCTGATGCTCGCGCACCTGCTGGCCGCGCGCGGGATCGACACGGTGATGCTGGAGCGCCGCAGCCGCGACTACGTCGAGAGCCGCATCCGCGCGGGCGTGCTGGAGCATCAAAGTGCGGCGGCCCTGCGCGCGGCCGGCGTGGGCGACCGGATGGACCGGCAGGGAATGGCGCACGCCAGCATCGATCTCGCGTTCTCCGGCGCCCACCACCGGATCGAGCTGGAGCGCCTGACCGGCAAGAAGATCATGGTCTACGGCCAGCATGAGGTGGTGAAGGACCTGATCGCCCAGCGTCTGGCGGACGGCGGCGAGATCCTGTTCGAGGTGGACGTCCAGGCGATCGAGGGGCTGGACGGCGGCGGGCTGCAGGGTGATGGGCCGACGGTGCGCTACCGCCGCGACGGCCAGGACCACACGCTGGCCTGCGACTTCGTCGCCGGCTGCGATGGCTATCACGGCATCAGCCGGGCGAGCGTGCCGGCGGGCGCGATCGCGACCCACGAACGCAGCTACCCCTTTGCCTGGCTGGGCGTGCTGGCGGAAGCCGCGCCGACCAGCGACGAGCTGGTCTACGCCCGGCACGACAACGGCTTCGCCCTCTACTCCATGCGCTCGCCGGAGGTCACGCGCCTCTACATCCAGTGCCGCCCGGACGAGGATCCGGACGCCTGGTCCGACCGGGCGCTGTGGGACGAGCTGCACCGGCGGCTGGAAACCGGCGACGGCTGGACCATCAACGAGGGGCCGATCCTGCAGAAGAACGTCGCTCCGATGCGCTCCTTCGTCGCCGAACCGATGCGCTACCGGCGCCTGTTCCTGGCCGGCGACGCCGCGCACATCGTGCCGCCCACCGGGGCCAAGGGCATGAACCTGGCACTCGCCGACGTGCAGGTGCTGGCGCCCGCCCTCGCCCGCTGGTTCGCGCACGCCGACGCGACCGGGCTCGACGCCTACTCCGACACCTGTCTGAAGCGGGTCTGGAAAGTCCAGCGCTTCTCGGTGTGGATGACCCGGATGCTGCACGCCCAGCCGGGCGCGGACGGCTTCGAGACCCGCCTGCAGCGGGCCGAACTGGACAGCGTCGCCGAGAGCGACAGCGCCGCCCGTCATCTGGCGGAGAACTACGTCGGCCTGCCGCTGGACGTGGCGGACTAAGATAGCGGCGTAAAAAGCGCTAGTAGCGGGCGCCGGCGGCCGTCGACTGCGCCGGGGTGCCCGCCGGCGGGTCGGCTAGGCTGACGCGGTTGCGCCCGGCGTTTTTGGCCGAATAGAGCGCCGCGTCCGCGCGCTCCAGCAGATCGTCGGCCATCTCCTCGGAGGTTTCGGAGGTGGCTACGCCGATCGAGATGGTGACGCTGAGCGGCGTGCCGTCCGGCAACTGGATGGCGCTCTCGGCGACCTGGGCGCACAGGCGCTCAGCGACCTGCATCGCGGTGGCGGCGTTGGACTCGGGCATCACCACGACGAATTCCTCGCCGCCCAGGCGCGCCACCAGGTCGACCGCGCGCAGGTTGTCGCTCGCGACCTCCGCCAGCTTGACCAGCACGTCGTCGCCCACGCCGTGACCGTGGGTGTCGTTCACTGCCTTGAAGTGGTCGACGTCGAACAGCATGACCGAGACCGGCTTGCCGGTGTCGGCGATGCCCATCAGCTTGCGGTCCAGGTGGGTCATCAGATAGCGCCGGTTGTAGAGACCGGTCAGGCTGTCGGTAAACGCCATCGACATCGAGGTCTGGATCCGCTCGCGCAGGCGGTCATGGTAGCGTCGGCGACGGACCTGGGTGCGCACGCGCGCCAAGAGTTCACCGCGGTCGAGCGGCTTCACCAGATAGTCGGTGACCCCCAAATCCAGGCCCTTGGCAAGCCGCGGCAGGTCCATGTCCTCCAGCAGCAGCAGCAGCGGCAGATGCCGGGTTTCCTCCTGGGAGCGGAACTGCGAGCACAGCCGCAGGCCGTCTTCCCCGCCGAGATCGATGCCGACGATCACCAGATCGAACTGCTGTTCGCGCCCCAGGTCGAGCGCACGCTCGCCGGTGTCGGCGCAGACCACCTCGTGCGCGCCCTCCGCCAGGTAGTCGCTCAGCCGCTGGGTGGTGAAGCGGCTCTTTTCCACGACCAGCACCTTAGCCGGCGAGTCGGCGAGTTCGAACTCGCTGGCGATCGCGCCCAGGCGCCCGGAGGTCTCCTGGCGAACGCGCAACTCGTCCATCATCATCTTGAGCCGGACCAGCGAGCGCACGCGTGCGAACAGCGCCACGTCGTTGACCGGCTTGGACAGGAAGTCGTCGGCGCCCGCTTCCAGGCCGCGCACCCGGTCGGCGACGTCGGACAGCGCGGTCACCATGACCACCGGGATATGCGCGGTCTTGGGGTTGGCCTTCAGCTCGCAGCAGGTCTCGAAGCCGTCCATACCCGGCATCATCACGTCGAGCAGGATAATGTCCGGGGCCTGGTGTTCGGCAACCTCGATCGCCGTGCGACCGTTATCCGCCGTGATCACGTCGTAGTATTCCGCGGAAAGCTTGGCTTCCAGCAGTTTGACGTTGGCGGCGATGTCGTCGACGACGAGGATGCGTGCGGTCATTCGCTCGGGTCCCGGCGCGAGCCGGCCCCCCTCTTCAGTGGGGCGTCAATTCAGGAACTGCTGCACCGTCTGCAGGAAATTCGCCACCGAGATCGGCTTGGCGATGTAGGCTTCGCAGCCGCCCTCCCGGATCTTTTCCTCGTCCCCCTTCATGGCGAACGCGGTCACGGCGATCACCGGGATCGACTTCAGGTTGTCGTCCTCCTTGATCCACTTGGTGACCTCCAGGCCGGACACCTCTGGCAGCTGGATGTCCATCAGGATCAGGTCCGGCTTGTGGTCGCGGGCGATCTGCAGGGCTTCCATCCCGTCCTTGGTCTGCAGAATACCGTAGCCGTGCGCCTCCAGGAGGTCGTGGAAGAGCTTCATATTCAATTCGTTATCTTCGACGACGAGGACCGTCTTCGTGCCTTCCGAGGCCATGTTCGTATCCGACTCCGCGTGTTTCGAGGCGGGGCTTTCTAGCATGCTACAAAGCTCTCTGCGATTGTGGACCCGAACCGTCATGCCCGGGATGTGACCCCGAAAGAACCGGACGCACTGGGCGCAGCGTTCCGGGTTAACAACCTAG
>CAYRCO010000018.1:0-6079 GCA_964422775.1 uncultured Rhodovibrio sp.
TCCGGCGGGTCCCCGATCCATCAGCGACAGCCGCCGATTTGAGCATCCGTCCCGACGACCGTCCGCCCCCGCCCCCGCCGCCGCGCCGCCCCGGCAAGTCCGCGGTGAACCTGCCCCGGGCGGTCGGCTGGCTGATCGCGATCAACGTGGCGATCTACCTCGTGACCGCGGTGATCCCGGTGCACTGGACCAACGCGCTGTTCTTCAACCTCGGCTTCGTGCCGGCGCGCTGGACGGTGCTGGACAGTCCCGGCTGGCAGGGCCTGATCTCGCCGTTCACCCACCAGTTCCTGCACGCCGGGCCCGTGCACCTGATCGTGAATATGGTCATGCTGGCCGCGTTCGGTGCCGGGGTCGCCAAGCTCTTGGGTGGCCGCAGGCTGTTGGCGATCTATTTGGCAAGCGGCCTGGCCGGCGCTGCGGCGCACTACGCCTTCTATCCGGAGACGACGATTCCGGTGGTCGGCGCCTCGGGCGCGATCAGCGGGCTGTTCGGCGCAGTGCTGCGGCTCATGGCGAAACAGGCGCAGGTGATGGGCCAGCGCACACGCATCCTCCCGATCGCGCTGATCTGGCTTGGGATCGCGGTGATGACCGGCTTCACAGGCGTGCCCGGCGCCGGCGGCGGCGGTGCGCAGGTGGCCTGGGCGGCGCACGTCGGCGGCTTCCTCTTGGGCCTGCTCGCCTTCGACCTGTTCACCTTCGGCCTGCGCCCGCGCCGACCGCGCCATCTGCGCGACGTCGACGAAGACGACTTCCGCAGCTAGACCCGCCCGCGGCAGCCCGCCGCCGGCCGCCGTCTTTCCCGTTCACAAACGCGACCTAGCGACCCCGTGCGCTCCTACCTCACGTTCATCGCCCAGCACCCCCGGTTCCTCGCGTTCGGCGCCCTGGCGGCGTTCTTCTCCAGCTTTGGGCAGACCTTCTTCATCGCCCTGTTCGGCGGCGCCTGGCGCGCCGACTTCGGGCTCAGCCACGGCAGTTACGGCGCGATCTACTCTGCGGCGACGCTGGCGAGCGGCGCCTGCCTGATCTGGCTCGGCAAGAAGATCGACCGGGTCGACCTGCGCCGCTACACCGTGCTGGTCTGCCTTGGCCTGACGGCCGCGTGCCTGTTCACGGCCGTGGTGCCGAACGGCTGGTTGCTGCTGCCGGCCTTCTTCGCCCTGCGCCTGACCGGCCAGGGGCTGATGAGCCACGTCTCCACGGTCGCGATGGCGCGCTATTTCCACGCCACCCGCGGCAAGGCGATCAGCCTGGCCTCGCTCGGCTATCCGCTGGGCGAGGCGCTGTTTCCGGCGATCGCGGTCGCGCTGATCGCGGCGTTTGGCTGGCGGCTCAGCTGGGGCATCTTCGGTGGCCTGCTGCTGATCGGCCTGGTGCCGCTGATGCTCTGGCTGTTGCATGGCCACGACGCCCGCGAGCAGGCCCGCAAGGACGACGCCGCGGCCGACGCCGCGCGGCGCGCCGACCACTCCTGGTCGCTCCGCCAGGTGCTGCGCGATCCGGTCTTTTATCCGCTGATCCTGTGCATGCTGGCCCCACCGTTCATCATCACCGGGCTGTTCTTCCACCAGGTTCACCTGGCGGAGACCAAGGGCTGGTCGCTGGAGTGGCTGGCGACCTGCTTCACCGGGTTCGCCGCCGCCCAGGTCGCCGCCAGCCTGGGCGCGGGCGCGCTCGCCGACCGGACGGGGGCGGTGCGGATGCTGCCGTTCTATCTGCCGCTGCTGGGGCTATCGGCGCTGGTCGTGGCGCTGTTCGACCACCCCGGGGCGGCCGCCGCTTACCTCGTGCTGGCTGGCCTGACGGCGGGATCGAGCTTCATCCTGCTGGGCGCCGTTTTCGCGGAGCTGTACGGCACCGGCCACCTGGGCGCGATCCGCAGCGTGGTGCAGGCCTGCATGGTGTTCGCGACCGCAGGCGCCCCTGCCCTGTTCGGCTGGCTGCTGGATGCCGGGATCGGCTTCGCCGCGATCGCGGGCGGCTGCGCGCTCTACGTCGCGGGCGCGGTTGTGCTGCTGGGCTTGCTGCAACCGCCGCTGCGCGCCCGCGCCGCCCGGCAGACAGCGGCGGGCGCCAGCGTCTGAGGCGTACGGAGGCGGCGATCCCGCAAGGCGGCTACCAGAGTTCCTCGGCGACCGCGCCCTCGAAGCTGATCTCGTCCTGGACCTGCGCCAGTTCTTCCGCCAGGAAGTCGCGCAGCGAGACGATCCCGATCACGCTGCCGGCATCGATCACCGGCAGGTGGCGGATCTGGTTCTCGGCCATCTGCTGTAGCCCGTTGACCGCCCGGGTTTCCGGACTGGCCGTCATGACGTTCCGGGTCATAACCTCGGAGACGGCCGTCGTGGTCGGGTCAAGGCCGGCGGCGACCGCCCGGTAGGTGACGTCGCGCTCCGACAGGATGCCGCTCAACCGGCCGTCTTCGCTGATCAGCACCGCACCGACGCGGTGATCGCGCATGACGCGTGCGGCCTCCGCGAGCGTGCTGTCAGGTCCGACCGCACGCAACTCGCCCGTGCCGCACATCTGCCCCAGTGTCCGCCCTGTCGTCATGACGCTGTCCCTCCCGGTTTCCGTCATCGCCGCGCCGCCTGACACAAGACTTTAACAAAGCCGGCAACAGGGGGCTAGGCAGTAGACCGGTTGGACGGCGTTACAGTTGGGCAGTGTGCCCGCCGTCGACCGTGATCGTCGTGCCGGTCATGAACTCCGACAGGTCGGAGGCGAGCAGCAGGAGCGGGCCGTCCAGATCCTCCGGCACGCCGGTGCGCCCCTGGGGGATCTGCGCCTTCAGCTTCTGTCCCGCTTCGCTCGCCAGGAATTCGCGGTTGATGTCGGTCTCGATGTAGCCGGGCGCGATCGCGTTGACGCGGATGCCGTAGGGCGCCCACTCGACCGCGAGCGCGCGGGTGAGGGAGATCAGCCCGCCCTTGCTGGCCGAGTAGGCCGGCACCGAGGGTCGGCCCTGGATGCCCAGGATCGAGGCGATGTTGACGATGCTGCCGCCATGACCCAGGCGCATCATGTGCCGGGCGGTTTCCTGGGCCATCATCCAGGCGCCCCGCAGGTTGGTCTCGATCACCGCGTCCCAATCTGAGAGCGCCATCTCGTGCGCGTCGCCGCGGCGGACCATGCCGGCGTTGTTCACCATCACGGACAGCGCGCCCAGCTCCGTCTCCGCGACGTCGAGGGCGTGACGGACGCTGTCCGGGTCGGTCACGTCGAGCTGCACGGCGATCGCACGGCCGTCGAAGCCCTTGATCTCGTCGACCAGGCTTTCCAGCCGGTCCACCCGGCGCGCGGCGACCGCGACCTTCGCGCCCGCTTGCGCCAACACGACCGCGAACCGCCGGCCGAGGCCGCTGGAAGCGCCCGTGACCAGCGCCGTCTTGCCGCTCAGATCGAAACTCATGCCCGTCACATCCCCTGACCCGTGCGCGTCCACTCAAGCATCCTTGAGCATGGTTCGGCTGGCCAGCGCGACCGTCAAGCGCTAGCTGTGGCGCAGTCCAACGAGCCGAGAGGCGACCGGCGTCATGCGCATCGACATCTACTCCGACACGATCTGCCCCTGGTGCTTCATCGGTAAGCGCCGGCTGGAGCGCGCGCTCGCGGAGCGGCCGCAGCCGGATCTCACGATCCACTGGCGCGCCTTCCAGCTGAACCCTGACATGCCGGCGGGCGGCCTGGACCGGCAGGACTACCTCGCGCGCAAGTTCGGCGGCGCGGAGAACGCCGAGCGGGTCTACGCCGCCGTGCGCGAGGCGGGCCAGCAGGAGGGCATCCCGTTCGACTTCGCGGCGATCGAGCGCACGCCCAACAGCCTGACGTCGCATCGCCTGCTGCGCTTCGCCGGCGAGCGCGGCGACCAGGACCCGCTCGTGGAACGGCTGTTCAACCTGTACTTCCTGGAAGGCGGCGATCTGGAGGACCCGGAGGTGCTGATCCAGGCCGCTGCCGACGCCGGCTTCGATCCCGAGGCCGCCCGCGGCTACCTGGAAGCCGGCACCGGCCTGGAAGATATCCAGAACGAGGACATGCAGGCCCGGCGCGCCGGCATCCAGGGCGTGCCCACCTTCATCCTGAACGGCCAGTACGCGCTGTCGGGCGCGCAAGAGCCCAAGGTGCTGTTCCAGATGTTCGACCTTGCGCGCGAGCAGAAGGGCGCGGCGGAGTGAGGGTGCCTGGCCGCACGCGGGCACCCGTCAGAGCTGCTTTGACGCGGCCCTATCGGGCCTGCTCAGCATGAAGACAATGTTGTAAAAACCGCTCCCTAATCCGGAACACCTTCATCCTGAGCAGCTCGGCGCAGCCGAGCGCGTCGAAGGCTGCCCGACGGGTACACGCGCGCGCCGCTCACGCCGCTTCCTGCGGCTGGGCCATGCGCGCCAGGCGGTCGATCAGGTGGCGGATGCCCTGGACGCGCTGTTCGGCGGTGGTCCAGGTGCGCTTGTAGACCAGCTTGTGGTCCGGGCGCAGCTGCACCTGCCCCGGGGCCTCCTGGATGAACTGCACCAGCAACTCCGGCCGGGCGAACTGGTCGTTGTGGAAGGTGAGCACCGCACCCTTCGGCCCGGCGTCCACCTTTTCCACGCCCGCATCCCGGCAAAGCTGCTTGATCTGAATGACTTGCAGTAGGTTCTCGACCTCCGGCGGCAGCTGGCCGAAGCGGTCGATCAGCTCGGAAGCGAAGGCGTCGATGTCCTGCTTGTCGACGAGCGTGGAGATCCGCCGGTAGAGGCCCAGGCGCACGTTCAGGTCCTGCACGTAACGCTCGGGGATCAGCACGCTGGTGCCGATGTTGATCTGCGGGGTGAATGCCTCCTCCGCCTGCGCTTGCGCCGTGCCGCGGCTGGCGCCCTGCTTGGCCTGGGAGACCGCTTCCTCCAGCATCTGCTGGTAGAGCTCGATGCCGACCTCCTTGACGTGGCCGGACTGCTCCTCGCCCACCAGGTTGCCCGCACCGCGGATGTCCATGTCGTGGCTGGCGAGCGTGAAGCCCGCGCCCAGGTGGTCGAGCTGCTGCATCACGTGCAGGCGCTTCTCCGCCGCATCCGTCAGCTTGCGGCCGGGCTTGAGCGTCAGGTAGGCGTAGCCGCGCTGCTTCGACCGGCCGATCCGCCCGCGCAGCTGGTAGAGCTGGCTGAGCCCGTACATGTCCGCGCGGTGGATGATCAGCGTGTTCGCGGTCGGCACGTCGAGCCCGCTTTCGATGATGTGGGTGGAGAGCAGCACGTCGTACTGGCCCTCGTAGAACTCCGTCATCACCTTTTCGAGCTCCTTGGCGCCCATCTGGCCGTGGGCGACCGCGACCTTCGCTTCAGGTACCAGCTTTTGCAGCCTGTCGGTGACCTCGCCCAGATCCTCGATCCGCGGGCAGACGTAGAAGGTCTGCCCGCCGCGCCAGTGCTCGCGCATGATCGCTTCGCGCACGACCACGGGGTCGAACGGCAGCACGAAGGTGCGCACCGCCAGGCGGTCGACCGGCGGGGTCGAGATCAGCGACATCTCCCGCACGCCAGACAAGGACAGTTGCAGGGTGCGCGGGATCGGCGTGGCGGTCAGAGTGAGCACGTGCAGGTCGCCGCGCAGTTCCTTCAGCTTCTCCTTCTGCTTGACGCCGAAGTGCTGCTCCTCGTCGACGATCAGCATGCCCAGATCGCGGAACGCGACCTCCTTGCCGAGCAGCGCGTGCGTGCCGACGACGATGTCGATCTTGCCGTCCTTCAGGTCCTGCTTGGTCTGCTTGGTTTCCTTGGCGCCGACCAGCCGGGACAGCTGGCG
Source organism: uncultured Rhodovibrio sp. (assembly GCA_964422775.1). Taxonomy (GTDB): domain Bacteria; phylum Pseudomonadota; class Alphaproteobacteria; order Kiloniellales; family Rhodovibrionaceae; genus Rhodovibrio. The sequence continues at coordinate 5,791 of CAYRCO010000018.1, forward strand.
GACTTCCAGCGGGTAGCCCTGGAAGCGCTGCTGGAAGGTCTCGGCGTGCTGGCGGGCGAGCAGCGTGGTGGGGACGATCACCGCCACCTGCTTACCGTTCATCGCGGCCACGAAGGCCGCGCGCATCGCCACCTCGGTCTTGCCGAAGCCGACGTCGCCGCAGATCAGCCGGTCCATCGGCTTGCCCGCCTGCAGGTCGGCCAGCGTTTCCTCGATCGCGTTCAGCTGGTCGTCGGTCTCGGCGTAGGGGAAGCGGGCGCAGAACTCGTCGTAGGCGCCTTTTGGGGGC
>CAYRCO010000018.1:6089-21816 GCA_964422775.1 uncultured Rhodovibrio sp.
CCTGGGGCGGGTGCAGCGGCTCCATGCGCTTCATCTGCCGGTCGGCGGCGATCTTGATCAGCCCGTCGGCGATCTCCTTGACCCGCTCCTTCACCCGGGCCTTGCGCGCCTGCCAGTTGCCCTGGCCCAGCTTGTCGAGCTGAATGCCTTCTTCTTCGGAGCCGTAGCGGGACAGCACCTCGATGTTCTCGACCGGCACGAACAGGCGGTCGCCGCCGGCGTAGGTGACCTTCAGCATGTCGTGCGGCGCGCCGCCCACGTCCATGTTGATCAGGCCGTCGTAGCGCCCGATGCCGTGGTCCACGTGCACCACGAGGTCGCCCTCGTGCAGGCTGGAGACCTCGGTCAGGAAGTTCTCCGCTTTGCGTTTGCGCCCGCGCGGCCGGGCGATCCGTTCGCCCAGGATATCCTGCTCGCTGATCAGAGCCGCGCTGTCGCCGACGAACCCGTGTTCCAGCGGCAGGGTGATCAGCGCGACCTGGCCCACCGGCAGCTTGCGCGCTTCCGGCCAGCTGGCCACGCTGGCGAGGTTCTCGATCCCGTGCTCCTTCAGCACCGTCTCCAGGCGCTGGCAGGACCCCTCGGTGTAACCGGCGATCGCGACCCGGCGGCCCTGGTCTCGCTCCTGGCGCATCGCGGTCTTGAGCGAGGTATAGGGCTCGCCCGCCTCGCCCTTCTTGCGCGCGGCGGAGAAGTCGTGCCCGGGCGCGCCGCGGGCGTCCAGCACCGCGGTCTCGGTGTCGGTCGGCGCGTTGTACGGCTGGAACTGCGCGACCGGCCGGGCCGCCAGGGTGCGCGACCATTCCTCCGCGCTGAGATACAGCTGCTCCGGCGCCAGCGGCTTGTACGACGGGACGTCCAGGCCCTCTGTGCTCTGCACCGTCCGGCGCGCGTCGTAAAAGTCGTGGATCGTCTCCAGCCGGCTCGCCCGGCTCTCCTCCGCCTGCCGGTCCATGGACACGGGCGTGGCCTCCGGCAGGTAGTCGAACAGGGTGGCCATCCGTTCGTAGAACAGCGGCAGCCAGTGCTCCATGCCGGTGTAGGGCCGACCCTCGCTGACGGCCGCGTAGAGCGGATCGTCCTTCGAAGGCGTGCCGAACGTCTCGCGGTAAGCCTTGCGGAAGCGCTCGACCGTGTCGTCCTCCAGCACGACCTCGCTCACCGGCTTGAGCGTGAAGCCCGGATGCTTGCCGGTGGTGCGCTGGGACAGCGGATCGAAGGTGCGCACGCTCTCCAGCTCGTCGCCGAAGAAGTCCAGGCGCAGCGGCTCCGGCTCGCCCGGCGGGAAGACGTCGACGATGCCGCCGCGCACGGCGTACTCGCCGGTATCGCCAACGGTGTCCGAGCGCACGTAGCCGTTCGCGGCGAAAAAGCCGGACAGGCGGTCCGGGGCGATCTGGGTCCCGGCCTTCGCGGTCAGCACGCGCGGACCGATCACGTCCGTTGGCGGTACGCGCTGCAGCAGCCCGTTCACCGTGGTGAGGACGACCACGCCTGTTTCCGGCAGATCGCCCGCGGCCAGCCGGCTCAGCGTATCGACGCGCTGGGCTACCACGTCGCGGTGCGGGCTGACCCGGTCATAAGGCAGGCAGTCCCAGGCCGGGAAACGCAGCACGCTCACGTCCGGATAGAAAAACGCGAGCGCTTCGGCCGTGCGCTCCAGGCGGGTGTCGTCCCGGGCGACGTGCAGCACGGGATCGCCCGCGCGCTCGGCTGCGGCCTCGCCCAGCAGCCAGGCGTCGAAGCCCTCCGGCGCCCGGGCGATCAGCCAGCGGCGGCTTTCCGAGAACGCCCGGGCAAGCGGGTTTTTCAGCGGTTCACCAGATCGACGCGGTACTTGCACAATTCACGCAGCAGCTTGCTGTCCAGCTCTTCGGGGATGTCGGCCTGACCGGTGATCCAGGCGTAAAGATCGCTGTCGGGCAATTGGAGAAGCTGCTCGTAACGCCCCAGCTCCTCCGCGGTCAAGCTGGCGAGCTTCTCTTCGGCGAAACCGCCGATCAGGAGATCCATTTCCCGCGTGCCGCGGTGCCAGCTGTTGAAGTAGGCGCGTTTGCGCCGAACCTCGAGGTCGCTCGGGCGCTCGGATGCTTCGGACATTTTCACTCCCCTGTCGACGGCATGGCGGCGCGCCCGGCCGATATAGGGCGCGGGCCGGGCCGTGTCACGGAAGCCCGGCGATCTAATTCGACCTGTGTACGTTCCCGTGTGCAACTCAAAGGGGGGTGTCGGCTGCGCATCTCGCTTGTCGCGGCAAAAACCTCGGGTAGACTTGGCCTATCGCCAGGACTCATCAACGGACGCAGACAGGGAGCGTCAAACCCATGCTTAAGACAGCCAGGATCGCGGTTGGCCTGATCGCCGTACCGTTCGTCGCCGGGCCGCTCGCGCTGACCGCGCAGGCCCAGGACGGTTACGGGGTCGATCTGCCGCAGCGCGTGTTTCCGGGCCATAGCTTCCCGGTTCCGGAGACGGTGATCAACGAGTGGATCGACAAGAACCACGATCGCGAAATTTACGAGCACGCCTGGGGGCTCTGGGCCGGGCTGACGCTCAACAGCGGGCGCACCGCACGCGGCGTCGAAAATGCGCCGATCTACCTGACCTGGCGTACGCCGGGCGAGTTGGACAAGGCGGCGACCCAGGCGGAGTACGACGAAGACCCGCCGCTCACGCTGCAGCCGCCCCGCCAGTTCCACAGCGGCCACGAACGGGTGTCGCATCCCTCCGCGGTCGTCGATGAGCGCTGCGGCGGCGGCGGCAAGCCCGACACCTGCATCGTGGTGACGGTGAACTACAGCCCGTCGGCCGCCTACCATGTCATGACCAACAACCTGCTGGCGCAGAGCACGCTCGACCGCTACGTCGAGGAAGGCTACTCGGAAATTCCGAATATGCCCTACGACGCGGTGACGGTGAAGCCGGTCTACAAGGTGATCTCCGAGGAGAAGTTGGACGACGACGGGCTGTACGCCATGCCGGTCTGGCCCGGCACGCCGGAGCCGGCGCGCACGTACGGCGAATCCGTGTGGAACCAGTGCGTCCACATCGATCCGACCAACAACGGCCAAGGCGACGGGTCGGTCGACAAGGGTTGTCAGGGCGCGACGCCGGAGACGACCTACAACCTCTCCGACTTCATCCACTTCCCGGTGACGCAGGCCGACAAGAAACAACTGCAGGACTTAAGCGGGGGCCAGGCGGGGACGCTCGAGGTGGGCGATACCGTCGTCCTGGTCGCGATGCACGTCGGAACGCGGGAGAGCAAGCGCTGGACCTGGCAAACCTTCTGGTGGACGGCCGATCCCAACGCGCCGAACGCGCCCAGCAGCGCCAAGATCGCCGAAGCCCGGCCGGACCAGATGGGCGCGCCGGCTAACCATTACGCCATGGCGGCCGGCTACCAGATGCTCGACCCGGCTCAGCCGCTCAACGACGGCGAGAACTACGGCAAGCTCGTTCCCGTCTACAACCCCTACCTCGAAGCCGGCTTCGATCCCGGGACGTTCAAGCTCAGCCGGCCGGTGGTCCAGCCGGAGTCCGGGCTGACCGCCACCCGCTACGGCGTCGAGACGAACTGCATGACCTGCCACGGGCTCGCGTCCTACGATCCCGCGGCGGTCTACGAGGCCGATAGCGGCCTCGACCGGGAAACGCCCTACGCCGCCAACTTCTATCTGCCGCTGGACGACCGGGTGTTCGACGGCAAGCTGAAGCTCGACTTCGCCTGGTCCATCCTGGGGGCGATGAACGTCGACCGCTAGGGTGCCGCGGCGGTCTCTCGGCCGCACCACGGGCCGCACTTTTTCCGTCGGATGCGGAGACGGTGCGGCCCGTTTTGCGTCCGGGGCCCGGCCTGCTAAAGCACGGGATGGCGGCGGGATCTCGCGCCGCCCCGGTGCGCTGCTAGCGGAGTCGGAGGCCTCAAGCCCTGCGTCCCGAAGTCCTCTATCCTCTGTTCCGGCCGGTCACCGAGTTGCCGGGGGTGGGCCCGCGCAACGCCAAGCTGTTCGAGCAGTTGGCCGGCGGACGCGTGGTCGACCTGTGCTGGCATCTGCCCTCCGGCGTGATCGACCGCGGCTACCAGCCAATGGTGGCGGATGCGGAGCCCGGGCGGATCGCCACCCTCACCGTCAATGTCGAGCAGCACCAGGAGCCGCGCAGCCGCCGGCAGCCCTACCGGGTGCGCTGCTGGGACGAGTCCAGCGCGATCGACATCGTGTTCTTCCACGCCAAGCCCGACTACATCCGAAAGATCCTGCCCGTGGGCGAACGGCGTGTGGTGTCGGGCAAGGTCGAGACCTATTACGGCCTGCCGCAGATGGCCCACCCGGACCACGTCGCCCCGCCGGAACAGCGCGACAGCGTGGGCACGGTCGAGCCGGTCTATCCCTTGACCCAGGGGCTGACACAGAAGGTCGTGCGCAAGGTCGTCGGTGCGGCTCTGAAGAGCGCGCCGGACCTGCCGGAATGGCTGGAGCCGAGCTACCTCCAGCAGCAGGGCTGGGCGCCTTGGCGCCAGGCCTTGGCGAGCGCCCACGCGCCGGGTTCGGAAGCCGAGCTGGACCCGAACGCCCCGGTCCGGCAGCGCCTTGCCTACGACGAACTGCTGGCGAACCAGCTCGCCCTCGCGCTCGTCCGGCGCAGCCAGCGCAAGGCGAAGGGGCGTCCGATCGCGGGCGACGGCCACTTGCGGGACAAGGCGCTGTCCGCCCTGCCCTTCGAGCTCACAGGCGCGCAGCAGCGGGCGACCGGCGAGATCCTGGCCGACATGGCGGACGATGCGCGCATGCTACGGCTGCTGCAGGGGGACGTCGGCAGCGGCAAGACGGTGGTCGCGCTTTTGGCCATGCTGGCCGCCGTGGAGGCCGGCGGCCAGGCGGCTTTCATGGCCCCCACCGAGATCCTGGCGCGGCAGCACTACGCCACGATCCAGCCGCTGGCCGAAGCCGCGGGCGTGGAAGTCCTGCTGCTGACCGGCCGGGACAAGGGCAAGGCCCGGCAGGCCGCGCTGCAGCGTCTGGCCACCGGCGACGCCAAGCTGGCGGTGGGCACGCACGCGCTGTTCCAGCAGGACGTCGAATTTCAGGACCTGTGCCTCGCGGTGATCGACGAGCAGCACCGCTTCGGCGTGCACCAGCGCATGACCCTGCAGGCCAAGGGCCGCGGCGTCGACGTGCTGGTGATGACCGCAACACCGATCCCGCGGACGCTGATGCTGACCTCCTACGGCGACATGGAGGCGTCCAAGCTGGACGAGAAACCGGCCGGGCGGAAGCCGGTCGACACCCGGGTCGTCTCGCTCGACCGCCTGGACCAAGTGGTCGACGGCGTCGGCCGGTCGATGGCGGCGGGGCACAAGACCTTCTGGGTCTGCCCGCTGGTCGAGGAATCGGAGACGATCGAGGTCGCCGCGGCGGAGGAGCGTTATGCCGCGCTCAAAAGCCGGTTCGGCGAGCGCGTCGGACTGGTCCATGGCCGGATGCGCGCGGCCGACAAGGACCGAGTGATGGCCGACTTCAAGGACGGCGAGGTCGACGTCCTCGTGGCGACGACGGTGATCGAAGTGGGCGTCGACGTGCCGGCGGCGACCGTCATGGTGATCGAGCATGCCGAGCGCTTTGGCCTCGCCCAGCTGCATCAGCTGCGCGGGCGGATCGGCCGCGGCGACCAACAGGCGACCTGTCTGCTGCTCTACCAGTCGCCGCTCGGCGAAACGGCGGCCGAGCGGCTGAAGGTGATGCGCGAGACCGAGGACGGCTTCCGGATCGCCGAGCAGGACTTGAAGTTGCGCGGCGCTGGCGAGCTCCTGGGCACCCGCCAGAGCGGCTTTCCCGAGTTCCGCCTCGCAGACTTGAGCACGCACGACGACCTTTTGGCGACCGCGCGCGACGACGTTCAACTGGTGCTGGAGCGCGATCCGGAGTTGCAGGCGGACCGCGGCCGGGCGCTGCGCGTGCTGCTCTACCTGTTCGAGCGCGACGCGGCGGTGAAGTACCTGCGGTCCGGCTAGCGTCTCGGTCTGCTAGATGCCATACGCCTGGATCGCCACGCCAGCGAGGTAGATGGCGATCAGGCCCACGCTCTCGAAGCCGATCGCGCCTACACCCCGGCGCTGGCGTTGCAGCAGGCCCAGCAGCAGCACCGCGGTCATCGCGATCGCCCAGACGAGCAGGAACACTTCAGCCGGCCCAATCGCGTGGAACACCGAGCCCGGCCGGTAGGCCAGGTCCGACGCCACCAGGAACAGAACGTCGAAGGTGTTGCCGCCGATGATCCCACCGACCGCGAGCATGAGCGCGCCGCGGCGCACCGCGGCCAGCGTGGTCACCAGTTCGGGCAGCGAGGTCGCGGTCGCGGTCATCAGCGCGCCCACGAACGACTGCGTCAGTCCCGTCGCTGCGGCGATCGCAAGGCCAGTGCGCGCGACCAGCCAACCGGCTACGCCGAGAATTGCCAACAGCAGCGTGAAGCGCACGACCAGGACCGACGTTCCCGGCCCTTCGAACGACCGGTCTTCCGGCGTGTCGGCGCGCAGCTCCCGGGTCTGCCGGGGCACCCACATCGGGTTCTCGCGCACACTGTCAGCCAGGCGCAGCCCGCCGATGTAGACCGCCACCAGCCCGGGCGTGACCGGATGGACGGTGAACAGCGCGACCTCTGGCGCGACCGCGGCGGCGAGCGGCAGCGACAGCATCACGATCAACAATGCTGCCTGCACGAGATTGGTCGCGGAGGCGGCCGCGTGCTCCAGATTGGCGCGGCGGTAGGTCAGATCGGCGAGCGCCAGGAAGACCGTCTGGACCGCGATCCCGCCGACCGCGTTGGACACGGCTAGCGAGGCCTGGTCGTCCAGCGCGGCGGTGACCGAGGTGACGGTGCCGGAGAGTGAGGTCGCGACCCCGAGCAGGACCCCGCCGATCAGCGCCTCTCCCAGGCCGGTCCGGTCGGCGAGCACGTCGGCCAAACGGGTCATCCGCGTGCCCGCGACCGCAATCACCACGGCGCAGGCGAGGAAGACCGGAACGGCGGTGACGAGATCGAACGCCGGCACGCAAGCTCCAGGCAGGACGGTGAACGCTCAGGCGGGCCTGCCGATCGAAGTGGGGGCCGCTTGTGCAATGCACAACCGGGCGGCTCAGCGCCCAGCGCGCGCCGCCGGCTGCCGCGAGCGAGGTGCCTGTAGGCTGAACTGGCCTTCAGGCTGAGTGTCGCTCCTACTGCCTAGGGCAATATGTTAGAGCAAAGTTCACGAGGAAAGCCGGTTCGGCTTTCATCGATTTTGCTCTAACGGCTCTACGGCGCCGTGCCAGCGGAATCGACGCGCGCGGCGGGCCGCCGAAGCGCGCCCTCACGCGTTCACCAGCACGCCGTCCTGCAGGCGCAGGGTGCGGTCCATCTGGCGGGCCAGTTCCAGGTTGTGGGTGGCGAGCAGCGCGGCCACGCCGGCCTCCCGGACGATCGCGGTCAGCCCCTGGAACACGCGCTCGGAGGTTTGCGGGTCGAGGTTGCCGGTCGGCTCGTCGGCCAGCAGGACGGACGGGCGGTTGGCGAGCGCGCGGGCGATCGCCACGCGCTGCTGCTCGCCGCCGGAAAGCTCGGCCGGGCGGTGGTCCACCCGGTCGGCAAGACCGACCAGTTCCAGGAGCTCGCCGGCGCGGCTGCGCGCGGCCTTGCGGGACGTGCCGGCGATCATCTGCGGCAGCACCACGTTCTCGCGCGCGGAGAACTCGGGCAGCAGGTGGTGGTGCTGGTAAACGAAGCCGATCGCTGCCCGGCGCACGCGGGTGCGCTCGCCGTCGCCCGCCTTGGAGACGTCCTGCCCCTGCACGACGACGCTGCCGGCGTCGGGGCGCTCCAGCAGGCCTGCGATGTGCATCAGGGTCGATTTGCCGGAACCAGACGGCCCGACCAGCGCGACCATTTCCCCGCCCCGAACGGACAGCGCCGCGCCGTTCAGGACGTGCAGTTCGGTTTTGCCCTGGTGGAAGGTCTTGCGCAGCTCGGTGAGCGCCAGGGCGGCCTCAACATTCACTGCCTCACTCATACCGGAGCGCCTCCACCGGATCGAGGCGCGCGGCGCGCCAGGAGGGGTAAAGCGTCGCCAAGAGCGACAGCGCGAGCGACATCGCCACGACCGTCGCGACTTCGGTTGGGTCGACCTTGGAGGGCAGGTTGGAGAGGAAGTAGATCTCGGCGGCGAACAGTTCGGTGCCGGTCAGGTTCTCCAGCCAGCCGCGGATCGTCTCGATGTTCTGTGCGAACGCGAGGCCGAGGGCGAAGCCGGCGGCGGTGCCGACCACCCCGATGGCGGCACCGGAGATCAGGAAGATCCGCATGATCATGCCGCGCGTCGCACCCATCGTGCGCAGGATCGCGATGTCCGGGCCCTTGTCCTTCACCAGCATGATCTGCCCGGAGATGATGTTGAAGGCCGCCACCACGATGATCAGCGTCAGGATCAGGAACATCACGTTCCGCTCGACCTGGATGGCGTTGAAGAAGCTCGCGTTGGCGCGCTGCCAGTCGACCGTGCGGTAGCCGGAGCCCAGCATCTGGTCGATTGTCGCACGCACCTGATCGACGTCGTCCGGGTTTTGGACGAACATCTCGATCGCGTTCACGCCCTCGCCGGTCCGGAAGAACTGCTGCGCCTGGTCGAGCGGCAGGTAGACGAACGAGCTGTCGTATTCGTACATGCCGACCTCAAACAGGCCGGCGATCGGGAAGCTCTTCACCCGGGGCACGGTGCCCATCACGGTGGTGTTGCCGCGCGGGGAGACCAGGGTGATCTGGTCGCCCACGCTCAAGCCCAGCTTGGTTGCCAGCCGCCGGCCGACCAGCGCGCCGTCGTCGCCGAACGCCCGGGCGCTGCCGGAGGTGACGTTGTCGGCCAGGATGTCGCGTTCGAGCAGATCCGCCGCCGCCATGCCGCGCACCACCGCGCCGGACGCCTCGCCCCGGTTGGTCACCATCACCTGGCCCTGCACCTGGGGATGCGCGCGGGTCACCCGGTCGATCGACGCCAGCCGGGTCGCGAGATCGTCGTAGCCGGTGATCTCCCCGCCGTTAGCGTAGACCGTGATGTGGCCGTTGACGCCCAGGATCCGGTTCAACAGCTCGGCGCGGAAGCCGTTCATCACCGACATCACGATGATCAGCGTCGCCACGCCGAGCGCGATGCCGAGCAGCGAGAAGCCGGCGATCACCGAGATGAAGCCTTCCTTCCTGCGCGCGCGCAGATAGCGGAAGGCGACCGTGCGTTCGAATGCCCCGAAGATCATGAAAGCGGCGTGCGCGCCCTACCCCGCCAGCTTGGCGAGCGCGGCGTCGGGCGACAGCTCGTGCCGCTCGCCGGTCGCGCGGTGCTTCAGTTCGACCGTGCCGGCCTTCAGCCCCTTGGGGCCGACGATCAGCTGCCAGGGCAGCCCGATCAGGTCCATCTGGGCGAACTTGGCGCCCGGGCTGTCGTCGGTGTCGTCGTGCAGCACGGTGAGGCCCGCCTGCTCCAGCTTCGCTTCCAGGTCGGCGCACGCCTGCCGGCAGCCCTCGTCGCCGACGCGCAGGTTGATCAGGCCGACCTTGAAGGGCGCCACGCTCTCCGGCCAGACGATGCCGGACTCGTCGTGGAACGCCTCGATCAGGCCGCCCACCAGGCGCGAGACGCCGACGCCGTAGGAGCCCATGTGCACCGGCACGCTCTGCCCTTCCTTGGTGGAGACGGTCGCCTCCAGGGGCTCGGAGTACTTGGTGCCGAAGTAGAAGATGTGCCCGACCTCGATGCCGCGGCGCTGCACGCGCTTGTCCTCGGGCACCTGCCGCTCGAACTCGCCCTGGTCGTGCATGTCGTCCGTGCGGGCGTACTGGCCGGTCCAGTAGTCGACGATCGGCTTGATCTGGTCGTCGTCGTCCAGGTCGATGTTCTGGCCCAGCACGTCGTAGTCGAGCAGGTCCTTGTGGGTGAATATCTCGGTCTCGCCCGTGTCGGCCAGGATGACGAACTCGTGGGACATGTTGCCGCCGATCGGACCGGTCTCGGCCTCCATCGGCACCGCCTTCAGGCCCATCCGCGCGAAGGTGCGCAGGTAGGTGACGAACTGCTTGCGGTAGGCGCGGAACGCGCTCTCCTGGTCCAGGTCGAAGGAATAGGCGTCCTTCATCAGGAACTCGCGCCCGCGCATCACGCCGAAGCGGGGCCGCACCTCGTCCCGGAACTTCCACTGGATGTGATAGAGCATCGCCGGCACGTCGCGGTAGGACTTGGCGCCGGCGCGGAAGATCTCGGTGATCAGCTCCTCGTTGGTCGGCCCGTACAGCATCTCTCGGCCGTGCCGGTCCTTAAAGCGCAGCATCTCCTTGCCGTAGTCCTCGTAGCGCCCGGACTGGCGCCACAGGTCGGAGGACTGGATGGTCGGCATCAGGAGCTCGTTGGCGCCCGCGCGGTCCTGCTCCTCGCGGACGATCTGCTCGATGTTCTGCAACACCGCGTTGCCCAGCGGCAGCCAGGAGTAGATCCCCGCCGCGCCCTGGCGGATCATACCGGCGCGCAGCATCAGGCGGTGCGAGACGATCTCGGCTTCCGCGGGGTTTTCCTTCAACGTGGGCAGGAAGTAACGCGACAGACGCATGACGGGCCTTCGTGAGGGGCAATCTCGGGGGTGCGGGCGATCCGCGCGGTCCGCGCCAAAACGGCTGGCGTGCCGCGCCGCGCGGACAATAGGTGAGCGCCCCGGCGGTGTCCATGCCCGGGCGGAGGCACTATTCCCGCTCTGCCGCGAACTCATCCCGCTTCGCCCGTGAAGGACTTTGCGCACGCGCGCCGATACCCTCTTCTCCAGAGCAATATGCTGAAAGGTCAAGGAACCTGCTGCTGCGGCCACTATCCTACATAAGCGTTGGGCTCGGTAGGGTGGGTTCGCGAAGCAACCCACCGACCGCTGGTGCTGCTTGGACCTCCGCACGGTGGGTTGCCGCGTGCGCGGCGAACCCACCCTACGACTGCTTACGTCATTCCTTTTCTTCCAGTGGAGGCGCGGGAAGCCGCCGCGAGCACCTTCCGCAGACATGAAAAACCCCGGCCGGAAACGGACCGACCGGGGCTCTTGGAAAAGCGGGCGGAACTTAAGCCGAAGCGGCTTAGATGACCTTCGCCTCGTCGTGCAGCTTGTCGACCAGTTCGCCGACGCTGCCGACCTTGATGCCGGCCTGGCGGGCGGGCGGCTCCTCAACCTTCTGCAGGGTCAGGCGATGGCCGACGTCGACGCCCAGGTCCTCAGGGCTATAGTTGTCGATCGGCTTCTTTTTCGCCTTCATGATGTTGGGCAGCGAGGCGTAGCGCGGCTCGCACAGGCGCAGGTCGGCGGTCAGGATCGCCGGGCGCCCGACCTTCAGCGTCTCCAGGCCGCCGTCGATCTCGCGGGTGACCAGGAAGTGGTCGTCGTGCACCTCGACCTTGGAGACGAAGGTGCCCTGTGCCCAGCCGAGCAGCGCGGAGAGCATCTGGCCGGTCTGGTTGTTGTCGCCGTCGACCGCCTGCTTGCCGGCGAACACCAGGTCCGGGCTCTCCTTTTCGCAGATCGCCTTCAGGATCTTGGCCACACCCAAGGGCTCCGGCGCCGGTTCCGCCTTGACCAGGATGCCGCGGTCGGCGCCCATCGCGAGGCCCGTGCGCAGCGTCTCCTGCGACTGCTGCGGGCCGACCGCGACCAGCACGACTTCGCTCGCGTGCCCCTGCTCCTTGAGGCGGATCGCCTGTTCGACGGCGATCTCGCAGAAGGGGTTCATCGCCATCTTGGCGTTGGCCAGGTCGACGTCGGAATTGTCCTGCTTGACGCGGACCTTCACGTAGGGGTCGAGCACGCGCTTGACCGGGCAAAGGATCTTCATGGAACGCACCTAGCGCTGTCGTCGTCGGGTGTGGAAATACGGCTGATAGCGCGGATAGCACCCGCCCTACCCCCTGTCAACGCGGGCTCCGGCGGGCACGGCGATGTGCCGCAACGCCTAAGCTGATTCCGCTCTTTCACCCTGGGAAGAGGGGCTAGGGGAGGAGGTGCCACGGGCATCGACGCCGCGAGCAACCTCCTCTCCCCGGCCCTCTCCTCCCAGCGGAGGAGAGGGGGGGTGAGTTGGCGCAGGAGCGTTACGAGCGCGCGCGCTCGTTGGTCGGGTCGTAGAGCGGCTTGTTGCCGACCGCCTCGACCTTCACCGGGAAGTGCTCGGCGAAGTACTCCATCACCAGCTCGTTGCCTTCCTTGCAGTAGCTGTACGGCAGGTAGCCCATCGCGATGGTCTTGCCGACCGACGGCCCGAAGGCGATCGAGGTGGTGTAGGAGCGCCGGCCGAGCTCGTCCCGCAGCACGTCGCCGTTGGACGGGTCGAGCAGCGGCCACTGGCCGACCGGGAAGCGGTCGACGCCGCGGGCATCGGTGTGACCCTGCATCGTCAGGGTGCAGAGGTAGGCCGGCTGGCGGTTGCGCTCGCGCTGCGCGACGTAGGCCTCGCGGCCGTAGAAGTCCATCGGCTTGACCTTCGGCCGGGCCAGGCCCGCCTCGACCAGGTTGTACTCGGTCAACAGGTCGGCGTTCTGCAGGCGCAGGCTCTTCTCCAGCCGGCGGCTGTTGGCGTAGGTCTCGATCCCGACCGGGGTGACGCCGGCCTCGTAGAGCATGTCCCACAGGGTCAGGCCGTAGCTGAACGGGAAGTGCAGCTCCCAGCCCTGCTCGCCGACGTAGGAGATCCGGAAGCCGGTCACCGGAATGCCCTTCAGCGTGAAGGTCCGCGAGGCGGCGAACGGGAACTTGTCCGGCTCCAGCTCCTCCGGCCGGTCGGCCAGCTGCTGCAGGGTCTTGCGGGCGTTCGGGCCCCACACGCCCAAGCAGCCGTAGTGGTCGGTGCGATCCTCGATGTAGGCGCGGAAGCCGCGGTCGTCGGCCATCCGCTTCATCCAGAGGTAGTCGCGATTGCCGGCGTCACCGCCGTCGATCACCCGGAAGCGGTCGATACCCTGGCGCACCACGGTCAGATCCGCGCGGATGCCGCCGGTGAGGTCGATGAAGTTGGTGTAGACGCCCTTCCCGACCGGCGTGTTGCCGCCGACCTTTGCGACCGACAGGTACTCCATCAGCGCCTCGGCGTCCGGCCCGGAGACGTCGTAGATCGCGAAGTGGGACAGGTTGATCATGCCCACGTTGTGCGACAGCTCCAGGTGCTCGGCGTTGGAGACGCGCCAGAAGTGGCGGTTGTCCCACTCGTTCTTCCGCTCCGGGACGTGCTCGCCCCACTTCTCCAGCAGCGTCTTCTCGTTGGCGGCGTAGCCGTGGGCGCGCTCCCAGCCGGCGATCTCCATGAAGTAGCCGCCCAGCTCCTGCTCGCGCGCATGGAACGGGCTGCGGCGGATGTTGCGGCCCATGGTATAGGGCTCGCGCGGGTGGACCGGCGGGTTGTAGATCTTGAACGCCGTCTCGTAGCAGCGCTGCTCGATATAGCTCTCGGTCTTCTGGATCGGGTAGTAGCGCCCGACGTCGATGCCGTGGTGGTCGATCTCGGTGCGTCCGTCGGTCATCCAGTCGGCGACCACCTTGCCGGTGCCGGGGCCGTCCTTGATCCAGACACTCTCGGCGTACCACAGGCCGCGGGTGTTCGGGCTCTCGCCGATCGAGGGGCCGCCGTCGGCAGTGACCTGCAGCAGGCCGTTGAACGACCACTTCTCGTTCCAGCCGAGCTCGCCCAGGATCGGGGTCAGCTCCATGGCCCGCTCCAGCGGCTCCATGACCTGCTCGATGTCCAGGTCGCGCTGCGAGGGCGACAGGCGGGCCTGCTCCTTCTCCAGGAGGTCGCGCGGATGCACCAGACGCGGGGCCTTCTCCTCGTAGTAGCCCCACTCGATTTGGCCGCCCTCGGTCGTGGTCGGGTCGCCGGTGTCGCGCAGATAGGCACTGTTGCCCTGGTCGCGCAGCAGCGGGTAGCCGATGTCCTTGCCGGTGCCCTCGAACTCGTTGTACGGGCCGAAGAACAGCAGCGGGTGCTCGACCGGCATGATCGGCAGGTCCTCGCCCGCCATGTCGGTCGCGATCAGCCGGCCCCACAGGCCGCAGCACACCACGACGTAGTCGGCGGCGATGGTGCCGCGCGGGGTGTGCACGCCCTTGATCCGGCCGTCTTCGATCTCGAGGCCGGTCGCCGGGCAGTTGGCGAAGGTCTGCAGCTTGCCGCTCGCCTCGCCGGCCTGGACCATCTCGCCCGCGACCGTCTGCGAGCGCGGCACCACGAGGCCGGCGTCCGGGTCCCACAGCGCGCCCTGGATCATGCTTTCTTCCAGGAGCGGCATCTTCTCCTTGGCCTCGGCCGCGGAGATCAGGCGGGTGTTGTTGCCGAACGCCTTGCCCGCGCCGACCTTGCGCTTGAGCTCCTCCATCCGCTCGTCGTCGTCCCAGCGCGCGACCTCGAGGCCGCCGATGCGCTCGTAACGACCCAGCTTGTCGAAGAACTCGATCGAGTACTTCGTGGTGTACATCGTCATCTGATCACCGGCGGTGGTGAAGCAGAAGTCGGACGCGTGCCCGGTCGACCCGATGTCGGTCGGGATCGCCGACTTATCGATGCCGACGATGTTGTCCCACCCACGTTCGATCAGGTGATGCGCCACCGAGGCGCCGACGATCCCGCCCTGACCGATGATCACGACGCTCGCGCTGTCGGGTAATTTCGCCATCTCTCGCATTCTCCGGCTGGAAGGAGGTCTCGTCGCCGGACTTCCTGGCGACCCTTTCGGCGCGCCAGTGTCCCGTATCCGTCACTTGCCATCAGGGGACACGCGCGGATCAGCGGCTTGCGAACCTGCGACCAGCCATCGCGGGATTGCGTCACACGGGTGACGGGACTGCAAAAGCGGGCTCGGTAACGGCTCCAACAGGGGCGTTTACTGCCGCCCGATCAATCGTCGGACGGACGACCCTTGAATCCCATCGCCAGCACATAGGTCTCCGCGCTCTCCGCCCGGCTTGCCGGCGGCTTGACGTGGCGCACCTTGTCGAACTCGCGCTTCAGCCGGGCGAGCAGGTCCTGCGCGCTGCCGGACTGCAGGGTCTTGGCAAGGAAGCTGCCGCCGGGGCTCAGCACCTGCTCGGCGAAGTCGAGGGCGGCTTCCACCGTGGCGATCACGCGCAGCTGGTCGATCCGCTTCTGCCCGGTCATGTTGGGCGCCATGTCGGACAGCACCACGTCGGCGGGCCCGTCCAAGGCGGCCTGCACGCGCTCCGGCGTGCCGGGATCGGTCATGTCGCCCTGCAGCAGCGTCACCCCCACGAGCGGCGTGACCTCCAGGAGGTCGATCCCGACCACCCGGCCCTGGTCGCCGATCCGCTCCAGGGCAACCTGGCACCAGCTGCCGGGTGCCGCGCCTAAGTCGACCACCCGGGCGCCGGGGGTGAGGAAGCGGTGCTTGTCGTCGATCTCGCGCAGCTTGTAGGCGGCGCGGGCGCGGTAGCCCTCCCGCTGGGCGGCGGCGACGTAGGGGTCGGAGAGCTGACGCTCCAGCCAGCGCCTGGAGGACTCGGTGCGGCCCTTGGCGCGCTTCAGGCGGGTGCCGTCGCCGCCGCCGCGGCCGCTGGAGGTGCGGTCGCGCCGCCGCTGCCGGCGCAGCCGGCCGCCGCTCTCCTGGCCGCTGTTGTCGTTGTCGCTCATTGCGTCTGGCGTTCCCGAAGGCCGTGGCGCGGGCCGCGCGGTT
>CAYRCO010000018.1:21826-23017 GCA_964422775.1 uncultured Rhodovibrio sp.
CATGGAGGCGCAGGCGGCCGGCGCCCGCGGGCCGGTGACACGCCCGGCTACAAGGGCGGCATGCTCGCCACCGGCTCGCCGCGTTCCTGCATCAGATGATACAGGATGCCCTCGCGCAAGCCCCGGTCCGCGACCGTCAGGCGCTCGACCGGCCAGGCCTGGCAGATCGCTTCCAGGATCGCGCAGCCGGCGATCACCAGGTCGGCGCGCTGCGGGCCGATGCAGGGGTGCTGCCGACGCTCCTCCGGCGTCATCGCGGCGACCCGGCGGCTGGTGGCGCGCACCGTCTCGGCCGACAACTCCGTGCCGTCGACCTGGCGCCGGTCGTAGCGCGGCAGGTCCTTCGCCACGCCGGCCAGGGTGGTGACCGTGCCGCTGGCACCCACCATCTGCACCGGCCGCCCGGCGAAAGCGCGGGTGACGTCGGCGTCGCCGGCGAACGCGCTGAGCGCGTCCGCCGCCTGGGCGACCATCGCCTCGTAAGTCGCCGGCGTATCGGGTTCGCCGGCGAAGCTTTCGGCCAGGTTGGCGACCCCGACCGGCATGGAATGCCAGGCCACCAGGTCCGGCTGGGCCGCGCCCGGCCCGTCCGCCGCGGCGTCGCTGCCTTCGCGGCGGCCTTCCGAGCCGCCCTCCGGCAGGGTCAGCCAGCACAGCTCCGTGCTGCCGCCGCCGATATCGAAGATCAGCCCGTTGGGCACGCGCGCGTCCAACAGCGGCGCGCAGCCGCCGAGCGCCAGGCGCGCCTCCTCCTGCGGGTCGATCACCTCGAGTTCCAGGCCGGTCTCCCGGCGCACCCGCTCCAGGAAGGCGTTGCGGTTGAGGGCCTGACGGCACGCCGCCGTGGCGACCGCCCGCAGCCGGCAGCCCGGCCGCCGGCGCACCTTGGCCGCGCACACGCCGAGCGCGTCGATCGCCCGCGCCATCGCAGCCTCCGACAGGGTCCGGCTGCGTGTCACCCCTTCGCCCAGCCGCACGATCCGGGAGAACGCATCGACCACCCGGAAACCGTCGGTGGACGGCCGGGCGACCAGCAGGCGACAGTTGTTGGTGCCGAGGTCGATCGCGGCATAGCAGGTCGCTCCGCGGCCGACTCCGGCATGCACCGGGTCGGACCCCACGGCTGCGCCGGTTGGTTGTCCGGCCGTCGGGCCGCCCGCGGGGAGCGCGCCGCCGGCCCCGCCACCGCCG
>CAYRCO010000019.1:0-22598 GCA_964422775.1 uncultured Rhodovibrio sp.
AGGCCGTTGAAGCCGCCCCAGGAGATGCCGATCATCGCCGCCTGACCGTCGCACCAGGGCTGATCCTCCAGCCACTGTAGGATCTCGACGCCGTCGTCGAGCTCGCTTTGCAGGTACTCGTCCTCCAGAACGCCGTCGCTCTCGCCGCTGCCGCGGATGTCGACGCGCACGCCGGCGTAGCCGTGGCCGGCCCAATAGGGATGCATCTGCGCGTCGCGCGGCAGCGTCAGGTCGCGCTTGCGGTAGGGCAGGTATTCCAGGATCGCCGGAACCGGATTTTGCTCGGCGTCCTTCGGGCGCCAGATCCGGGCGGCCAAGCGGGTCCCGTCCTTGAGGGGGATCCAGGTTTCCTCCTCGATCACCTCGCGGGGGAAGTCGGTCACGATTCGCATTATTTTGCTCTTGGTCTCGGGCGATAGACGTCAGGCACCCGCCCGCGGCGGCCTCGAAAGCCGGCGGACGCGCACCCGACGGGGAAGATAGGGCGGAAAAGGCTAAAACGCCGTCTATGCGGCGCCTTCTACTCGTCGCCTCTATTCGTCGATGTCGAACTCGAAGTTCAGGCTCTTGATCGTCTGCTCGTAGTTCCAGAGCAGCTTGCCCTGGCTCTTGGCCCCCATCCAGATATAGGCGACGGCGTAGGAGTAGGCGTCCTGCTCCGGCAGGTCGGACAGGCGGGTGCCGGCCTTGACCTGCGGGGCGATGTAGGTGCCCGGCACCTTCGCCTGGGCCGCCTCGATCTGCTGCTTGTCGGGCACCGCCGTCACGGTCGCGTCGGAGAAGAACACGCGGTAGAAGAACTTGCCCGCGACGTGGTGCTCGCCCTTGCGGTGAGGCATGTCCGGCCGGCGGCCCAGCGCCAGGTCGACCGTGACCTGCTGGTTGCTGACGCCGTCGACCTTCTCGAACAAATCGCAGTGCGACTGCGAGATCCGGGTGTTGATCTCCAGCAGCCAGATCTGATCCGACACCTCGTCCCAGAAGTACTCGATGTTGAACGCGCTGTTGTTGAAGCCGGTGTGGCTCATGATCGTGCGCGTCAACTCGGCCATCTTGTCCTGTACGCGGGCGGGCAGGTTGGACGGGTAGAGGTAGTAGAAGAAGCTCAGCACCTGCGGGTAGCGGATCGAATCGACCACGCCGTAGGGGACGACCTCGCCTTCGTAGACGTAGCCCTCTACCGTGCACTGCCGGCCGCCGATGATCTGCTCGGCCATGCAGTAGCGGCCGTCGATCGCCTTGATATTGTCGGGCAGGTCGGCCTGGTCCAGGACGTAGTTGAAGGGCGTGGAGATCGTGCCGATGTCCGCGCGCAGCTTCTCGATCGCGTCGTCGAAGTCCTCCGGGTTGTCGATCCGGAAACCGAGCCTGGAGCCGGAGGACTTGATCGGCTTGACGAAGAACGGGAACGCCAAACCGGACTGACCGATCTTCGACAGCGCGTTGTCGTCGAACGGGTCGAAGGCGGTGAAGTTCGGGATGTGGTCCGGGATCACCTCGTGCTGGACCGAGCGCGACCAGTACTTGTGCTCGCACTTCAGCAGGCTTTCCAGCGAGGTCGTGCGCACACCGAACTTGTTGCACAGGATCGGCAGCATGGTGGAGACGGGGAAGTCCATGTAGCCGGCGATCGCGTCGACCGTGCCGTCGAACGCGTTCAGCTGCTCCTCGGCCTCCTTGAGCATGCCGGGGATGTCGAACTCTTCGGTCTCGTACACCTTGGCGGGATCGATCAGGCCGTGGAACGCGATGTCCTCCGCCCCGCGCAGTCGCTTGAGCTTCTGGTGGTGGAAGTCGTTCAGGCCGATAATGAAGACGTTTTTCGTCAGGGGTCCGGTCGGGGCCAAGTGACAGCCCCGCCTCCTTATTTCGTGGATCAGAAACGGTACACCCGCGGCCCGATCGCCGCGGCTACGGGGCGCAGTCTATCGCATTCAAAGCTATTTGTCGGCTTTTTCCAACGTTTAGACGGTAAACCACGCAGGGCAGGGCTGCGTTTAGATCGTGAACACCCGGCTGGCGGTGGGTTGGTTTGGGACGCACCGCCGGCCCGGCTGACGCGGGTTAGAGGCTGAAAGGCGGAACCACGTCTCAGCTGGATCGTGCCCCTACCCCAGTAAGTTAGCCCGCTACAGCCCGCTCGACCCGCGCAGTTCGGGGTCGACCTGCCAGCCGGGCTCGACCCCGGACATGTCGGGCAGTTCGTGGGCGATGCCCTTGTGGCAGTCGATGCAGGTCTTGTCGCCGTTGAACAGGTACTCCTGGTGGATTCGCTGGGCGCGGGCGTTCTGCGTGACCAGATCCATGTTCTTCGGTTTGTGGCAGTTCTTGCACTCCTGGCTGTTGTTGGCCTTCAGGCGCGCCCACTCGTGCTTGGCCATCTCCAGTCGGTGCTTCTCGAACTTCTGCTGGGTCGAGAGCGTGCCGAAGATGTGGCCCCAGACCTCCTTCGACGCCTGCATCTTGCGGGCGATCTTGTCGGTCCAGTCGTGCGGGACGTGGCAGTCCGGGCAGGTGGCGCGCACGCCGGTGCGGTTGGTGAAGTGCACGGTCTGCTGGAGTTCCTGGTACACGTTGTCCTGCATCTCGTGGCAGGAGATGCAGAACTTCTCGGTGTTGGTCGCCTCCAGCGCGGTGTTGAAGCCGCCCCAGAAGACCACGCCGAAGACGAAACCGCCCAGAACCAGCGCGCCCAGCGGCAGGTAACCGGACGGCCGGCTGGCGATCCGCCAGACGTCGATCAGCAGCAGCTTGAGCCGGCGGATCATGGGCTAGTCGGCCCCCTGGCCGCCGTTTGCCGTGTCCTTGCCGCCGGTAAGCTCGCTCATGTCGGTGAAGGTGCTGGGCACCAGCGGGCGGACGTCGGTCTGCGGCACGTGGCATTGCGTGCAGAAGTACCGGCGGCGCGAGACGTCGGCCAGCATCTGACCGTCGCTGTCCTGGTAGTGGGTCACCGAGATCATCGGCGCACCGGACTGCTCGGTGTAGGTCCGCTTGTGGCAGGTCAGGCACTTGTTGAAGTTGACCGACAGCTCGTAGCCGCTGATGTCGTGCGGGATCGTGGGCGGCTGCTCCGGGTAGGCGCGCATCCGCCGCGGCCGGTCGGTCTCCGGGCGGGCCAGCTGCGGGGCGGGCACCTCGGCCAGGAAGTCGGCCGGCCCGGTCAGGCGCGGCTGGTCGGTCAGCGTCTGGGCGTTCAGCGTGGGGGCGGTCAACGTGGGGGCGCTCGCGGCGGTGCCGGCGATCACAAGCGGCAGCGCGAGCGCAAGGCGAATCCGGCGCATGGCGGCTCTCCTCAGGCCTGCGTGACCTTGACGGCGCACTTCTTGAAGTCGGTCTGCTTGGAGATCGGGTCGGTGGCGTCGAGCGTGCAGTGATTGATCAGCATGCTGGCGTCGAACCAGGGGACGAACACCACGCCGCGCGGCGGCCGGTTGCGGCCCTTGGTCTCCACCCGTGTGCGGATGGTCCCGCGGCGCGAAGCGATCTCGACCTCCGAGCCGCGGCGCAGGTTGCGCTGGATCGCGTCCTGCGGGTGCATGTAGACCCTGGCACCCGGATAGGCCTTGTAGAGTTCCGGCACCCGCATGGTCATCGAGCCGGAGTGCCAGTGCTCCAGCACCCGGCCGGTGACCAGCCACAGGTCGTAGTCCGCGTCCGGGCTTTCCGCCGGCTGTTCGTAGGGCAGGGCCATGATCCGGGCCTTGCGGTCGGCGTGGCCGTAGAACTGGATCTTGCTCTCGCCCGGCCCTTGCGCCTCCGCGGCGTAGGGATCGTAGTCGGCGTTGTAGCGCCAGCGGGTCTCCTCGCCGTTCACCACCGGCCACCTGAGCCCGCGCTCCTCGTGGTAGCGCTCGAACGGGGCCAGGTCGTGCGCCTTGCCCAGGCCGAACTGGCGGTACTCCTCAAACAGGCCCTTCTGGACGTAGAAGCCGAAGTGCTCCGCCTCCTGGTTGGCGTAATCGTCCGCCGTCTCCTCCAGCGGATAAGCGTCGACGTTGCCGTTGCGGTAGAGCACGTCGTAGAGCGTCTTGCCCTTGTACTCGGGGTTGGCGTCCAGGAGTTCCTTCGGCCAGACCTCGTCGGTGGTGAAGCGCTTGGCGAACTCCATCAGCTGCCAGACGTCCGAGCGCGCCTGCCCGGGCGGGTCGACCAGCTGGTGCCAGAACTGGGTGCGCCGCTCGGCGTTGCCGTAGGCGCCTTCCTTCTCCACCCACATCGCAGTCGGCAGGATCAGGTCGGCGGCCTTGGCCGTCACCGTCGGGTAGGCGTCGGAGACGACGATGAAGTTGTTCGGGTTGCGGTAGCCTGGGTAGGTTTCGTTGGTCGTGTTGGGCGCGGCCTGCAGGTTGTTGTTCACCTGGATCCAATAGGCGTTGATCTCGCCGTCGTTCAGCATCCGGTCCTGCTTGACCGCGTGCGCGCCGACCCAGCCGGGCACGGTGCCCTCCGGCAGCTTCCAGATCTTTTCGGCGGTGCTCCGGTGCTCCGGGTTCTTCACCACCATGTCGGCCGGCAGGCGGTGGGCGAAGGTGCCGACCTCGCGCGCGGTGCCGCAGGCCGACGGCTGCCCGGTCAGCGAGAAGGGGCTGTTGCCGGGCGTGGCGATCTTGCCGGTCAGGAGGTGCAGGTTGTAGACGAGGTGGTTCACCCAGACCCCGCGGGTGTGCTGGTTGAAGCCCATCGTCCACAGGCTCATCACCCGCGTGTCCGGGTCGGCGTAGAGCTTGGCGAGTTCGATCAGCTTGTCCTGGCTGACCCCGGACAATTCGCTCGCCCGCTCGACCGTGTAGTCGGCGACGAACTCCTTGAACTCCTCGAAGCTGGCCTCACGCATGCCGCCTGGATTGTCGGCGTTCTTGGCCTGCTGCTGTAGCGGATGCTCCGGGCGCAGGCCGTAGCCGATGTCGGTGTTGCCGACGTAGAAGCCGCCGTGGCGGCGCGCGAAATCGTGGTCCACCGCGTCGTTCTGGATCAGGTAGTTCGCGATGAAGTTCGCGATCGCGAGATCGGTCTGCGGCTCGAAGGTGATCGGGATGTCGGCGAGGTCGGAGGAGCGGTGGGTGAAGGTGGTCAGCACCGCGACCCGGACGTGGGGATAGGACAGCCGCCGGTCGGACAGGCGGGTCCAGAGCACCGGGTGCATCTCCGCCATATTGGAGCCCCAGAGCACGAACGCGTCGGCGTGCTCGAAGTCGTCGTAGCAGCCCATCGGCTCGTCGATGCCAAAGGTGCGGATGAACGCCGCCACCGCGGAGGCCATGCAGTGCCGGGCGTTGGGGTCGATGTTGTTGGAGCGGAAGCCGCCCTTCATCAGTTTCGAGGCGGCGTAGCCCTCCCAGACCGTCCACTGGCCGGAGCCGAACATGCCCAGGCCTTCCGGGCCCTTGGCCTTGAGGGTCTTTTTCCACTGCTTCGCCATCTCGTCGAACGCGCGGTCCCAGGAGACCTCCTGGAACTCACCGTCCTTGGCGAATTCCCCGCCGCGCATCCGCATCAGCGGCTTCTGCAGCCGATCCTGGCCGTATAAGATCTTGGAGAGGAAGTAGCCCTTGACGCAGTTCAGGCCCTTGTTGACCGGGGCCTGCTGGTCGCCGTGGGTGGCCACGACCTGCCCCTGCTTGGTGCCGACCATGACCGAACAGCCGGTGCCGCAGAAGCGGCAGGCCGCCTTCGACCACTTGATGTCGACGGATTCCTTGCCGCCTGGGATCGGCTGGGCGTTTGCGGGCAGGCTGATGCCGGCGACGGCGGCCGCGCCGGCGGCGGCCTTGGCCTTCAGGGCGTCGCGTCGGGTGATGGTCATCGGGTCCCTCCATGTGCAAGGGGTCTCCGGCGTCCGGGTCCCGGGTGCGGGCGTCGTCTGGCCGCGGGCGCTGTGTGATCTTGGTTAGCTCGGGGTGTTGTCGTCCTCCGCGCGGGGCGGCTTCGCTTCGTCCGTGGCGAGCGCCGGATTGTCGACGTAGTGCGACACCAGCGCGGCCGAGTAGACGTGCTCGGCGAGCGAGATGCGGTTCACCATGTCGGCCAGCGCATGCTCGTCAGAGGCTTCCAGCACGACCACCAGCCGGCCGCCTTCGCGCGCGGCGACTTCCGCGCCCGCCAGCGTGTCGATCCAGCCGGCGACCTCGTGGGCGTGCGCCTCGACCGCGTGCACGACGATGCCGGAGACGTGCGCGTCGCCGTCGGCGGACGCCTCGGCGTCGCCGTCGGTCGGCGGGGCGTGCGGGTCATGGACAGTGCGCGGCATGGCGGACCTTTAGCGCGCTTTGCGGTTGGGTCGGTGGACGATGCTGATCACCTGAGCGGGGCAGGCGGCGACACAGGCGCCGCAGCCAGTGCAGCTGTCGGTCTCGAGCCAGGGCACGGGCGGGCCGCTCTCCTCCGGCGCGAACGGGATCGCGTCGTAGTCGCAGACGTCGCCGCAGGTCTGGCAGACGATGCCGTTGGTGGCGAGACAGCCTGCGCCGATCCGGGCGACCCAGTCCCAGGGGCTGCTGCTGTCGGGATCGTCGAACGCGGGTTCCGGGCAGGCGTCGACGCAGGCCCGGCAGAAGGTGCATTCGCCGCTGCCCTGGGTGATGTCGACCTCCGGGAAGCCGCCGTCGCCCACGACCAGGATCCCTTCCGGACAGGCGTCCAGGCAGGCGCCGCAGCGCGTACACGCGTCCTCGAACCCCTCCGTCGCCCAGGGCGGCCGCCAGGGATCGGCGGCGCGCTCGGCCTCGCGCCGACGGCTTTTCGGGTCGCGGCTCTCGACCAGACCGGCGAGCGGGCGGCGCAGGAACGCGCGCCGGCTGCGGTCGATCCGGTTGTCTCCCGGCATGGCGTCTCAGCTCCCTGTGGTGTCATGGCGCGGCTCACGCCGGCGGACCGGGCGGGCCGGTCAGCAGCTGATACATCCATACAAGGAAACCGTAACCGCCCACCACGCCAACCGCGACGAACGGCCAGATCAGTACAGCCAGCAGCGCGAACACCAATTGCTCGCCCCGCTTGCCGTGCAGCATGCGGGTCCGGATCGGTTGGCCGGTGCCTGCCGTCGCCTGGGTCGCGGCCGTCGTCCGGCCGTCGCGCGTGGCCATGGCGTGCCTCCAGGTCCGGGTGGCGGCCCGCCGCGTCTTGGCGGGGTACGGGCCGTCATGCGGTGTCGGAAGACTCGGTCGCGGCGCCAAACTCTGCCCAATCGGTCAGTCGATTCAAAGATGCAACTTGAAAAAATTCAAGACCGGCCGCCTCGTATTCATGAATAATAAAAGAAGAGACTGGAGAAATTTTGGACAAGGAAAATGGTTCCTTGTCCAAAATTCTCGGCGGCGACGTGCCCGACTTGCGTGAACGGCGTTCAGGCGGCGTCGGAGCCGTCGACCGGTGCGTCCGCCGCCGGTTCGAGCGGCAGGTGGAGGGTTACGGTGGTGCCTTCGTCGGGGACGCTCTCCAGCCTCAGACGGCCGCCGTGCGCTTGGGCGAGCTGGGCGGTCAGCGGCAGGCCGATGCCCAGGCCCTCGGCGTTGCGGGCGAGCGAGCCGTCGACCTGCTTGAACGGCTGCAGCACCTCCTGCTGCAGGTCCTCCGGGATGCCGATCCCGGTGTCCGCGACCCAGATCGCGATCTCCGCGCCCCGGCGTTCGGCCGCGAGCGTGATCCGTCCGCCGGCGTCGGTGAACTTGACCGCGTTGGTCAGCAGGTTGACCAGCATCTGCCGGACCTTCTGCGGGTCGGCGACCAGCTCGGGCAGGTCGGTCGGGGCCTTGACCTCAAGCTCGATTCCCTCGCGCGCGGCCTTCTCCCGCACGAAGGCCGCGCAGGTCTCGAGCAGGCGCGCAACCGCGATGCCGTCCGGCCGCAGCCGCAACTCGTTCAATTCCAGTTTTACCACGTCGATGATGTCGTTGATCACGCCCAGCAGGTGCCGGGAGGAGGCGAGGACATCGTCGACGTACGCGTCGTAGCGCGTGTCCCCCAGCGGCCCGAAAATCTCCTGGTCCATCATCTCGGAAAAGCCGATCACTGCGTTGAGCGGCGTGCGCAATTCGTGACCGACCATGGCGAGGAACTGGTTCTTCGCCTGATCGGCCGCCTGCGCGCGGCCCAGCGCCTCGTTCAGCTCGCTGTTCTTGGCGCGCAGTTGGGCCAGCGCCTCCTCAAGTTCCTGGCGGTAATTGCGCGCCCGGCGGTCGGCGGCGACCTCCTGGGTCACGTCGCGGGCGGATCCGTGGAAGCCGACGAAGTCGCCGCTATGCTCGTCGAACTTGGGAATTCCGGAGACCTCGAAGATGCGCTCCTCCGGCGTACCGCCGGCGACGACGTAGAGCACCTCCTCGAACGGCGCGCGGCGGGTCGGCTTCAGCAGCCGCTGCCTGGACACCTTCGGGTTCACGCTGACCTCGCCCGTCTCGAAGAAGTTGCGGCCGATCACGCTCACCGGATCGAAGCCCAGCACGCGGTCGTCGCGCGTGCTGGAATTGGTGAACGTCCAGGCCGCGTCGACCTCCCACACCCAGTCGGAGACGGTGGAGAGGATCTCCTCGAACCGGCCGCGCAGCGCGCGGACGTTGGCGATCGCTTCGCGCGCCCGGGTGACTTCGGTGAACGTGCCGATCAGCGCGCGCGGGCCGCCGTCCGGCGCCGGCACAAGGCGGTGCAGGCCCTCGAACGTGCGCATCTCATCCGGCTTGGCGCCAGGCAGCCGCTCGGTCTGACGCACGAGGTCGCCGGCCCGCACGATCCGGCGGACGAGCCCGCGCGGCAGCTTGCCGCCGGTGCCGAGAAGCGCAGGGCCCAACTCCGTGTCGAAGGCGGCGTTGGAGAAGATCACCCGGCCGTCGGCGGCCGCGATATAGAGCGGCGCCGACATCTCCAACAGCAGCGGCCAGGCGGCGTCCAGGAGCGCCTTGTCCCCGCCCAAGCCCGCGTCCGCGTCCGCGCCGCTTCCGGCGTCGGCTTGCAGGTCGTCGGGCGCGTACACGGGCCGCGCGCAAGTCGCGTGCTTACTGGGCGGCGTGCTCATGAACCGCGTCGCCGCCCGTGTTGGTCGTGGCCGGGGAGCCCGTGCCGGCGGGGCGGGCGAGGTAGTTGACGCCGTGCTCGTAGAGCCAGGTTGCCTCCGGGCCGTCGGGTTCGGCGTAGGCGACCGTCTCGATCCGCAGACGGTGGGCCATCTCCAACAGCTTGCGCGCGATCACCCCGCGGTACGGATCGCCTGCGACGCCCCGGATCAGCTGCGGGGCGAGCCAGGCGTATTGCGGACGCAGGTGCTGCAGCAGCTCGAGCGCGCCGACCCCGCTGCCCAGCCGGCCGAGCGCGACCTCGTAGCCCTGTTCGCGGTAGTAGCTCAGGATGTTCTTCAGGTGATGGACGTCGTAGCCGCCCTGGGGGTGGTTCAGGGTGAAGACGATGTTCTCCGGCGGCAGGCCGACGCGCTTGGCGGCGTCGACGGTGGTGCGCAGGCAGTAGACCGGATCGTAGATCGCCGCGGGCTGGAACTCGACGAACACCGGCGTGTCGATGTCCTGGGCCGGCGTCGCCTCGATACAGGCGATCCGCGCGCTGCGGTCCAGCTGGTGCAGCAGGTCGGCCCGGCGGGCGAGCTCGAACACCGCGTCGGCGGGCTCGCGCAGCCGCGGGAAGGTCAGCTGTGCGCCATGCGCCATCACGTCGCTGTGGTCGTCGGCGAAGACGATCGGCGCGAAGCCGACCTCGAAGGCGTTCTCGGCCAGCGTGTCGATCAGCGGACCGGAGCGCAGATAGTTGATGTAGGTGTCGAGCGCGTTGACCCGCGGGTAGTCGGCGAACTGCGGTTCGACGCCCGGCGCCATGGCAAGCGTGCGCGCCGCGCGGCGTTCTTCGGCCGATAGCGTCGCCTCCAGGGCGATCAGGGCGGCGCGCGTGGCCGCGTCGGCCACCTCCAGGATCATGCCGTCGCCGTCGGCGGCCGGCTTAAAGGGGACCCCGGCGGTTTCCAGCTGCTTGCGGATCTTGCCGGCGCTGTGGCCGAGCGGGGGCCATAGGTACAGGGTCATCGGCGAGTCCGGGCGCGCCGGCAGGCGTTCGCAGCGTGCGCATCCGCCGCCCGTGGAACTGCAGGCCATCTGTCGTGTCTCCCAAAGCCCAGTTACGCCGACCCGTCTCGCTCTCCCACGGTCCAGCCCGGGTGCGCGCTGCGCCAGCCGACAAGCGATCGGACCCTACGGGGTTTTAGGCTAAGAAACAGTAAATCTATGAAATTGCTACAGGTTAAGAAAACCTTCGTGACGCAGGTCAGGTGATGCGGACGTCAAGCGCGTCGGCGGCCGTGCTCAACGCCTGCTGCACGGCGTGCGCGCTCTCCCCCTGGGCGAACAGGAAGCCCAGGTAGCGGTCGCCGTCGGGCAGCGGGCGGACGTAGGTGCCGGGCGCGACCGTGATCTGCAGGTCCAGGATGCCAGGCACGGCGAGCGCCGCGCCGCGGTTGTCGACCGCTTGCAGCGTGCCGGCCCGCGGCACCGGCAGCATCATCACGCCCGACGGCGTCGACACCCGCTTTAAATCGGCCGGATCGCGGCCGAGCGCGTGAGCGACGATCACCTCCTCCAGCGACAGCCCGGCGCCGTAGCGCAGGATCCGTCCGCACAAACCGCCGATCGACCGCGCCGCCAGTTCCAGCGGTACCGGGCCGTCGTCCTGCGTCAGCCGCAGCTCCGCGTGGATCGGCCCGTCGGTCAGGCCGAGCGCGGCGACGCTCTCGCGCGTGCGCTGGATCACCTGCTCCTGCACCGCTTCAGGCAGGGTCGACGGGGTGAGGAAGATCGTCTCCTCGAACGTCGGGCCTTCCATCGGCTCCGGCTTGTCGAAGAGCGCGATCGTGTGCAGCCGCCCTGCGATCAAAAGGCCTTCCAGCGCGACTTCGCCGCCCGGCAGGTACTCCTCCGCCAGCACGTAGGGCGCGGCGCGCAGGCCGGTCTCCTCCCGGGTCTCCGACAGGATCTGGCGGATGCGCTCGAAGGCGCGCGCGAACTGCTCGGGGTCGTCGGCGCGGATCACCCCGCGGCTGGCGGCGAGCGACAGCGGCTTGAGCACGACCGGGTAGGCGTTGATCTGCCGGGCGCAGGCGGGCGGGTCGTCGTCCGACCCGAACAGGCGGTAGGTCGGCTGCACCATGCCGGCCGCGCTCAGAGTTTCGCGGAAGCGGTACTTGTCGCTCGCCGCCGCCACCGCCTCGGGATCGTTGTGCGGCAGGCCGAGCGCCGCGCTCGCCCGCGCGGCGATCGTGGCCGTGCCCTCGTCGACGCCGACGATCGCGGCCAGCGGATAGGCGGCGTGGAAGTCCGCGATCTGCCGGACCGCGCGTGCGGGAGCGTTGAACGCGACCTCCAGCGTGCCGGCGGGATCGAACTGCTGCAGCACCGACGCCTGGTCCGAGCCGACCGTGACCGCAACGTCCAGCCGCGCGGCCGCGTCCAGGAAGTCGCTGGCGCGGTAGGATGTCGTCGGAATCAACAGCAGCAGCCGGCCGTCCATGGCTGTCCTCGTTCAGATAAGGGAGGTCACCACCAAGACACGAAGACACCAAGGTTAAGTGAGGGGCACCACAGAGAGCACAGATGGCACAGAGAAAGGTATTTTTGCGCGCGAAGCGCGCTATCCAGCTTCAAGCGTTGAAGCTTAGTCGGGGCGCGCGGTTGTGTGACGGGCGTCTCCCAGCCGCGCGGCACCCTCCGTGTCCTCTGTGCCCTCTGTGGTGAGCCCCACTTAACCTTGGTGTCTTCGTGTCTTGGTGGTGAACAGACTTAAACCTTCGCCAGCTGGTCCTCGCTGGGTTCGGCGCAGCAGTACCAGGGTTCGCTCATCGCCGGCACTGGGCCGCTGTCGGCGCGCGCCGCCGGCAGGGCGGGGGCGGTCAGGCCGCAGGCGTCGTGCGCGATCTGCCAGATCCGCTGGAACACCGCGCGCCGGCTCAGGCCCTCCTGGTCGCCCTGCTGGACGGCGTCGCGCACCCGCTCCTGCAGCGCGTCCGCGCGCGGATCGATCGCCTGCCAGCGGTAGGTCAGCTTCTCCGCGTCGAAGCCCTGCATCCACTGGTCGGTGTCCTCCAGCTCAAGGATCCGGCTGCCCTGCGGGATCAACAGGCGGATCGACAGCTGGATCGGGCCGACGTTCTCCACCAGATCGAGCGTGCTAAGCGTGCGCAGCAGGTCCAGGAAGCCCTCCGGCGTCGACCAGGGGTGGAACGGGATGAACGTCGGCGACAGGGTCAGCCCGGCCGCCCGCGCGGCCGCCACGACCTCGACGAAGTCTTGGCGCGTGTGGCCCTTCTCCAGCTTGTCCAGGACGACGTCGTCGACCTCCTCCACCGCCGTGGTGACGAACAGGCAGCCGGTGCGGCGCAGGTCGTCCAGCTTGTCGGCGTGCTGTTTCAGGTGCTCGACCTTGATCGTGGCGTCGTAGGTGATCTCCGGGAATTCGGCGTGGAACTGCTCGGCCAGCTTGAAGGCGTGGCCGGGACCGTTCAGGAAATCCGGGTCGCCGAAGGTGACGTGCTGCGCGCCGCTCGCGATCTGGGCGCGCACGTCTTCCATCACCACCTCGCGCGGGACGGCGAAGAAGCGGCCCTGGTAGACCGGCACGACCGGGCAGTGCCGGCACAGGTGCTTGCAGCCCCGCGTCGCCTCGGTATAGGCGACGACGCGCTCCTCGCCGTCGCCCATGATCAGCTTGGCGTAGCGGTCCAGGTCCGGCAGCTCGGTGCGCCGGGGCACGCGGTAGCGCTGCTTGTCCAGTCTTACGGTCGGGCCGTCGTCGGGTGCCCCCGGATCGCGCGAACCGCCGTCGTCCGCGCCGCTCAGCCGGCGGTACAGCTCTGTGAGCGCTTCCTCGACCTCGCCGGCGAGCACCGTGTCGGCGCCCAGTTCGCGCAGGTAGCCCTCGTTGACGCTGGCGTAGAGGCCGTAGAAGCAGAGATGCGCGTGCGGGTTCAGCGCCCGCACCTTAGGCAGCGCCGCGGCCGCCAGGCGGGTGGCGGTGTGCATCGGCAGGTGGATCGCGATCAGCCCGGCGCCCTGAACCGCGTCCGCCTCCAGGCAGTCCACCGCCAGATCGACCGCGCGCACCTCCGCGCCCGCGTCCGCCAGCCAGCGCGCGGGGGCGGCGATGCCGTAGGGCTGGTGGCCCAGCTCGTAGGTCGAGATCAGACAGACCTTCATGGATGTGTTTTCACCACCAAGACACGAAGGCACCAGGGAAGAGCAGGGGGTTCACCACGGAGGGCACGGAGGACACGGAGCGAGCGCGAAGGAAGAAAGCTTAGATGGACCACAGAGACACAGAGGCACAGAGAAGGGATTAGCTTGCGCGCGGAAGCGCGCTTCCCACCCCGATTACCGGGGCCGTTCGCCTGGATGCGGGAAGCCGGGAAGGTCGGGATGACTGCGTGCGCGAAGCGCGCAATCCCCGCGTGCGCCGCGGCCTCCAGCCATAAGCGAGGAGCCGCGCCATCGCTCCCCCCGGCGATCTCTGTGTCTCTGTGGTTAAACTTAGCTTCCCTTTCTCCGTACCCTCCGTGCCCTCTGTGGTGCACCCCCTCGAGCCCTTGGTGTCTCGGTGCCTTGGTGGTGACCCTTCTTGAATGAACCGCTAAGCGACCGGCGACTCGCCGCCGCCCTTGCCGGGCTGGAAGTAGGGGTTGGTGCCGCTGGCGTGGTCGGTCACGTCCAGGATCTCCTCGATCTGCGGCACGTGGCGCTTGATCTCGTTCTCGATCCCCTGCTTCAGCGTCACGCCCGCCATGCCGCAGCCCTGGCAGCCGCCCTCCAGGCGGACGTAGACGCGGGATCCCTGGACGTCGATCAGGGCGATGTGGCCGCCGTGCCCGGCGACCGCGGGGTTGACCCGCTCGTCCAGCACCTTCTTGACCGCCTGCCCGGCCTCGGTCTGCAGGCCCGGCTTCTCGATCGCGTCCTGATAGTCCTGGACCTTCTCCACCTCGGGCACGTAGTGGCGCAGCATGTTCTCGATCTGGGAGAGCATGGCGTAGGCGCTGCCCTCCAGCTTGAGGTTCAGCGTGCCG
Organism: uncultured Rhodovibrio sp.; assembly: GCA_964422775.1. Lineage (GTDB taxonomy): Bacteria > Pseudomonadota > Alphaproteobacteria > Kiloniellales > Rhodovibrionaceae > Rhodovibrio. Next base: position 14,045 of record CAYRCO010000019.1, read on the forward strand.
CCCACCATGGAGTGGAATTCGACCTCGCCGCCGGTCTGCTCGATCGCCGGCTGGATGCGCGTCTCCAGTAGTTCGGTGACCTGCTCGATCAGCTCCTCGTCGGCGTCGGATTCGGGCTCCTTGCCCTCCTGGATCTCGTGCATCGGATCCGCCGAGGCGCCGTTGCCGCCGCCGTTCGCCCCGTTGCCGTTGGGGGCCGCGGGCTCCTCGATCACCGGCTGGCCGGAGGTGAAGTGCTGCATGATCCCGGCCAGCACGTGCGGCTTCAGGGTCAGCCACTCGGCGTTCGGCGCCTTGGTGACGGCGACGCTCTCGCCGTTCAGCTGCACGCCGCGCACCTGCTCCAGCTCGAACAGCCGGGCCGCCAGCGGCGACTTGCGCGCCTCCTCCGGCCCGGAGAACGCGATCGGCCCCTCGCCGTAAACCTCGCGCCCGGGCACGAACTCGATGGTGTCGGGATCGTTGGTCGCCTGCGTCTGAATGAACATCTCAACCCTCCGCGCCGATGTGTGCTGCCGGCGCTCTCTGCCTGCCGCCCGTGCGCCCGGAGCCGACCGCCGTTGGCGGCGACGGCCTCGGGACCGCGCGGGCAATGAATACCCGAGTGCGAAGGTAGGCGGATGGGCGCGGGGAGGGAAGGGGGCGTTAGCCGGTCCGCCGGTTGTCGGACGTCCCGGCAGCTTCCGGCTCCGCGTCGACATCGTGGAGATCGCGCAGCCGTTCCGCGACCACCGTCTCGTGCCCGGGCATCGACACCCGGAGCGAGATCGACCCGCCGGCCGACGCGGCCCGTTCTTGCAGCGCCTCGAAAAAACGGTCCGAGACCCTGAGCATCTCATCCAATTGACCGACCGAGACATCGAGTTCCTGTGCGACCTGCGCCAGCGTCTCGCGGCCGAGCGCCTGGACGTCGCGAAACGCCGCCTGCTCCGTCTCCAGCTCGACGACACGCCGCTCGATGGCAGCCTGCTCCTCGGGCGGCAGGCTTTTGATCCAGTCGTTCGCGTCGCGTCCCATGGTACTGCTCCTGCTAACCGGACCTGCCTGAAAGGTGTTCATCGAAACGCCGGTCGGCAATCGAAATCAGGTTTCTGTAGAAGCGGCGTTGATCGCGGCCGGTTTTATCCCCCGCGACAAGGACGATCGCTTTGCGTTCTGGATCGAATGCGAAGGCTGCACGCCATTGCCCGTTAGCGGCCGTGAAACGCAGTTCCTTCATATTCGCATGACGAGAGCCAGCGAGTTTGTCCGCGTGCGGCTGGGCGAGACGAGGCCCATCCCGTCGTAGCCGTTCGACCTTCGCGGCGAGTTCGCGCCTGACCTCCTGGTCAAACTTGTCGAGTTCCCGTTCGAAAGCCGGGTGAAGTTCTACAGGCCACACCATTGCGTGTTATCTTATACAAGATAACACGTCCGGCGTGCCCGAAATTATTGATACGCCCGCCCAGTTTCAGGCGGCCCCCAACCCCCGCAACACCCCCACGCACCGGTCCAGCTCGTCCGCCTCGATGAACTCGTCCGGCTGGTGCGCTTCCCGGATGTTTCCCGGCCCCATCACCACCGTCGAGAAGCCGTGGGTCTGGAACACGCCGCCTTCGGTGGCGTAGGAGACGACCTCGGTGTGGTTGCTGCCGGTGAGCTGGCGGGCGAGCGCCTCGGCGGCGCCGCGGCGGTTGGTGGGGACGCCCTCGGCGGCGGCTTGGGGGCCGGTTTCCGGCGCCAGCGCGGTGACGCGGGCGCGCTGGGTGGTCTCGACGGTCGCCTCCGGCGCGCTCGCGTGCAGGCGGGGCAGGACGGTGGTGCTGGCGAACCGGTCGAGGCTGCGGGCGATCGCGTCCGGGTCCTCGCCCGGTAGGGTCCGGCACTCCCAGACGAAGCGGCAGTCCCCGGGGACGATGTTGAGCGCGTGGCCGCCCTCGACCGCCCCGACCGAGACGGTTGTGTGGGGCGGGGTGAACGGGCAGTCGGCGGGCGCGGCGGCGCGCGCGCGGTCGCCCAGGCGCTGCAGCTCCGCGATCAGCTCGCCCGCCGCCATCACCGCGTTGGCGCCCAGCTGGGTCTGGCTGGAGTGGGTCTCCTTGCCGGTCACGGTCGTCTCGAAGCCGTTGATCCCCTTGTGCGCGACCACGAGCTGCATCTCGGTGGGCTCGCCCACGATCACCCCGCGCGGCGGCGCGATCGCCCCCGCGGCCAGCGCCCGCACCATGTCGACGCAGCCGAGACACCCGACCTCCTCGTCGTAGGAGATCGCGAGGTGGATCGGGCGCTCGAGGTCAGCCGCCGCGAATTCCGGCACCAGCGCGAGGACGCAGGCGAGGAAGCCCTTCATGTCGCTGGTGCCGCGGCCGTACAGGCGGCCGCCGCGCTCGGTAAGCCGGAAGGGGTCGCTGGTCCAGCTCTGGTGGGCGGTCGGCACCACGTCGGAGTGGGCGGAGAGCACCACCCCGCCTTCCACGTTGGGGCCGATGGTGGCGACCAGGCTGGCCTTGTCGCCGTCGGCGTTGGGCACGCGCGTCGACGCCACGCCGTGGGCGGCCAGGTAGTCCTCGACGAAGGCGATCAGGGCGAGGTTGGAGTTGTGCGAGACGGTGTCGAAGCCGACCAGCCTCGCCAGCATCTCCTTGGGGCTATAGCGCGGACCTTGGGTGCTCATGGCTGTCGGGGTACGACGGTTGGCGCGTGCTGTCCAGCGGCGGCGGTGAAGGTGGGGACCACGAAGGGCACAAAGGGGCACGAAGGGAAGAAAGCAAGACTGAACCACAGAGGCACAGAGATGGCCGTCGCGTTCGTACCGCCGGGCCGGCACCCGGACAGCGGGACCGCCACGGCTACGAGAGCAGGATAGCGCGCTTCGCGCGCAACAATTCTCCTCTGTGTCTCTGTGTCTCTGTGGTCCGTCTTAGCTTCTTCGTGCCTCTTTGTGCCCCTGCGTGGCCTTTGTGGCGAACCACCCGCTCCCCGGCGGCTCAGCCCTTCCAGAAGCTGGGCGCGAACATGACCAGCACCGTGAACAATTCGAGCCGGCCCAGCAGCATACCGAAGGAGAGCAGCCACTTCGCCTCGTCGGGCAGGCTGGTGAAGGTCCCCGCGGGGCCGATCACCGGGCCCAGGCCGGGGCCGACGTTGGAGATCGCGGTCGCCGCACCCGACAAGGCGGTGATGAAATCCAGCCCCATCAGCCCCAGGCACAGCGCCAGCACGGCGAAGCTGAGGGTATAGACGAAGAAGAAGCCCATCACCGACTGCGCCACCTGATCGGGGATCGGGCGGTTGTTGTAGTACGGGATGAACACGCCGTGGGGCTGCATCAGCCGGCGGATCTGCACGCGCGCCTCGGCGTAGACGACCTGGAAGCGGAAGATCTTGATGCCGCAGGTGGTCGAGCCCGCGCAGCCGCCGATGAACATCAGGATGAACATCAGCACCACCGCGAACCCGCCCCACTGGCCGAAGTCCGCGCTGGCGTAGCCGGTGCCGGTCATCACCGAGATCACATTGAACGCCCCGTGGCGCGCGGCGTCGGCGCTCTGGTAGAGGCCATTGTCGATCAGGAACAGCGTGACGATCACCACCGCCACCGCCAGGATCGCCAGCATCCAGCGCACCTGGCCGTCCTTCAGCATCGCCAGCGGATTGCCGCGCACCGCGCGCAGATAGAGCACGAACGGCACCGAGCCCGCGACCATGATCAGGCTGGTCGCCCAGTGGATGCCGGGCGTGTCCCAGTGGGTGAAGCTGGCGTCGCGGGTGGAGAAGCCGCCGGTCGCGATCGAGGTCATGGCGTGCGCGACCGCGTCGAACCCGGTCATGCCCAGGGCGTAGTACAGCACCGCCGCGAACACCGTCAGCAGCAGGTAGATCCCGGCGATCGCAGCGGCCACCTGGGCGGCGCGCGGCAGCACCTTGTCGGCGTCGAACGCCTCGACGCGGAACAGCTGCATGCCGCCCACGCGCAGGATCGGCAGGATCGCGATCGCCATCACGACGATGCCGATGCCGCCCAGCCACTGCAGCATCGACCGCCAGACCAGGATCCCGGGCGGGGCGGTGTCCAGGCCCACGATCACCGTGGATCCGGTGGTGGTGATCCCGGACATCGATTCGAAGAAGGCGTCGGTCATCGACAGGTCGAGTTCGGAGAACGCCAGCGGCAGCGACCCGAACAGCGCGATCGTCGCCCACGCGCCGGTGGTCATCACGAACGCCTGGCGGATGTTGAAGCTGGCCCAGCCGGTGCGCGTGGTCAGGATCATCGACACGCCGACGAACACCGTGACGGCCGCGGAGGCGACGAACACCTCCCAGTCGCGGTGACCCAGCATCAGGTCGACCATTGCCGGCACCAGCATCGCCGCCGCCAGGATCGACAGCAGCACCCCGATCACGAACGCCACCGGCCGCAGGTCGATCATGGGTGGGCGTCCAGCATCTTATCCCCCTCCTCCACGTGGGAGGAGAGGGTAGGGGGGGAGGGTGCCGCCGGTATCGGCCGTGCGAGCCTCCTCGCCCTGACCCTCTCCTCCCACGTGGAGGAGAGGGGATAATTCAGCGGCGGATGGGCGGGCACCGCGCTCACCCGTGGTGCAGACCGCCGCTGTGGCCGATCAGGGCCAGGAACTCACGCCGGGTGGCGTCGGAATTGCGGAACATGCCGAGCATCCGGCTGGTCACCATGGTCGTGCCCGGCTTCTGCACCCCGCGGGTGGTCATGCACTGGTGCTCGGCCTCGATCACCACGGCGACACCCTTGGGCTCCAGCACGTCCTGGATGGCGTTGGCCACCTGGGCGGTCATCTTCTCCTGGATTTGCAGGCGCTTGGCGTAGGCGTCGACGACCCGCGCCAGCTTGGAGATACCGACCACGCGCCGGTCGGGCATGTAGGCGACGTGCGCGCGGCCCAGGATCGGGGTCATGTGGTGCTCGCAGTGGCTGGTCACCCGCACGTCGCGCAGCACCACCATCTCGTCGTAGCCTTCGACCTCGGCGAAGGTCCGCTGCAGGATCTCCAGCGGGTCCTGGCCGTAGCCGACGAAGAAGTCCTCGTAGGCCCGCGCGACCCGGGCGGGGGTGTCGACCAGCCCCTCGCGCGTGGGATCGTCGCCGGCCCAGCGCAGCAGCGTGTCCACCGCGGCCTCCGCCTCCGCGCGGGTCGGGCGCGCGGCGCCGGAGGCGTTAAGCGATCCGCCGCCGTCGCCGTCCAGCGCGGCCGGACGGTCTTCGGCGGTGGCGGGGGGCCTGGAGGGTTCGGAAGTTCGGTCGGTCACGGCGTCGCCTGCGCAGTCCGTCGGTGAGCCTGTGGTCGCCCGCTGCCGGGGCCGGCGTGCGGGCGGATGCGCCCGCCGGATGCCCCGACCGCAGCCGCGCGCGTGGCGGCGCGGTCCGGGTGCCGGGCGAGCCGGCGGGCGCTAGTTGAGTTGCACGGGCTGATGCGGGCTGTCCAGGGAAAAGGCCGGGATCTCGACGTCGAACCGTTCGCCGTTCTGCGTCTCCATCTCGTAGGTCCCGACCATGATCCCGGACGGCGTGCCGAGCGGCGTGCCGCTGGTGTACTCGAAGCTCTCGCCCGGATCGAGCACCGGCTGCTCGCCGACCACGCCGGACCCTCGGACCTCCTGGATCTGCCCGTTGGCGTCGGTGATCCGCCAGTAGCGGTTGATCAGCTGGACCGTCGCCTCGCCGATGTTCTCGATCTTCACGTGGTAGGCCCAGACGTAATGGTCGTCGGACGGCGACGACTGATCGTCCAGGTAATAGGGCTCCACGGTGATGCGGATGTCCTGCGAGGTGTGGCTATACATCGTATCCATCGGGCGTATCGGTGGTCCGGGTCGGGTTGTGGTCGCGCGCGTCGCCTGAGCGGCGCAGGCTGCGCGCGCGCAGACGATACGCGCACCCGGCGGCACGCTGGTCTGCATGTCGTCAAGCGCGGACATATAAGCTGCCAAAGCTTGCTTGTCCAAGAATCGGCGCATCCGACCCCCATTCGAAATTCGGATTTCGCGGGTCCAACCGCCACGGCGTGGCATTCACCCCCGGCAACGCGCGGGTGGGGCGGCGCGCGCCGACGCGGCGGCGGTCCCGGGCGCGTCAGCCGCCCCGTTCGCGGCTGCTGACCAGATGCGGGCCGGTGTCCGGCGCCCGGCCCAACTCCAGTATGGGCCCGCCCGCGGCCTGCGCGTCTTCGGGATCGTGGGTCACCAGCAGGATCGGCAGGCCGCGGGCGCGCGCGTGGTCGAACACGAAGCGGCGCAGCCGGCCGCGCAAGGCGGCGTCCAGCTTGGAAAACGGCTCGTCCAGCAAGAGCGCGCGCGGTTCCGCGAGCAGGGTGCGCATCAGCGCCACGCGCGCCCGCTGCCCGCCCGACAGGGTGGCGGGATCGCGCTCGCCGAAGCCGTCCAGCTCGGCCTCCGACAGCGCCGCCGCCACCCGCTGGCGGCGCTGCCGCCGTCCCAGGCCGGGCGGCAGGCCGAAGGCGAGGTTGTCCGCGACCGACAGGTGCGGGAACAACAGGTCGTCCTGGAACAGGATGCCGATACGCCGGGCTTCAGGCGGCTCGGCGGTGACGTTGACGCGGTCCACCAGCACCCGGCCTTGGGCGGTGAAGCTGGGCGGCAGCGTCCCTGTCAGGAAGGCGAGCAGGCTCGACTTGCCGGACCCGGACGGCCCCATCACGGTCACCACCTCCCCGCCGGGGACCGACAGGCTGATCGGGCCCAGGAGCCGCCGGCCGGCCAGATCGATCGCGGCGGCCTCGACCTCCAGATGCCGCTGACCGGCTTGCGGGGACGTTTGGGTGTCGTCGCTCACGCGTTATCCCTCCAGATCCCGACGGTTTCGGAACAGCCAGGCGGGCAGGGCGATCGCGGCCGCGAACACCACGAGCGGCAGCAGCGCCTGCAGCAGCGCGAACACGCCGGCGATCCGCCGGTCGCCGCCGCCGGCCTGGGCCACGGCTTCGGTGGTGAAGGTGGCGAACCGCCCGGCGCCGGCGAACACCGTGGGCAGGTACTGCGTCACCGACACGGCGAAGCCGACCGCGAAGGCGAACAGGATCGGGCGGGCCAGCATCGGCAGCTTGACCCGCCAGAACACCCGGCCCGGCCGGGCCCCAAGGCACAGGGCCGCGCGGGGATAGCGCGGATCGAGCGCGCGGTAGGCGTCGGCCAGCGACAGGAAAAGATAGGGCAGGACGAACAGCAAGTGGCTCCACACCAGGGCCGGCCACGTCCCGTCCAGCCCGGCGCGTACCGCCAGCACCTGGGCGCCGAACAGGAACGACACCTGCGGCACCAACAGCGGCAGGTAGAGCAGCCACAGGGCCCGGCCGGTCGGACGGGCCTGGTTGCGCTGTTCGTTCTCCAGGCAGCCCAGGGTGAGCACCAGCGCGATCGCCGCGGCGGCCAGCCCGCAGATCAGCGTGGTGCTGCCGGTCAGCCAGATGTTGTCGAGCTGGCGTTGCCAGGTGTCCAGGCTCCAGCTGGCCGGCAGGGCGTCGGGGTAGCGCCAGCGCCCGGTCAGCGACCAGACCGCCAGCACCACCAGCCCGGCCAGCGACAGGGCGTGCACCGCCAGCATCGCGGTCTTGGCGCCGGCGCGCGCCACCGGCGCCGGGCCGCCGCGCCCGCCGCCGGCGATCCAGCGCCGGCCCAGGCGCATCACCACCCGTTCGGTGAGGTTCCACGCCAGGATGGCGCCTGCGACCAGCAGCAGCTGCAGCGCCGCTCCAGCGGCGCCGACGAAGCGCAGGGTGAGGTCGGGGTCGTTGAACCATCGGAAGACCTGCACCGCCAGCGGCGGCGGCGTGCCGGGGCCGAGCACCAGCGCCACGTCGACCACCGACAGCGAGAAGGCGAGCACGGCGTAGATCGGCAGGCGGATCTGGCCGTAGACGGCCGGCAGCACCGTCTTCAGCCAGGCGGTCATCGGCCCGTAGCCGAGCGAACGGGCGACCGCGAGACGCTTGTCCGCGCGTGTCTGATCGAGCGCGGCCAGCGTCATCAGCAGCAGGTAGGGCACCTCCTTGACCACCAGCGCCGCTGTCAGGGCGAGGGCGTGGGGATCCTGAACGGTGGTCAGCGCCGGCGGCACGTCCCAGCCGGTGAGCCAGGGCGAGACCAGCCGCGCCGCCCAGCCGCTGGGCGCGATCAGGAAGGCGAGCCCGATCGCGACCGCGACGTGCGGCACCGCCAGGAGTGGCGCCAGGAAGCGGCGTACCCGGGCCATCGTGCGGGTGCCCTGGGCGGCGGCGACGAAGCCGATCACGATCGCAAGCGCGATCAGGGTGGCGAGCCCGCCGCTCATCAGGGTCAGGCGCACGCTCTCGCCGAGGCCGGGGGTGGCGAGCATTTCCTGCCAGTGCGCGAGCGTCAGGCGCTCGCCGCCAAGTGCGGGGAACCAGCCGAACGCCGGCAGCCAGGTGAACAGCAGGCCCGCACCGATCGGCGCCAGGAACAGCGCGAGCGCGGCCGCCGGAAAGACCCGCAGCCAGCCGTCGCCCGGCCGCCGCACCGCGGCGGCGGCCGCGGGCGGGGTGAGGCCGGTCAACTGGCGCAG